>MGTJ01000009.1:0-56014 GCA_001799395.1 Desulfobacterales bacterium RIFOXYA12_FULL_46_15 | reverse complement strand
TCTTGCCGGGGATATCCGGCAATTTGCCCTTAATGACAAGGCAAAACCCCATTCCGGCGAAATCCTGCCTTCTGAAGGCGCTGCCGCCCTTGTCCTGAAACGATTGGGCCAGGCAATAGCGGATAATGATCGGATATATGGCGTAATCAATGGGATTTCAGGTTCTGCAGGAGGACCTGTTCCTGGCGAAGCCCTTCCTGACCCAAAAATCCTTGAAACCCTCTATGCCCGGTCCCTTGAATCTGCGCTGACAGATGCAAAAACCGGCCTTTCAGACATCGGCCTGTATGAAACCTCATCATCCGGGGTTCTTGATCATGACACAGCCGAAGCTGCTGCACTGAACAAGATTATCTCAAAAGCATCCTGTGGGGACAGTATCCATATCACCTCCATAGCTTCTATAATTGGAAATACCGGAGCGGTCTCTTCCCTGTTCTCAGTCATTAAATCAGCTTTATGCCTTTATCATGGGCGGCTGCCGTCCGGCCCATCCACTCCGGACAGTCCCTTCCCCCGGAATTTAAAGGATCATGAGGTTTCAAGAAAAGCCTGCGTTGCCTCCATAACCCTGGCCGGTACTTCTTCCCATATTATTCTTGAAGAATATAAGAGGGGAGAAAACCAGATTGATGAAAATTTTTATGCTGGAAAAAAAATACATACCGGCAGCAGTGCCATTGCCGGGGAAAAGATAATTCTGAAAACCAGCAGAGGGGTTATTTCAGAAGAAGTCGTTATGAAGCTTCAAAAAAACCGGGTCTTTCCTGAAGCTCTTGCCGGCTCTCCCCCCGATGCGGCCCCCGGCCTTTTTACACTCATAGACCCTGGAACCGCTTCTGCCCATGAAAAATTCCTTGAACTCTCAAAAAATACCCTGCTGGAAATGGAGAAACAATTTAAAGCCCTGACGCTTCTCGCCGGCCATATCATTGAAAATTCAAAAAGACAAGCGTCCACCCTGATAAATGACCGGCCCGGCATATCCGGTTCAGCGCAGGAATATTTCACAGGCAAAGAAAGACCCTTGCCCGTCCTTCCCTTCCTGGATAGAAAAGACTGCCTTGAATATGCTGTTGGAAAAGCCGGGCATGTTCTTGGAAAGGCTTTTGACATCATCGACACCTATCCTGTCCGGGTCAGGCTTCCGGCCGAACCCCTGATGCTGGTGGACAGGATCATGGAGATCAAGGGGGAGATGCTCTCCCTGACTTCGGGTAAAATCATTACCCAGCATGATGTCAAAGAAAACGCCTGGTATCTTGACGGAGGCAAAGCCCCGGTTTCCATTTCCATTGAAGCAGGCCAGGCAGATCTGTTTCTATGTGCCTGGCTCGGCATAGACCATGTGATAAAGGGCAAAAGAAAATACCGGCTCCTGGATGCCAAAGTAACCTTCCATGGAACTTTGCCAGGACCCGGGGAAACCATTGAATACCATATTGAAATAGACCGTTTTTTAAAACAAGGGGATGTATATCTGTTTTTTTTCCATTATAAAGGATATATCGGCAACCGGCTCCTGATTTCAATGAGGGACGGCTGTGCAGGATTTTTTACGGAAAAAGAGGTCGAAAATTCAGGCGGTATTATCCTGAAAAATGAAGATTTGAAAAAGATGGAAACCCGGTCTGAAATTTCCTGTCTTGTCCCGGTTTCAAAAACAGGATTTTCAGAAGAAGCGGTCAATGCCCTGAGATCCGGAGATTTAGGCCTTGCCTTCGGGCCTCATTTCAAGGGAAAGCAGCTTGGGAAAAACCTTTTTCTCCCGGGCGGCAGGATGCACCTCATCGACAGGGTTCTTGAATTTGACCCGAAAGGCGGCCGGTTTGGTCTCGGTTCCATTATTGCCGAGGCCGACATCCACCCGGACGACTGGTTTTTAACCTGTCATTTTATTGATGATCCGGTTATGCCGGGCACCCTCATGTATGAATGCTGTGCCCATGCCTTAAGAATTTTTACCCAGAGAATGGGCTGGGTAAGCGACCGGGATGATGTCTATTATGATGTTGTGCCGGGTAATGAAAGTGACTTGAAATGCCGGGGTCCTGTGACACCAAAGACAAAAAAGGCCCGGTATGAAATTGAGATAAAAAAAATGGCCTATGGCCCTGAACCTTATGTTCTGGCAGATGCCCACATGTTTTCCGATGGTTTAAGGATTGTTCTGTACCGGAATATGGGCATGAAACTCTCAGGCCTGACCCAAACCGATTTGGAATTTTTTTGGAGCAAGACATGAAGTATTCAAAGGTATTTATTGAATCATTCGGATATGAACTTCCACCTCACGTGGTCACCACCGCAGAACTTGAAAAAAAGCTCATGCCGTTTTACAGGGCGGTCGGGTTTGAACCGGGTCAGCTTGAAGCCTTGACTGGTATCCGCGAAAGAAGATACTGGGACAAGGAACATACTTTGGCCGAACACGCTGCCATTGCCGCACAAAAAGCCCTGGATGAAGCGGAAATCCATCCCCGTGAAATAGGTACCCTTGCCTTTTGCGGTGTCTGCCAGGACGGATTTGAACCAGCCACATCCTGCTGTATTGCAGACCGGCTGAACCTGGGGGAGAATGCCCATATCTTTGACGTCAAAAGCGCCTGTCTCGGCATGATCACCGGTATGGTCCATATTGCCAATGAAATCGAGCTTGGCAATATCAAGGCAGGTCTGGTGGTTTCCTGTGAAAGCGCCCGTCAGATTGTGGATTCAACCGTTGATGAGATCAATGCCCATAAAAGCATTGATTTCTACAAAGATACCATTGCCACCATGACCGGAGGTTCGGGTGCGGCTGCCGTGCTTCTGACCGACGGGAGTATCGGTAATCCGGACAACCGGAAACATGCCCTCAAAGGAGGAGTGGTCAGGAATGCCATTCAGCATCACGATCTCTGCCACTGGGGGTTTGAAGAAACCGGTATGCCCACCCATTCCAGGGTCATCATGAGAACCAGGGCACAGGCTGTCCTTGAGCATGGTGTGGCTTTGGCGCAAAAAACCTTTATGGAGTTTAAAAAAGAATTCAATCTTTCAGACCATCAGCCGGATAAATTCATCGGTCACCAGGTCGGGGCCATCCATCATCAAAAATTTTACCAGGCGCTGAACCAGGACATTAAAAAAGATTTCTGCACCTTCCCTTTCCTCGGGAATATCGGCACTGTTTCGCTTCCCATCACTGCTGCCATTGCAGATGAAAGAGGATTCTTAAAACCAGGTGATTTTGTGACCTTTATCGGTGTAGGTTCAGGTCTGAACTGTTATATTCTGGGTGTCCAATGGTAGAAAGAACCATTAACGGGATACTGACCTCCACCCGGGCCTTTGACGAGATTTACCCCTTTGAATCAAAATTTATGAATATCAGGGGCCATGCGCTTCATTATATTGATAAGGGCCGGGGAAAGCCGGTAATCATGATTCACGGCAATCCCACCTGGTCCTTTTATTTTCGAAACCTCATCATGAGTCTTTCACAAAATTTCAGGGCCATTGCACCCGATCATATCGGATGCGGCTTTTCAGACAAGCCGGATGCAAAAACATATGCCTACACCCTTGAATCCCGGGTGATTGATCTTGAAACCTTTATCAGGGACCTGAACATCACTGAAAAAATAAATCTTGTTGTCCACGACTGGGGCGGCATGATCGGGCTTGCCTTTGCAGTCCGCCATCCCGAAAAAATAGATAAGATCATTATCACCAATACTTCCGGGTTTTTCCTGCCAAAGGAAAAAACCTTTCCCCTTGTTTTAAAGATCATCAAATATATCCGTTTTTTTGCAGTCCCGGCAGTCCTCGGGTTGAACGTGTTTGCCAGAGGCGCCCTGTATCTTGCCTGTGAAAACAGGTTACCGGGAAAAGTCAAAAAAGGCTTTGTTGAACCCTATAATTCATGGCAAAACAGGATTGCCACCTTAAAATTTGTCCAGGATATACCGATAGATGAAAAAGACCGGAGTTATGCCATGGTCGATCATGTGGACCGCAATTTAAAGATGCTGCCCGGATCAAACCTCATGTTTTTATGGGGAGCAAAGGATTTTATATTTGATCTGACGTTTTTAAATGAATTCAAACAACGGTTTCCAAGATCCGAAACCCATGTGTTTCAAGATGCAGGCCATTATCTGTTTGAAGATAAACCTGGAGAAACCGCTTGTCTGATCAACGCTTTTTTAACTTCATAAGCCTGGTCATGATCCTGATATTCAGCCGGCTTGAGGGGTGATAAACAATCATGCTTGAATTTTTGAAAAAGAAAAAAAAAGACGGCGGCCAAACAGAATCTTCCAAAAAGAAATCTGACAGAAAAGATAAAGGGGAAAGATCAGAAGATAAAAAAGGAAAAAAGCCTGACGATAAAAAAGGAAAAAAAGGCTCTCCGGTTGCCAAGGATGATTCTCAGATCCAAAAGGAAAAAAATACTGAAAAAAAGAAAAGAAAATGGTTTTCAAAAAAACTGGTTTTTATTCTATTTCTTATCCTGACCGCTATGGGAGCATCCTCATTGGTGGTTTATAAATTTTATTTTGCACCCAAAGACCCTGAATCCTTAAAAGCTGATTATCAAAAACTTGAACTGAAGAATATCAACCTTCCGGAAGAAATGATCCGGTTCTGTTTTGACAATTTTCCGGATCTTTATGCCGCCATCCTGAACTGCAATACTGAAATCGGTTTAATGGACAAAGAGATTGCAAGGATAGATGATATTGCAAAACAATATCCTGAACAGGGAAAAATTGCAGAAAAAGAAAAAGCAGTCTGGGAAAAAGCAAAAATAAATCTGCAAAAAAGCTTTTTAAAAATCGAAAAACCGGTTAAAGAAATCTATGTTCTGTTTCGTGTAAACAAGGAACAGGCAATGATCCAGATAAATGAAAAAAACAAGGAATTGACTGACCTTGCAGGAGCTGCCCTTGTTCCTGCCCGGGAACTGACTAAATCAATAGAAGAAGAAAAACCTCCACCGGGTCTGATACAAGGAACCCTGTACAAGCTGAAAAAGAAATTCTTATGACCTCCTATACCAATATTGCACTGGGCCTGAAAAAAGCACAGGAAGCCTATCCATTCAAAAGAGCAGTCGTTTACCCGGCTGGAAGAGATAAAAACGGCAGGGTCCTATACAGCCAGATAACGTTTACCCAACTTGAGCAGGAATCCGACCGCCTGGCCTACGGTCTTGAACGGATCGGCATTATCCGGGGGACAAGAACCATCCTGATGGTCCGGCCGGGTATGGAATTTTTCATCATTGTGTTTGCCATGTTCAAACTAGGCGCCATCCCTGTGGTAGTCGATCCAGGCATGGGAATCGAAAGGATGCTTCAATGCCTTGAAGAAGGAAAACCAGTGGCCTTTATCGGGATAGAAAAGGCTCATCTTCTGCGCAAACTGAAACCCCACTATTTTAAATCCGTCAAACACTGGGTGACGGTAGGCAACAGATGGTTCTGGGGGGGACATACCCTTAACCAATTGATGTCGGGTCCTTACAAGCCCTATTTGCAGGCCCGCACAACCCGGGATGAAATTGCCGCCATTGTCTTCACCACCGGTTCCACAGGTCCTGCCAAAGGTGTGGTATACACCCATGGCAATTTTGATGCCCAGATCAGACAGATACAAGAGCATTTCAGGATCGGGCCGGATGAAATTGATCTGCCGACCTTTCCCTTGTTTGCCCTTTTTGATCCGGCTCTTGGTATGACCGCCGTTATCCCGGATATGGACCCGACCAAACCGGCCCTTGCAAATCCCCAAAAAATTATCGAAGCCATTGAAAACCACGGCGTCACCAATATGTTTGCCTCTCCTGCCCTGTTAAACCGCCTGGGAAAATATGGAAAGCAAAACCAGGTCAAACTGCCGTCCCTGCGACGGGTCATCTCTGCCGGTGCTCCTGTAAGCCCGGCCAATATTGAACAGTTTGCCTTTATGCTTTCCGGCAAGGCTGAAGTTCATACCCCCTATGGTGCCACAGAAGCTGTTCCCGTCATATCCATCAGCTCCAATGAAATTCTTTTGGAAACAAAAACCCTTTCTGAAAAAGGATATGGCCTTTGTATCGGCAGACCCATATGCAATACCCGGGTTGAAATCATCCGGATTACGGACAGCCCCATTACCCAGATCCATGACACAATCAAGGTACCGGAAAAACAGGTTGGGGAAATCATGGTAAAGGCAGACCTTGTAACAGAACATTATTTCAATAACCGGGAGGCTGACCTGCTTTCAAAAATCCAAGATTCCGATGGCAGGATATGGCATCGCATGGGCGATCTCGGATGGAGGGATTCAAAAGGAAGGATATGGTTCTGCGGCAGAAAAAGCCATAGAGTCGTGACACGCAAAGAAACACTTTTCACCATTCCTGTGGAAGCCGTCTTCAACAACCATGAAAAGGTTTTCAGGAGCGCCCTGGCCGGTGTCGGACCAAGGAATGACGAAACACCCGTCATCTTTATTGAGCCTTATTCAGCCGTAAAAGATGAAAAAGCCTTGACCGGGGAACTTCTTGCCCTTGCCCGGTCCAACCCGCTGACCTCAGGAATCGAGCATATTTTCATTGAAAAATCATTTCCCGTGGACATCCGTCACAACTCAAAAATATTCAGGGAAAAACTTGCTGAAAAAGCCAGGAAAAAGCTGAAGCTTCAATCCGGCAGCAAATCATAAAAATACATCATGGCATCGGACCGGGTGATAATCCCGATGAGCCTGCCATCCTTTATGACCGGCAGGCGCCCGATATCATGTTTGATCATCAGTTTGGCTGCCTCCACAGCGCTTTTGGAATGATCAATGGTGACCACTTTTCTGCTCATAAAAGCCTTGACCGGAGACTGCATGTGATTGGTTTTCCTGATTTTCTTAAAATCCCGCCGGGAAATGATGCCCACGACATTTTCATCCTTATCGACAACCGGTACGCCCGTGCATCCCATATCCCGCAAAATCATGACCACTTCTTCTATTTTGGTATCCTCCATCACGGTAACAACCGGGTAAGACATGATATCGGACAACCGGATGGAAGAATACTGGTTTCCTGAAATAAGCTCCATCAGCATTTCTTCAACAGTATCCGGGTTAACTGCATGCAAAAGGGCTGATCCGGCTCCGGGATGTCCCCCTCCGCCAAGGCTGCGCATGAGAATGCCGATATTGATTTCATCCACATTGCTCCTGCCGATAATCATACATTTGTTACGTTCCACATCTTTAAAAATACCAAAGGCCACATCCACATTGACGATTTCCCGGTACATCTGAAGCACCATGGCCAGATTCTGAATCCGCCCCTCGACATCCATCCTGGCAATACTGATGGAAAAACCGGCAACTTCTTTTCTATCTGCCTTCTGGATCATTTCAAAGAGAATGTCTTTCTGCTTTTTGCCGTAAGCCTGTCTTAAAAAGGTGGAAAGAATGTTGAGATCAGCCCTGCGGTCCAGCAGAAACCCTGCGGCATAGGCGTCATCGGCAAGGGTTGACGGAAACGTCAGATTGCCGGTGTCCTCATAAAGCCCCATCAGAAACAGTGTCGCCTGTATCGGGGTAATAAGGGTTCTGCGTTTTTTTATTTCATTGATGAGAAGCGTGACCGTGGCACCTGTTTCAACCACATGCTTCTCAGCAGCATCCATGTCTCCTTCTGTGTGATGGTCCCAGACCACAATGTCGAGATCCTTCTTATCCTTGAGCTTTTCCATACCTTCCAGCCGGTCCCAGGAATGGGTATCCACCACCACCAGTTTTTCTACATGCTCGAGGGTGATATCACTGGGCGAATAAAAATCAAACAGGTCTTTATGAATGGATAAAAATGTTTTCAGATTGCCGTTGATGGATGTTGGAAGAACCGGTTTGGCTCCGGGGTAAAGCAGGGTTGCCGCCACAAGGGAGGCCATGGCGTCAAAATCCGATCCTTTATGTGTTGTTACAATAATCATACGTTCCTCTTTTAAATGGATAATATGCCGAATATAACGACCACTGGTTTGTAAATCAATCTTTTATTAAAATTCCCATGGAACCGGGTTATAATCGATTGGATGCCATACACCTTCATTATCTCTTACGGACTTACAATTGGAGCAAATCGAAACAAACCAGCGTAGGGCCTGAATCTCCATTTAAGCCGTTTAAGCTTTGCGGTGAAAGGAAAGCCCTGGAATACGGATTTCCAGGGCAGATTGACTCCGCTCTTTGATTTATTGACCTTCAGCTTCATTGGGTTGATCAGGTAATTGCCTTATTTTATGATTTACTCATAGTGGGTCCACATACGAAGGACTTTAACAATCTGTTCTTCACTGAGAACTTGGTATACTAATCTATGCTGTATATTTATTCTACGTGAATATGCCCCAGATAAATCACCAATAAGTTTTTCATATGGAGGAGGAACTTGAAAAGGGTCTGTTTGAAGTATATCAATTAACGCCACCACTTTTTTTTTCAAATCAGAAGAGGATATTTTTTTTGCGTCTTTTTGAGCTTGTTTCGTAAAAACGACTCGCCAATTCACCAATCAAGTTCCTCTTTGCAATCCTCAACCGGGGTTTTTAATCCTTCCAGTATAGATTCTCTCATCCCAGGAATATTTACTAAAAACATTGTCTCTTGGATTGCTTTCCAGTCACTTTCAGAGACGAGAACTGCATTACCCCTTTTTCCAGTAATCATAATTGGTTCATGGGTTGTTGAGGTTTCATCAATGAGTCTATATAATTTTTTTCTTGCTTCTGTTGCAGATAACGTTGCCATATTTCACCTCTACATTTTCTATAAAGGTACGCAATATCGTACGATTTGTCAAGCTCTTTTAAATGATAACGCTGCTGTTCACCGGGCGGGCGAGACACAACGAAGGCCGCCGAAAAACAAAAAAGACCAGGTGTCACCTATATGTCATCTGAAATAAAAAAGGTTTTCGGCTAAAAGCTGAAAACCCTTGATATCTATCAGTGGCGCGCCCGGAGAGATTCGAACCCCCGACCTACGGATTAGAAGTCCGTTGCTCTATCCAGCTGAGCTACGGGCGCCAATGCAAACAAAAAATTCTTTTACCAGATATAGTGCGGGTTGTCCATAAAAAAATTAGGTTGGAAATTTTTAGAGTAACAAATATATTACTTTTATCACAATCAGGATAATGATATACTTCTTTTTTATTAAAACGATCGAAGGTATTATTAAAGGTGAACGACATCAATCAGGACAATCAAAATAACACACGACTTACCAGGGGAGATCTCTATATCCCTGCAAATAAGACAAAAATTTCAAGTTCAAAAGCCCTTGTAAAATCCGATCCCATTCAAAGTTATCTGAATGAAATCAGCAGATATAAGCTCTTGACACGAGATCAGGAACTTGAACTGGGGAAACGCATCCAGGAGGAAGGTGACCAGGAAGCAGCTTACATCATGACGACGTCCAATTTGCGCCTGGTAGTTAAAATTGCCCTGGAATTTCAGAGAATCTGGATGCAGAATCTTCTTGATCTGATTCAGGAGGGCAATATCGGGCTTGTTCAAGCCGTCAAAAAATTCGACCCCTATAAAAACGTAAAATTCTCATATTATGCTTCTTTCTGGATAAAAGCCTATATCCTCAAATTCATCATGGACAACTGGCGGATGGTAAAAATCGGAACCACCCAGGGACAGCGAAAACTTTTTTTCAGGCTGAAAAAAGAAAAAAGACGACTGATTGAGCAGGGGTTTGATCCAAAGCCAAAATTGTTATCGGAACGGCTGGGAGTATCAATAAAAGAAGTTGTTGATATGGACCAGAGGCTTGACAACTGGGACTTAAGCCTTGATGAACCCTTAAAAACCGATTCAAATACTGAAAGAATTGAATTTATCAATCTTGAGACGGATTCATCTGAAGATCAGATGGCAAAAAAAGAAATTGAAGACATTCTTCATGCCAAGGTTGATGAGTTTAAAAAAGGCCTGAACGAAAGAGAACTGGAAATCTTTGAACGCCGTATTTTTTCCGACAGCCCTGAAACTCTCCAGGAAATAGGAGAAGAATACACTATATCACGCGAACGGGTTCGCCAGATTGAAAATAATATTTTAAAAAAAATGAAGGCTTTTTTTAAAAAAGATATGCCTGATTTTGATATGTATGACCACACCAGGTAACCATCACTGCTATTCTTTAAAAGAGACTGCGACTTATGAAAAAAAACCTCGTATATATTTTTTATCTCTTTGTTTTTATCTTCCATCTGACAGGCTGTGTGCCGGTAGACCCTAACCGGGCACAACAGGGGCCCCACCAAACGGATCAAGGCCATGCAACCAGTGAAGAAAAGGATTTATCTGCAAATTATTATTATCTTGAATCACGATTTCTGATTAAAAACAATGAGTTTGATAAAGCCGTGGTCGCGCTTGAAAAGGCCCTGTCCGTGGACCCTGAATCCTTTGTCATCACCTGGGATCTCGTCGGTCTTTACTTAAGGAATCAGGATACCGGGAAGGCATTGGCCGCTGCTGAAAAACTCATCCGGATAAATCCTGAAAATCCCGATGCACTGATGCTTCTCCTCGAATTGAAAAAAGATACCCTTGGTGAAAAAGAACTCCTTGAGACGCTTAACAAAATCCTTTCCCTTGACCCTGAAAACAAGGAAGCGTTTTTTCGTCTCGGCAAACTCTATCTTGAAAAGGAAAACTATCAGAACGCCCGGGAGTTGTTTGAAAAAATGACCACACAATTTCCCGATTATTATGTGGCCTTTTATTACCTGGGTGTCATCTATGTGAATCAGAAAGACTATGATCAAGCAAAAATCCAATTTCTAAGAACCATTGAACTTGAGCCTGACCTTATTGAGTCGAGATTTCAGCTCATAGAGATCTTAAACATCGAAAGTCCGGTTCAAAACAAGCAGGCGATACTGGATTATTACAAAGAAATACTGGACATTGACCCGGATAATGAACAAGCAGAAATCGGCATGGCCCTCCATTATTACAAAAATAAAATGGTGAGGGAAGCAAGAGACATTTTCATAAAGCTCGGGCGTGAAATTGAAAAAAATTCAAAACTGGCCATGGTTGCCGTAGAAGAATATATCTCCAAAAAAAAATACAAGGACGCTGTCATTGTTTTTTCCGAAATGCTGAAAGCAGAGCCTGAAAATTCAACCCTGAATTTTTTCGCAGGCATGGCCCATGAAGCAAATGATGATTTTAAAACAGCCATTGTCCATTTTAGAAAAATCAAACCCGAACATCCGCAATATAAAAAAACAATTATCCGGACTGCTTTTCTTTATAAAAAAATCGGAGAAAATCAAACTGCTGTGGAATATCTTGAGGACAAGGTCCTAACATATCCAAAAGATATTGATATAATAACTTATCTTGCCTCCTTTTTTGAAAAGGAAGGCCGGTTTGAAAAAGCCTTTGCTGTCTTAAAAAAAGGTCTTGAAGAATCCGTCGACAACACCTCTCTTTTATTCAAGCTGGGTGCGGTTCAGGATAAGGCAGGCCTTAAGGATGAGAGTATCCTGACTATGGAAAAAATCATTCAGCTTGACCCAGAGGATGCCGGAGCCCTGAATTATCTCGGGTATACCTATGCAGACAAAGGCATTCATCTGGATGAGGCTTTGGCACTGATTCAAAAAGCCTATGAGCTGAAACCGGACGATGGATATATCGTTGACAGCCTGGGATGGGTCTATTACAAGAGAGGCGATTATAACAAGGCTGTTGAATATCTTGAAAAAGCAGCAGAACTGACTTCATTTGAAACCATCATTGCCGACCACCTTGGTGATGCCTACCAAAAAACCGACAGGCTGAAAGATGCCCTTGAGACCTATAAAAAGGCCTTATCCAATGCCGGGGAAGATAATAAAGACATTGTCATTCAGATTCAAAAAAAAATCAAAACCATGCAAAAGCAATTCAAATGAATAACCGGCGCCGCTTGCCCGCAGTCTTTATCCTTGCAGCCCTGATCCTTTTTATTTCAGGCTGTATGCCGTCAAGACCCGTTACCGATCCCCAAATGGATAAAAAGGCCTTTTTAATGTCCAATGAGGCACGATCCCTTAACCGTCACATTACCGCAAGCAAGGGGAAAGGCTGGGCAACGCTTGAGACACCGGGTAAAAAGGACCGGTATCGAACGGCATGGGCCGCTGTCCACCCGGATAAAATCAGGATGACTTTTCTTTTATCCGGAAACCCTGTAGAAACATTCGTTTCCACTGGTGAAAAAATCAGTTTTTTTTCTCATACCGGAAAACACGACCTATATATATCCGACTCGGATGACACGGATCTGGAAGATTATCTCGGAGTCCCGATGAAAATGTCCGAATTGATTTCCATCTTGCTTGGTCACCTTCCCTTAAAAGATTTTGATGATGCCTATTTTTCCCCGTCAGACTCATCCCTTGCCGCCATTATCACCCGGCAAAAAGAGAAAGGGCAATCGCAATACCTGAATTTCGACAGCACTCAAAAAATAACCAGGATTCAATCCCTGGATAATTTTGGAAAGCTTTTATATGAAATCCATGTCTTAAACTATAAACCCCTTGAGACCGGTTCCATCCCGGTAAAACTTTGGATCAAAGATAAAGAAAACAGGATAATGACCCTGGAGATTACGGATTTTGAGACTGATCCTCTCATAAAAGACACTATGTTCCGGTTGACAGAGTAAAGAAAATGACCATAATGATTTGACTTGTTAATCATATTGTCAAAGGAGATTTTATAAAATGATTCATGAAAGCGTTGATAAGGCCAAAAAAACCAGCGGCTGCCCTTCACAAGGCGGCGGCAACGATATGGCCTCCCGGCAGAAAAAAGAAGATGAGGCGATCAAGACCTCTCTTTCACGAATAAAACACAAAATCTTTGTTCTAAGCGGAAAAGGCGGAGTGGGAAAAAGCAGTGTATCTGCGAACCTTGCCGCCAGTCTTTCCCAAAAAGGATATAAAACAGGCCTGATGGACGTTGATGTACACGGTCCGTCCATTGCCCAGATGCTGGGGTTGACGGAAATCCTGGATATTTCCGAAGACCATCTTCTTCTCCCCAAACAGGTTAATGAGAACTTGAAGGTCGTTTCCGTACAGGCCCTGATGCAGGACAAGGACCAGGCCATCATCTGGCGGGGGCCTGCAAAAACAGGAATGATCAGACAGTTTGTCAGTTCAGTGGAATGGGGAGATCTTGATTTTCTGATTATCGATGCCCCTCCTGGAACCGGTGATGAGCCGCTGACCGTTGTTCAGACCATTCCGGAAGCGTTGGGTGTCATTGTGACAACCCCCCAGGAAGTGGCCCTGGCCGATATCCGGAAATCCATTTCCTTTTGCAAGACAGTCAGGTTAAAAACCCTTGGCATTGTGGAAAATATGGCAGGGTTTAAATGCCCGCACTGCCATGAACCCATCAATCTTTTCAGCTCCGGCGGTGGTGAAAAAACGGCTAAATCCCAGGGACTTACCTTTTTAGGCTCCATCCCCTTTGATACGGATGTCGTTGTTTCCGGAGACAGCGGTGTTCCCATTATGCTTCAGAAAAGGGATACAGAATTTACAAGGGCCTTTGACAAGGTTGTGGAAAATATTACCAGACAATTGTAATTATACTATTGAATGACAATTTTGAAAAAGCCGGGGAATTTAAAGCTCTCCTGAATTCAAGGGAGAAAGAAAATTTTAGTTCCCTGGCCTGCTTCAGCCATACAGCCCTTCGGCGCAAAAATGAAGAATTTGCAGCAAATGAGTACCGGCAACCTTTTTCCGCCGATGCAGACCGCATCCTGAATTCCCTTTCATATACCCGGTATATTGATAAAACCCAGGTCTTTTCCCTGATTAACAATGATCATCTCACCCACAGGGTGATTCATGTCCAGCTTGTTTCAAGGATTGCCAGAACCGTTGGCCGGTATCTGGGTTTGAATGAAGACCTGATTGAGGCGGCAAGCCTGGGCCACGATATCGGGCATCCCCCCTTTGGACATGACGGTGAACGGTTTCTGTCAAAGCTGACCCATGACCATGGAGCGGGTTTTTTCCATCATAGCCTTCAAAGCATCCAGTTTCTCGACAGGATTGAAAAAAACGGTAAGGGATGGAATTTAAGTCTCCAGACCATGGATGCCATTGTATGCCACAATGGTGAAGTGCACTCCATCCGGCTGACACCTCAGGGGAATCGAACCTTCAAGGAATTTGACACCTGGCTGGAAAATTTAAAACAGAAAAAAACTTGTGATGAAATCCCCATGACCATGGAAGGCTGCGTCGTACGGATGGCCGATACCATCAGCTATATCGGCCGTGATCTTGAGGATGCCATCCGGCTGAACCTGGTGAAGCGTGAAGATATCCCCGGGGAGTGCGCCCAAGTTCTCGGCCGGACCAATGGTACCATTGTCTTCAGCCTTGTGACGGATCTCATCAAAAACAGCCTTGATCAGTCCTTTATCGGTTTTTCCGATAAGGTCTCCAGGGCATTGAAAGCTCTCAAGGCCTTTAACTATCAGCATATTTATAAAAACCCGGTTATTAAAAAGCATCTTTCTACCATTGGCGATATTTTCTCGTTCCTGTTTGAAAAATACATGATTGATCTTGAAACAGAAAATCTGCAATCCGTTGTTTTTACCGATTTTCTGTCCGGCATGTCTTCCGGCTACCAGAACCTTCATTCCCATCCTGAAATTGTACGGGACTATATCTCCGGCATGACCGATTCCTATTTTATCCGCCAGGCGCCGGACTATTTAAAACCGGAAAGCATTGAAAATGTTTGAGAATCGTACTTATAGAAACCTGCATCGGAAAAAAGGACTCATCTCCTTTAATATCACGGTCAAAGAGACCAATCTGAATATTCAGGCAGAAACCGATCTGACGGATATGGCCTTAAAATCCGTTCTTGACTGCAGGAATCAGATTGAAACCTATATTCAATTTCACCCGGAATTTGCCACATCCCTTGTCCCGGTCAAAAATCTTTTTCCTGTTCCTCCCATCATCACGAATATGATAAAGGCCGGACAAATGGCCCAGGTGGGCCCCATGGCAGCCGTGGCAGGCGCTGTTGCGGAATTTACCGGAACCGGGCTGCTCAGCCGTACCCGTGAGGTGGTGGTTGAAAACGGGGGCGATATTTTTATCAAATCGGATTCGGAAACCATTTTCAGCATTTATGCCAAAAATTCCCCTTTCAGCATCACCACTGGTATCAGGATTGAAAAAAGGGACAAATCCTATGGATTATGCACGTCGTCCGGAACCTTCGGGCATTCAAAAAGCTTTGGAAAGGCCGACGCTGTGACCATATTGTCGGATTCCTGCAGCCTTGCCGATGCGGTTGCCACAAAAATAGGCAATATGGTTCGGACCGGACGTGATATTGAAAATGCCATTGATGCAGGGAAAAAAGTCCCCGGTGTCCAGGGAATCGTTATCATTATCGGGGAAAACATCGGTCTATGGGGAGATCTCAAGCTTGTCAAGATCTCCCCTTAATATAGACCCCTGATTTTAAGGACTAATAGAGTTTGCCTACTTTATTTTCTACTGCCTTGACAATACTGCCGCTTAAGAGAAGTTCCTTTACTATGGCAATATCTTTGGACAGGAGCCGGTCTTCTTTCATATAGCCCACCTTGCTTCGGATGACCTCATAGGCTGCAAGGGTGCCGTCCCCTGCCTTCATATTGGTGAAAAGATCAATGGCCTGGGCAGCACATAAAAGTTCAATGGCAATGACGTCTTCCACGTTCGCAACAATTTCCCGGCACTTACGGGCCGCAATGGAGCCC
This sequence comes from Desulfobacterales bacterium RIFOXYA12_FULL_46_15, assembly GCA_001799395.1. Taxonomy (GTDB): domain Bacteria; phylum Desulfobacterota; class Desulfobacteria; order Desulfobacterales; family Desulfobacteraceae; genus Desulfobacula. The sequence goes on along the minus strand of MGTJ01000009.1, from coordinate 40,159 downwards.
ATGGACACATGGTCCTCCTTGTTTGCAGACGTGGGAATGGAATCCACCGATGCCGGATGGGCCAGGACCTTGTTCTCGGAAACCAGTGAAGCGGCGGCATACTGGGCGATCATGAACCCGGAATTCAGCCCGCCGTCTTCCACCAGAAAGGCAGGAAGCCCTGAAAGCTGTGGGTTCACCAGCCTTTCGATTCTACGTTCCGAAATATTGGCCAGTTCTGCAATGGCAATACCCAGAAAATCACAGGCCAGGGCCAGGGGCTGACCGTGAAAATTCCCGCCGGAAAGAAATTCTTCTGATTCAGGGAAAATCAAAGGGTTTTCAGTGGATGAATTCATCTCCACCCGGATCACATTGTCCACATAAGCGAAAGCGTCCCAGGAAGCCCCATGAACCTGGGGCGAGCATCTCAGGGTATATGCATCCTGGACCCGTGAGCAGTCTTTATGGGAAGAAATAATCTCTGAATTGGCCGTAATCCTCAGCATATTGTCGGCTGCCATGATCTGGCCTTTATGGGGTCTTGCCCGGTGAATCCTGGGATCAAAAGCAGACCGCGTCCCCATCAGGGTTTCAAGACTCATGCCGGCGGCAATGTCGGCATGTTTACAGAGATTCAAAGCATCATGAAGGGCAAGGCACCCCAGGGCAATCATGAGCTGGGTGCCGTTGATAAGGGCGATCCCCTCACCTGCCTCAAGTTCCAGGGGCTCTATCTTCTTTTTTCTCAAGGCCTCGGCACCGGTCATTTTTTTTCCATTTATACAGGCTTCCCCTTCCCCGATCAATACAAGGGAAAGATGGGCCATGGGAACCAGATCTCCGCTCGCTCCCACTGATCCTTTTTCCGGGACAACCGGAATAATACCGTCATTTAAGAGCCGGGCAAGTTTTTCAATGGTTTCAAGTCTCAGCCCGGAATTGCCGCGGCAAAAATCATTGACCCGCAGGGCGATCATGGCCCTGACCACATCTTCATCCAGATATTTCCCGACGCCTGCAGAATGGCTGAAAAGGATTTTTTTCTGAAGCTTTCTCGTATCCTCATAGGAAATCGTTACACCGGAAAGGGCTCCAAATCCGGTTGTGACCCCATAAATTCTTTCTCCGTTTTTGACCCATTCATCAATCAGTTTTCTTGCCTTATGTATCCTGGACACAGATTCCTCTGATATCTTAATTCCCACATTATGCCGTGCGATCCGAACCAGGTCTTCAAGCAAAAACCCATCCCCATGCAATACGATTTGTTCCTTCATATCTTTTATCCTCGTGTAAATTTTCCCTTCAGTTTATATCTTGATCCAGGAGATATGATGATGCTGTAGGTGGCCACCATATCAAACGACCAGGTCCGCCGTGTCAGAGACAGGCAAGGCTCACCCGGTTTGATTTTCAATCGCTTCTGAATTTCCTTTCTACAGTTCATTGCTTCAATAATATGTTCTGCCTGTTGGACCGGAGCGACTTCCAAAAGGTATTCGCTGGGGGTTATGGTATTAAAATCCTGTTTCAAATAGTCGGGAGCAACCTTTGGGTTTATAAACCGTTCAGAATGCTGGACACAGATATCCCTGTCCTTATGAAGGATAATGGAATGAAAGACTGGGTCCATGGAGTTTAGCCCCATTTTCTTTGCAATTTCCCCATTCGCTTTTTCTTCCCGCAGCACCAGGATTTCTGAAGAATGGTACCCTCCCCATTCGGCAATTTCCTTTGCAATGCTTTTAATCTCAAGAAGGGCAGCCTCGGGTTTGGGTCTTGCCACAAAACTGCCCACACCCTGTGCCCGGACAATCCTGCCTTCTTCCGTGAGTTCTTTCAAGGCGCGGTTTGCCGTCATCCTGGAGGTATTAAACATCCTTGTCAGCTCGGTTTCCGACGGAATTTTGTCGCCCTGTTTCAGCTTGCCCGATTCGATATCATTGACAATACTTTTCTTGATCCTCTCAAACAAGGCAAAGGGTTGTTCTGATACAGACATTGAATTTCCTGTTTCTCCTAAAATTAAAAATAACTTGACATCACATCTATACTTGTATAGACAAGTAGTATCGAATTCAAAAATAAAAGTCAACCCTATCGGGAGGAAAATCATGACAAATAAGGAGAAAATTTTAAAAGACCTGAACATCGGATGCGGAGTTGCCCGCCCGGTAAGAGCCCCCAGGGGCACTGAACTGCACTGCAAGGGATGGTACCAGGAAGCAGCCCTGCGCATGCTGTGCAACAACCTTGATCCGGACAACGGTGAAAACCCGGATCAGCTCATCGTTTACGGGGGGCTTGGCAAAGCAGCCAGGAATTGGAATTGTTTTGACGCTATTGTCCGAACCCTGCTGGACCTTGAAAATGATGAAACTCTGCTGATTCAGTCCGGAAAACCTGTAGGAGTTCTCAAAACCCATGAAAGCTCACCCAGGGTTCTCATTGCCAATGCCAATATTGTCCCCAAATGGGCAAACTGGGATTATTTCCACGAACTGGACAAAAAAGGGCTTATCATGTACGGCCAGATGACGGCAGGATCATGGATTTATATCGGGACTCAGGGAATTCTCCAGGGCACTTATGAAACATTTGCCGCACTTGGACAGAAGCATTATAATTCGGATCTTGGCGGAAAAATCGTCGTAACCGCAGGTCTCGGAGGCATGGGCGGCGCCCAGCCCCTTTCGGTCACCATGGCCGGCGGGGTTGCCGTCTGTGTTGAAATCAACCCGACCCGCATTGCCAAAAGACTTGAAAAACGATACCTGGACATTGAAGCGATAAGCCTTGATGACGCCATTCTCAAGGCTAAAGAAGCGGCAGGCAATAAAAAGCCCCTTTCCATCGGTCTTTGTGCCAATATCGGGGATATCCTTACTTCCATGATACAAAAAGGATTTATCCCGGATGTCATTACCGACCAGACCAGCGCCCATGACGAACTCAACGGATACTTCCCCAAAGGACTTTCCTTTGAAGAGGCATTACGCCTTCGCAAAACCGACCCAAAAACCTATAAGGATATGGCCCTAAATTCCATGGCCGACCATGTAAAGGCTATCCTTGAAATGAAGAATCAAGGGGCCATAGCCTTTGATTACGGGAACAACCTGAGGGCACAGGCCATGAAACGGGGGGTTGACAATGCCATGGATTATCCCGGGTTTGTGCCTGCCTATATCCGTGAGCTGTTCTGTAACGGAGAAGGACCTTTCCGGTGGGCCGCCCTTTCCGGCGACCCCGAAGACATCAAGGTAACGGACCGGGAACTGATGAAGCTTTTCCCGGAAAAAACAAAAATGGTCAACTGGCTGAAAATGGCTGAAGAAAAAGTGGAACATATGGGACTTCCAGCAAGAATCTGCTGGCTTGGATATGGGGAAAGGGAAAAAGCAGGCAAGCTCTTTAATGATCTTGTCCGGGATAAAAAAGTCAAAGCGCCTATCGTCATTGGAAGAGACCATCTGGACTGCGGGTCGGTTGCTTCCCCTTACCGGGAAACCGAAGCCATGAAAGACGGGTCGGATGCCGTAGCAGACTGGGCTTTGCTCAACTGCATGACCAGCGTGGCCTCTGGCGCCGCATGGGTGTCTTTTCATGATGGCGGCGGTGTCGGTATCGGATATGCCCTCCATGCCGGCCAGGTGACAGTGGCCGACGGCAGTCCTGATGCTGAAAAACGGCTCACAACGGTCCTCAGGAATGATCCCGGCACAGGAATCATCCGTCATGCCGATGCAGGTTATGAAACTGCCATAGAGGTAGCCAAAACCAGGGGTATCAAACTTCCCATGGTCAATATGCATGGAAACCGGCCATAAACCTTGTGGAGCCTTTGTCAAAGATGAAAATTTCCCTGCCTGAAAAAATTGATACCTGTTTTACAAACTGCCATCTTGCCACCATGGCCGGTAAGGGTCTTTCCATTATCAAAAACGGAGCACTGGCTGTTTCCGGGGGAAAAATCTCATGGGCAGGGCAAAAAAAAGACCTGCCCGAAAACTACAGCACCCGATGTAAAGAAATCATTGACTGCCGTGATCGATGGATTCTGCCAGGATTTGTGGATTGTCATACCCATCTTGTCTGGGCCGGATCAAGATCCCATGAATTTGAAATGCGTCTTAACGGTGCCACCTATGAAGAGATTTCAAAAAAGGGCGGGGGGATTGCCTCAACAGTCAAAGCCACACGGGGCGCATCACGGGAAGACCTTCTGCACCTTGCCTCAAAAAGGGTCAAAACCCTGCTTCTTCAGGGCATCACCACCCTTGAAATCAAATCCGGTTACGGGCTTAATCTTGAGACGGAAATAAAAATTCTTGAGGTCATCCATGAATTGAAAAAAGCATTTCCCCTGCGCATTGAACCCACCTTTCTGGGTGCCCATGCCTTGCCTCCGGAATTCAGGGACAATTCAGACGGTTATATTGATCTGGTCACAAAGACCATGCTGCCGAAAATAAAAGAGCAAGGGATTGCAACTGCCGTGGATGTGTTCTGTGAACGCATTGCCTTTTCCCTTGAACAGACAAAAAGAGTCTTTCAGGCTGCAAAAGCCCTCGGGCTCAGGGTCAAGCTCCATGCCGAGCAATTATCCGATTCCGGCGGGGCTGCCCTGGCATCCCGGTTCAATGCCCTTTCCTGTGATCACCTGGAATATTTATCCCTGAGCAGTGCAACTAAAATGGCCCGGCATAAGGTGACGGCCGTTCTTCTGCCCGGCGCATTTTATTATCTGAAAGAAAAACAAAAGCCCCTGGTTCAGGTTTTCAGGGATCTGAAAATTCCCATGGCCGTGTCCACGGATCTGAATCCGGGCTCAAGCCCGGTTCATTCCATGACGCTTATCCTGAACATGGCCTGTATCCTGTTTGGTCTCACCTGTGAAGAGGCTTTGCTGGGTGCAACCATCAACGGGGCAAAAGCCCTTGGCCTTGAACATGCCAAGGGTAGCCTTGAACCGGGAAAAGATGCCGATCTGGTGGTCTGGGACATTGATGAGCCTTCTGATCTCTGCTACCTTGCCGGGCTTTCTCCTGTTGACAAGATCATGATAAAAGGACATATCTATCACCGCAACCTTGATGATTAACCGATTTTAACAAAGAAAAATCTATGACCGGCATCCTCATTTATATTAACGGCATCATCCTTGTCCTCACAAGTCTTTTTTTTCTCCTGCTTGGCATATCCTCCTTTAACGAAAAAAAATTCCGGGCATTTTTCATTTCATCGGGTTTATTTCTCCTGAACGCCTTTGTCTGGATCATTTTTCTTTATGAACCGGATGCTTTTCGTCCTGTAAATATCAGCATAATATCCCTTGTCTGCCTTTTCTGTTTTATATCTATCCTTCGCTATTTTCCGGATAGCCCGCTCCTGAGAGATATCCGGAACGTAACCCCATACGATGAACGGGATACCTTGTTTGCAAGGAACAATATCCGGAACTATCCGGGATTGATGAAAATTTACTATGCCATGCGGCCGGAAAATGAATCCGCGGACCGCCAGATTCATCGAAAACCCGACTTTGGATCAAAGGAACAAATCTATCATGATCCATATACAGCTCCCGTCTTTGGGGCAGCTTTTGAATATCTGGAAAGATCCATCCCGCTTTCAATCGGAAACCCGGCAAAGGAACAAAAAAATATAGATGCCGTTATTTTCAGCAGAACTCTTACCGGGTTTGCAAAATTCTATGGTGCCTCAGATGTGGCGTTTCTTAAATTAAAACCCCATCATTACTACAGCCATAAAGGCAGACATGCAGCAACCTGGGGCGACAAAACCGACCAGACCTATACAACCGCCATTACCATCGTCGTTCCCATGAGGGTTGAAATGATCAAACAATCCCCTACAAGCTGTGTGCTACAGGAATCAGCCCAAAAATACGTGGAAGCTGCCAAAATTTCCAACATTGTTGCTGCCTATATCCGGCAGTTTGGATACCGGGCCCGGGCCCACAATGATGCCAATTACGATGTCCTGTGTGTTCCCATTGCCGTTGAATCAGGTCTTGGAGAACTTGGCCGGATGGGACTCTTCATGCACCGGACCCATGGCCCCTGCGTCAGGCTGGCAATTGTGACAACCGATCTTGAGCTGCCAGATTCCCCGCAGAAGCCTGACCTTTACATGGGAGAATTCTGCAGGATCTGTAAAAAATGTGCAGACAACTGCCCATCCAAATCCATCAGCAAGGGTGAGGAGCCTTCCAGCCGGAATGTCCGCCACTGGTCCATCCTTCAGGAAAAATGCTTTTCATACTGGAAAACAATCGGCTCCGACTGTGGCCTTTGCATATCAGCCTGCCCTTACACCAAACCTGATACCCTGATTCATAAGGCGGTCCGGTTTTATATCTCCAGAAATCCCCTGAACCAGAAAATTGCCCTTTTAATGGATGATCTTCTGTATGGCCGGTACAAAAAAATCCCTGGAAAAAACCCTGGAAAAATATTCATCTCACCTCGATAGCCTCTGTATTTACTAAATTTCTGAATTTGATTTTATAAGGAATTCCTTTAATCAAAAAAAATTTGATTTTATATTTGATTTTATTTTAAATTACATTTATGATGTCTTCGTTGTAAATCGTTAAGAAAAACAATTTTTTGGATTTTTAGGGGACTTATGAACAAAATGCAGGAAATAAAAAGCACTCTACCTCCGGGCAGTTATTTTTTTACAGGTAATGAAGCCGCTGCAGAAGGTGCCATTGCTGCAGGCTGCCGGTATTATGCAGGCTATCCCATCACGCCTTCCAGCGAAATCATGGAACGTATGTCACAGCGGCTCAAAGAGGTATCCGGTGTGTTCATGCAAATGGAAGATGAAATTGCATCCATCTGCTCGGTTGTGGGAGCGGCCTGGTCCGGCGCCAAGTCCATGACCGCAACATCGGGACCCGGGTTCAGCCTGATGCAGGAAGCCATCGGGTACGGTGTTTTCACGGAAACACCATTGGTGATTGTGGATATTCAACGGGCCGGCCCCTGTACGGGTCAGGCCACCAAGGTCGGGAGCGGTGATCTGATGCAGGCTAAATGGGGATCTCATGGGGATTATGAGATCATAGCCTTTTCACCCTGGTCGGTTCAGGAGATGTATGACCAGACCATTGATGCCTTTAATCTTTCCGAGCAATACCGGGTTCCGGTTTTTGTCATGAGCGATGAAGCTGTGGGCCATCTTCGGGAACGTATGGATGTCGGCCCCACTGTCCGGATAATAAACCGATATAAAAAAAGCGGGGCAGCCCCCTTTGGCACAGAAGAAAAAGACGGGGTACCGCCCATGCCGTCTTTTGGAGAAGGTGAAAGCATTACGGTCACAGGGTCCACCCATAATGAATTCGGGGTCCGCAAAACCGATGACCCCGGTGTGCAGGAAAAACTGGTGGGCCGCCTTAACCATAAAATCTTAGATCACCGGGATAAAATCGTACAGAGTGAATCTTATTATCTGGATGACGCGGATGTGATCGTCATTGCCTATGGGTTCACTGCCCGGAGTGCTTTTTTTGCCGTGGATCAGCTTCGCAAATCCGGTAAAAAAGCCGGGCTTCTTCGTTTAAAAACCATCTGGCCCTTTGCCGATCACCTGATTAAAAAAGTGAGTTCCCAAGGCAAAAAACTTTTTGTTCCGGAAATGAACAGCGGACAGGTTTACGGGGAAATTCAAAAATATGCAGACTGTGAGGTCGTCCCCTATCACCAGACCAACGGCAGAATTATTCATCCAAAAGAAATCATAGCGCACATAGAAAGGATTTTATAATGGCAAGGGATCTTGATGCCTATTTACGGCAGGAAATTAAATCAACCCCCTTCTGCCCGGGTTGCGGGCATGGGATTTTGATGAACATCATTTTACGGGCCATTGCAGATCTGCAACTGGATATGAAAAACGTTCTATTTGTTTCCGGTATCGGGTGTGCAGCCTGGATTCCCAGCCCCCACTTTAACGGGGATACCCTTCATACCCTTCACGGCCGGGCCATTGCCTTTGCCACCGGCGCCAAGGCAGCCAACCCTAAACTGAAAGTAATCGTCATCAGCGGGGATGGAGATCTGACCTCCATCGGCGGCAATCACCTGATCCATGCAGCCCGTAGAAATACCAACCTGACCGTGATCTGTGCCAACAATATGATCTACGGCATGACCGGAGGCCAGGTGGCATCCACGTCTCCCCTGGGTGCCATAACGGCTACCACTGGTGAAGGCAACCCGTACCGCCCCTTTGACCTCTGCCGCCTGGTATTGGGTGCCGGGGCTGAATATGCAGCCCGCTTCAGCGTTACCCAGCCCCTGGTCCTGATGGCAGCTATTAAAAAGGCCCTGAATATGGAAACCTTTACCTTTGTTGAAGCCCTTTCACCTTGCCCGACACAGTATGGCCGCAGAAACCGGGCCGATTCATCAGTACAGATGCTTAAAGCCCTGATGAAGGACTGCATTACCATGGAAGAAGCGGCAGGAATGGATAAGGCTGTTTTAAAGACCAAGATCATTACAGGAGAGTTTAACCATGAGTAAAGTCAAACAAGTCCGCCTGATAGGATTCGGCGGACAGGGTGTGGTGCTGGCCGGAACGATTTTAGCCCATTCCGCCATCAAAGACGGCCGCTGGGTGGCCGGATCAAGTGCCTATGGCGCCCAGGCCAGGGGCGGAACCGCCCGGTATGACGTGATTGTGGCTGAGGATCAAATCAAATTCCCCCACATGATCAGTACGGATATCCTCATCGCCTTTTCCCAGAAAGCCTATCAGGAATCAATCGGGCAGCTATCTGAAGAAAATGCATTGGTCATCTATGACGATCTCCTGGTCAAACCTGAAACTTTGACCAAGGCCATCCAGATCGGCGTTCCTGCCACAGACAGGGCCATCAAGGATCTGAACAACAAGCAGGCCGCCAACATGGTTATGCTGGCCGCTTCAGCCGTCCTGACAGGGCTTACCAGTCAAACATCCCTCAAAAAAGCGCTGGAAGAAAACAGTGCCGAGCGGTTTCTGGCGATCAACCAAAAAGCCCTGGCGCTGGGGCAAAAGATCGGAGTTAACATTCAAAACCATATGAATAGGAAAGAGTAAACCCATGGCCGTAGAAGGAAGAACACATAAACCGGTTGTTGATATTGAACGTTGCAGCTTTTGTGCTGCATGCATGGACGCCTGCCCTGCCGAAATCATGCCTGAAATGCGTCAGGAAATAGACAGCATGCGAGGTAAAATTTTTTCAGACAAAGACATGCAGGTTCATTTAAAAGAGGAAGATACCCTCCCCTTACCCAAGTGTCAGAACGCCTGCCCGATTTCCCAGGATGTCCGCGGCTATGTCCGGCTCATCGCAAGAAAAAAATATAAAGAGGCTCTGGAACTGATCCGGGCCGCCAACCCACTGCCCTCCATCTGCGGGTACGTCTGCCATCACCCCTGCGAATCTGCCTGTGTCCGGGGCAACCTGGATGATGCCTTATCCATCCGGTCTTTGAAACGATTTGCTGCAGACTTTGCACCCTTGTCCCTCACGCCGGTTAAACCCGTTGCATCCATTAATAAGAAGGTGAGCATTATCGGGTCAGGGCCATCAGGTCTTGCGGCTGCCTATGATCTGGCAAGAAAAGGATACAAGGTGGAGATCATCGAATCCTATCACCGGCCCGGCGGGCTTCCGGCCTGGGCCATTCCTGCATTCCGGCTGCCTCGCGAAATCCTGGAAAGGGATATTGATTTTATCCGGCAGACCGGCGTGGACATCCGGACCGGCATTGAATTTGGAAAGGATATCACCCTATCCGATCTTGAAAAAACAGGGACAGACGCAATCATCATCGCCACAGGCACCCGGAAAGGATTGAAACTGGAGCTTGAAAACGAAGGCGAGTATCAAGGGTATTGGGAATGCCTACAGTTTTTGCGCAGCATTGCAGACGGTATGAATATCGAACCGGGAAGGCAGGTCATTGTGGTGGGCGGAGGCAATGCAGCCATGGATTCGGCCCGCTCCGCCCTGAAACAAGGTGCTGTCAAAGTCACCCTGATCTACCGCCGCGGACCCCAGGAAATACCGGCAGACAGGGAAGAAGTCAAAGCAGCCCTGGACGAAGGTGTGGATATCCGGTTTTTTACCATGCCCCTGAAATTTATCAGCCAAGACAATGTTATCACAGGCCTTCACTGTGCCAAAACCGAACTGGGAGACCCGGACGGCCAGGGCCGGCGAACGCCCATACAGGTCAAGGGATCGGAAATAATAATACCTGCGGATATTATTATTTCCGCTGTAGGACAAAAAGCCGATCATGACAGCATCAAGAACGGATTGGGGCTGAAAGGCAAAGATTTTCTGCAGGATGCCGACATCCTGACCGCGAACCTGCCCAAAATTTTTACAGCCGGTGATTTTGCCATTGGGTCTTCAACAGTCGTGGAAGCCATGGCTGACGGGAAAAAAGCAGCCGTCAAGGTTCATGAGTATTTATCCGGATTAAAATAATAAAGAAATTATATAAGGTTGAAATAAATATTATGACGGAAACAAAACAGATTATTCCCAAAGAATGCAAGTTTGAAGAATCCCGGCGTCTCCATCTTGAGCCTGAAAAAGGACTGGATGAACCTTCCGCTGTTAAAGAGGCGCAGCGATGTCTTGGCAACCATTTCTGCCAAAGCTGCGATCTCTGCCGTATCACCTGTCCGGAACTCTGCATCACGCGTAACCCGGCCAACGGCCATATTGAAATTGATCTTGAATTCTGTAAAGGATGTGGCATCTGTGCCTTTATCTGCCCGAGGAAAGCCATAAAGATGGAAAGAGAAGAATAAGATTTTTTTTATGCACAGGCGGGGACCTTGCAATTATTTGGCTCCAGCACCACCTTAACATCAAGGGCGATCCATTCGCCTTTACTGAAGACGATGGGGTTGATATCGAGCTGGTTTAAGCGGTCCCCCAGGTCATGGGCCAGTTGGGATATATGAGAAATAGCCAGGGCCAGTTTATGTTTATCCAGGGTCAGTCCCCTGAAATTATTAAATACCGGGGCCAGAACAAGTTCATCAATCATGTCTGTCGCATCAATTATGGAACAGGGTGCCAGCCTGAAGGCCGTATCATTATAAATTTCCGTCAGCACACCGCCTGCACCGACCATGACGGCATGCCCCAGAACCGGGTCCCGGATGATTCCGACAATGAATTCAGGCCCCATAAATCCTGCCTGGTTTTCAACAAGGATATTCTCATTGGGAAAACGATGCCGGAGAATTGCAAGATTATTGGTGATGCACTCCCGGTCATTGTTCAGGATGACCCCCTGGACATCGGTTTTATGAAGGATGCCGGAAGAACAGACCTTTAATACACAGGGCGGATTGACATCGTTGGTATTCAGGGTGTCGGACGGTAAAAGCCGCCTCCCCTGCGGAACTTTAATGGAGTAAAGGCTTACGAGCTGCTTGGCATCAAACTCATCCGGATTTTTATTGCCAAGGCTTTCAAGCCAATGCATCCGGTTTTCACAGGCTGTAAACGGGAAGGTGGCAGTCTTTATCCTTTTTTTAGTATCATCGGATAATTTTGCCATTTCCAGGGTAGCACGGGCATCTTTTTTTTCAATAAAATCCGTGCACATGACCCCATACCCGCCTGCAGCAGTCAATACGGCCACGCGGTTGCCCGGGGCGCCGGACAGCATGGACAGCACCTTGGTGGCATCACAGAATTCCTCATCATCATATACCCTTTGAATCCCGAACTGCTTTAAGGCCCCGCTGATCACGTTGTCGGAACCGGCCAGCTTTCCGGTATGGGAACTGACAGCTGAGGCTGCCGTGTGGGTCATTCCGGCTTTCAGTACCACAACTGGTTTTTCCCTTGCGGTTTTCCTGGCTGCTGTTAAAAACTCCCTGCCTTTTTCGATATTTTCAAGATAAAACCCGAGGCAGTTTGTTTTTTCATCCTGGGAAAAATAATAAAGAAAATCCACTTCATCGAGATCGCATTTATTTCCAAGACCCACAAAGGCGCGCATGCCGTAACCGGTATTGGAAGCATAGCCCAGAGCCTCCACGCCCGCTGACCCGCTTTGGACAATGCAGGCCACCTTTCCTTTCCGGTCAAGGGCCTTATCCCCATGTTCGACAAAAATCGTATCGATATTTTCATCAGGCAGAAATATCCCCAAAGAATTAGGCCCCAGGATATTAATATGATGTATTTTTGCAAGCTGTTTCAACCGGTCTTCAAGACCTCTTCCTTCAGCCCCGACTTCCCCGAACCCGCCGGCCACAATAATATAATTGGGGATTCCCCTTTCAATGCACTGTTCAACCGATTCCACGGCCTTTTCTGCAGACACGGTGATAACGGCAAGATCAATATCTCTGGGTAATGCCAGGATATCCGGGCTCACCTTATACCCGTCGATGGCCGATTCCTTTGGATTTACGGGGAAAAGGCGTCTTCTTGAATCCATGAGCCGCCTGAAAACAATTCCCCCGACTTTTTCCTTTGACTTTGACGCACCGATGACTGCAATTTTTTTCGGATCCAAAAGCCTTTTTAATAATGCAATTTTATCCATAAATGTTAGTATCCCTCCTAAGGAGATTGTATTTTACATGTTTATAATTCAAACAATGGTTCATCAAGAGATGAAAAGGAATTATTCATGCGGATTTACGCAGTTGCCGATATCCACGGGAAAAAGGACCTCATAGAAAAAATCAGGGAGATTGTACAAAAAGAATCTCCAGACCTGATGATCCTTGCAGGGGATATGACCCAGTATGGTTTCCCTTTGAAAACCCTTGTCCAACTGGAGAAAATATCCATACCGGTTTTTGCCGTCCGGGGAAACTCGGATTTGAAATATGTTGAAACCCTGATAAAGCACAGGGGGAAAATCCGTCTTTTAAATCAGGACCCGGTGGAATATCAGGGGAAACAATTCCTCGGGCTTAATGGAACTTTACCCTTGCCCCTTGTTTCAAAGTCCTGCCTCAATGAGCCAAGACGCCTCAGGCAGATTGAAAACCTGATGACGCCGGACACTATCCTGGTTGCTCATCCGCCTCCGAGGGGAATTTGTGATAAGGTAGGCAACCGGTTCAGTGCCGGCAGTTTTTGTTTAAGGCGCTTTATTGAAAACCACCCCCCATTGATGGTAGTATGCGGCCATATTCACGAACAGGCAGGATACGGGTATTTGAAAAATACAGTGGTTGTCAACTGTGCTGCGAATAAAACATTTACCGGGGCGATCATTGATTGTAAAAAGGATATGCCGCTCAACATCAAAATGGTCTTAAATGAATAATAATATATAAAGGAAACCCTTATGTGCGACTTCAATGCCTATCTAAAAAAAGACAATATCGAAGAATTGATCATGGAAAATGTGACAAATGTAACCCCTAAAGGTGAAAATATCTTTCTTTTAAAGGGGCTCCTGGGAGAAAGAATGGAAGTCAAAGCCACACTTCAAGATATCAACCTTGCAGGAAATAAGATTATCTTAAATTCTCTTTAATGAAACGGTTTTCAGAGTATCTTACCGCCATTGCCCGCATTAACCGCCTCGGAAACGGCAGACAGGTGGAATGGCTCTTCCACACCGGAATGCTGTTTTCAACCCGGGATAAATGGTGGGGGGATTTCGGATCCAGGTCTTCGGCCCATGAAGGGATAGACATTACCTATTTTAGGACCCGGCCCCGGGAAATTTGCCGGTTTAATGACACCATCATCATACCGGCCATGGAAGATGGGCAAATCATCAATATCTGCGATGATTTTCTGGGCAGGACCCTGGTGGTTGAGACGGCAAATCATAAATTTGCAGGAACACGGGTGATTTATACCTATGCCCATATCCTGCCGGAAAGCCGGCTCCTCATCGGCCACAGGATTAAAAAAAACGATATCATCGCAAGGATCTGTGATACCCGGAAAAATCCGCAATTGCCGCCCCATCTTCATTTCTCCTGCTTTGAAGTTGAAAAGGGTGTATTGCCAGGAGATCTGAACTGGAACCTGTTTTCAAAAAGCACATCCATAGCCCCTATTCACCCTGTTTTTCTCTGAGTAGCTCAAATGCAGTCCATATCACCCTTTAATTCAATATCCAAGCCGGTTTGAAATGAAAAGAAGAATTGAAAAAAAACCGTATTTAATCTATGATCACCAAAACTTAAGATTTACGTTTGATAATACTCAATATGGAGTGGATAAATGAAAACAATTAAATTTATTTTTTGGGTGATAATCCTTGCGCTTCTCGGAACCCTGATCTATCAGAATCGGGCTTATTTCATCACAACCACCACCCTTGATCTTGATCTCAAAATTACCGGGTGGAAATGGACTATACCGCCTGTTCAAAATATTGCCTATTTTGGGATCTGTTTTCTTCTGGGTCTTATTCTTGCCGGAATAAAAGGCTTTTTTGTATATTTTGGTCTGAAAAAACAAATCAAAAATAAAAATAAAACCATTGCAGGCCTTCAAAAAGAAATCGATATATTAAAAACAGAACTGCATGTGTTTAAACATGACCCTTATATCAAAAAGGAAATTGAAAACACGGATGACGGCGTATACAATTCACAGGAAGCCCTGCCAGCGACCCAAGACCGGGAAGAGTAGCACACAGGTGCGGCCGGTTGCTCCTGCATTCTAAATATCGCCTATGGACCTGAAAAAAAATACTCCCATGATGGAGCAGTATCTGTCCATCAAAAAATCCTATGAAGATGCTATTCTGTTTTACAGGATGGGAGATTTTTATGAAATGTTCAATGAGGATGCCGTCAAAGCCTCTTCCATCCTTGAGATCACCCTGACCTCAAGAAATAAAAACGATGAGGCCCCGGTTCCCATGTGTGGCGTCCCATGCCGGGCAGCTGACACCTATATAGCAAAACTCATCGAAGGCGGGTGCAAGGTTGCCGTGTGTGAACAGATGGAGGATGCTTCAGCCGCCAAAGGGCTGGTTAAAAGAGAAGTTGTCCGGGTCATCACGCCGGGTATGATACTAAATGAAGAACTCCTGGACAAAACCTCCAATAATTTTCTTCTGGCCCTGTCAAAAACCAGGGAAGCAGCAGGAATTGCCTATCTTGACATCTCGACAGGGACTTTTAAGACCACAGAGATAGAAAGCAGACAGTCAAAAATCCCGCCTCAATTGATAGATGAAGCCTTAAAAGTGGACCCCAAAGAAATCCTTCTGCCCAAAAGTTTTGAGAAAGACCCTTCTTTCAAACAGCTTCTCCGGGCATTTCAAGGGAAGCAGATCACTTATCTTGATAAAGCTCATTTTGATATTGAAGAAGCAAAAGAACAGCTTACCCGTAAATTTAATACCCGGGGACTCGAAGGTTTCGGCATCGGGACCATGAATGCATCCATTTCTGCTGCTGGCGCTATTCTTTCCTATGTAAAGGATACTCAGCTTCAGGAAACAACCCATATTTTCCGGATTACTCCCTATGATCTGAAAAATTTTCTCGTGATAGATGACAAATCCTGTAAAAATCTTGAGCTTCTCTTTAATATTCAGACACTGGAAAAAAAGGGCTCTCTCATACATGTCCTTGACCGGACCGTCACGGCCATGGGGTCACGGCTGATGAAAAACTGGGTCCGGTATCCCCTGACCGATATTAAAGAAATCCGCAGACGCCTTGACTGTATCGAAGAAATTATAAATGCCTCCCATATTCATCAATTGATCATCAACCATCTAAAATCCGTCTATGATCTTGAACGCCTTGGCAGCAAAATTTCCATGGGTCAGGGAAATGCCAGGGATATGATCGCCCTTAAACGGTCTTTAAAACGGCTGCCCCTTCTTTTTAAGGAGCTTAGCCTGTTTGGAAATGATCTCATAAACGGGAAAATGCTGGCGGATCATGATGTAATTTTAAAAGAACTGGAAGCCCTGGCCGACCTTATTGAAAATGCCATACGGGAGGATGCCCCCCATATTTTGAATGAAGGCAGCCTCATTAATGACGGCTTCAGCCCGGAACTTGATGAACTTCTTTTAATTTCAAGGGATGGAAAATCCTGGATTGCAAAGGCCGAAGCAGAAGAAAAAGAAAAAACAAAGCTGTCCTCACTGAAAATCAGGTATAATAAAGTATTCGGATATTTTATTGAAATATCAAAGGCCCAGGCAGAATCAGTCCCTGACCACTATATCCGGAAGCAGACCCTTGTCAATGCGGAAAGATTCATCACCGATGAGATGAAAACCGTTGAATCCACCATTCTCAATACCCAGGAAAAGCGTAATGCTCTCGAATACAGTATTTTCTGCAGTGTCAGAGACAATATAGTATTAAAATCCTTCCTGATACTGAAAACAGCCGAATTCATTGCAACGGTGGATGCACTCCAGGGGCTTGCCCTTGTAGCTTCGGAAAACGGATATACAAAACCCCTGATCAATGAAGATGATGCCGTTAACATTGAAGACGGCCGGCATCCGGTAGTGGAAAAACTGATCAAGGGGGAACGGTTTGTCCCCAATTCCATTTACATGGATAATACGGAAAACCAGATTTTGCTCATCACAGGCCCTAATATGGCCGGCAAATCAACAATCCTTCGACAGGTGGCCTTAACGGTTCTGATGGCACAGATGGGATCTTTTGTCCCTGCAAGAAACGCCTCTCTGCCCATCATGGACAGGATATTCACAAGAGTCGGCGCCCTTGATAATCTTTCTTCCGGACAGAGTACATTTATGGTGGAAATGGAAGAAACCGCCAACATCGTCAATAATGCCACCCATAAAAGTCTTGTCATTCTCGATGAAATCGGAAGGGGCACCAGCACCTACGACGGCATGAGCATTGCCTGGGCTGTTGCTGAATATCTTCATGATCTTGATGACAAAGGGGTGAAGACCCTTTTTGCCACTCACTATCATGAATTGATAAAACTCGAAGAGCTCAAACCCAGGATTAAAAACTACAATATTGCGGTAAAAGAATTTAATGATAATATCGTATTTTTAAGGCAGCTTGTCCGGGGAGGGACTAATAAAAGTTATGGTATCCAAGTGGCAAGGCTTGCCGGAGTACCGGACAGGGTTATCCATATTGCAAAAGGAATCTTATCCGCGAGAGAGCAGAAAAACAATATGGTTCAATCTTCGATTCTGCCTGTGCCTGACCGGAAAAAAAGAAAAAAGAAAACTGAGGACCATCAGATGGAATTATTCGGCAGCGAAGACCAATCCATAAAAAAAATATTGGAAAAGCTCGATATTTCCAGTATGACTCCCCTTGAAGCAATGAACCTTTTAAATGATTTAAAACAAAAAGCATTAAAATAAAAATATATGCAGGTATTTAAACCATCCATACAGACAATCCTGATTTTTTTAGCTCTGTTTTCAGGTCTTTTCCTCCTCCCTGCCCATGGATTTTCCGATAATGCCAAGGAACATTATCTTAAGGCAGACGATTGTTATAAAAACCTGAAAGCCTCAGAATCCCTGAAGAAAAAAGAAACTGAATGGCTCAATTGTATTTCAAAATATGAAAATATCCAAAGACTGTACCCGGAAAGTTCATGGGCTCCGGCAGGCATGTATAAGGCGGCCCAGTTAAGCCTGGACCTTGCAAAGATATCCGGCAGGGCAACCTACCAGGATCAGGCTTCCAGTCTTCTTGCAAGACTGAGGAACCAATATTCCCAGAGTGCCTACAGCGGGCCTGCTAAAACGCTTCTAAAATCCATTAACCCTTCGGCCCCGTTTGCAACATCTTCTCCTGCTTCTCCTCCTGCTGCTGCTTCTCCTGCTGCTGCTTCTCCTGCTGCTGCTGCTGAAGAAAAAGAGACTGCTTCACATTCCTCAAACGATTCTTTAAAGCCAAGTCCAAAGGTTTCAAAAAAAGAACAGACCAAAAATGATGCCCTGATCCAAAAATCCATTCAGGAAAACGGTAAATCAGAGGGAAAAGAGCTTTCCCAGGCAGAAGAAAAATTAGAACCAAAGAAAAATACGCTTCTGAATGAGACAGATACCAAAATCCCACAGACAGTAAAGACAACGCCGGCCGGTGACAGTGTGATCACAGACTTAAGGGTCTGGTCTAACCCTGAATATACAAGGATTGTGGTTAATGTCGGCCACGAGAGGGAGTATTCCCACAACCTTTTGAACAAAGACCCGGACATTAACAAACCTTTTCAACGCCTCTATGTCGATGTTGAACAGACAAGGCTGGGAAAAAATCTTGCCGAACATACGCCCATCAATGACAATCTTCTGATTCAGGCCAGGGCGGGACAATTTCTTCCCCACACCGTAAGACTGGTTGTGGATATTAAATCTTTTGAAAATTATAAAGTCTTTTCCTTAAAAGACCCCTTCAGGATTGTAATTGATGTATGGGGAAAAGGCTCAAACGGAAGCCCTCCCATTCCAGATCCCCCAGCCCTTGCAGATTCCAAGAAACCTGAGCCTGAAAAACAGACCTCCAAAGGCGGCGTAACGACAGACAACCTGCAATCCTCTAACATCACACGCCAGTTTGCCCTGGGCGTCAGAAAAATTATTATTGATCCCGGACATGGCGGATCAGACCCGGGAGCCCCGGGATTCCACAAAGATGTATGGGAAAAAGACCTTGTTCTGAAAATGGCCCAGAAATTAAGCGTTATTTTAAGAGAGCGTTTAAAATGTACGGTATTGCTGACCCGGAATGAAGATAAGAGACTGACCCTTGAAGAAAGGACCGCCATTGCCAATACAAAAAGAGCGGATCTCTTTATTTCTCTCCACTGCAATGCTGCAAAAAATAAAGATCTGAAAGGTATTGAAACTTATTTTCTGAATCTTGCCACCGATAGCCAGGCCATTGCCGTAGCTGCCAGAGAAAATGCAACTTCTGAAAAAAATATTTCAGATCTGGACTATATTTTAAGCGATCTGATGAAAAATGCCAAAATTGAAGAATCAACGAGACTTGCAAATATCGTGCATAAGAATTTAATCAAAGGAATGAAAGCAAAATACTCTGATATTAATGATCTTGGAGTTAAGCAGGCACCGTTTTATGTTCTTCTTGGAGCCAGAATGCCTTCCATCCTGGTTGAAACTTCCTTTATCAGCAATAAAACGGAAGGTAAAAGACTCATGGAGGAGTCCTATCAAAAAGCAGTTTGTGAATCCATCGCAGATGGTATAGAAAAATATATTGATACAACAAATCCAAAACACTTATAGATCATAAAGGAGACCATATGTCATTTGAAAACATTATCCTTGAGGTGAAAGGACCTGTCGCAACCTTATTTTTTAACCGGCCCAAAGCTTTGAACGCCCTTAACAATGCACTTTTTGATGAACTGGACATAGCCCTCGACCAAATAAAGAAAAATGCGGAAATCAGGGTTCTGATTCTCACCGGTGCAGGTGATAAGGCTTTTGTGGCTGGTGCAGACATTGCCGAGCTTGTAAAAATGAATCCGCTTGAGGCAAAAACTTTTTCACGAAAAGGCCAGAAGGTCTTTTCAAAAATAGAAGACCTTCCCATCCCGGCCATTGCGGCTGTGAATGGTTTTGCTCTAGGCGGAGGATCTGAGGCTGCACTTGCCTGTGATTTTATCTATGCTTCCGACAAAGCGATTTTCGGACTGCCTGAAATCACCCTGGGGCTAATTCCAGGGTTTGGCGGAACACAGCGGCTGGCAAGGCTTGTAGGTGTAAACAGGGCCAGGGAAATGGTTTTTACAGGAAAAGCTATCAAGGCCACGGAAGCCTTGGCTTATGGAATTGTCAATAAAATCTGCGAGCATGATAAACTTATGGAAGAAGTTATGAAAACGGCAGAACTCATTGCTTCCAGAGGCAGTATTGCCTTGAGATCAGCCAAGGAAGTCATCCAGAACGGTCTTAAAACAGATCTGGAAACAGGATGCAGGATCGAAAACGATGCTTTTGGCCTTACCATGGTCAGTGAAGATGCAAAGGAGGGAACCGGCGCTTTCCTTGAAAAACGTAAACCTGTATTCAAGGGAAAGCTGTATTAATCATTTGGAACAGATATTGACGTTAAGGGGTAAACTATAATGTTTGCAGAACAGATATCCATATTCGTTGAAAATAAGGAAGGCCGTCTCGCAGAAGTAACTGCGATCTTAAGGGATGCCGGAGTCAATATCAGGGCATTGTCTCTTGCCGATACAACTGATTTTGGTGTCTTGAGGCTAATGGTAAACGACAATGAAAAAGCTGAAAAAGCCCTGAAAAAGGAAGGCTTTACCGTAGGTATGACCAAGGTCATGGTCGTCGAAGTAGTGGATAAGCCGGGCGGGTTAAATCAGATTCTTGACCCGCTCAGTGAAAATGAAGTCAATGTGGAATACATGTATGCGTTTTCAAATCCCCAATGTGAGAATGCCGTCATGGTCTTCCGCTTTGATGATTATGACAAGGCTTTGAAAGTATTAAAAGAAAAAAATATAAGAGTGATCCAGCGAGAGGAAATTGACCGGCTGTAAGTTTAAAAGCAGGGAAAAAGGCTTTGGCTCTCATCAGGAAGGTTGAAAGCCAAAAGCCTTTTTCATAGAATCCATGAAGGTTAACCCATAGGCAGGCTGATGGTGAATTTTGTTCCCTTTAGCGGTCCGGAAGATACATCAATACGGCCTTTATGATTTTCAGTAATAATGAAATAGGAAACTGAAAGCCCGAGTCCTGTCCCCTCACCCACAGTTTTTGTTGTAAAGAATGGTTCAAATATTCTTTTTCTTGTTTCTTCTTTCATCCCTGGTCCATTATCGGATATTTCGATTCTGACGGTGTTATCCTGCTTTAGTATCTTTAAAATAAAACAAGGATCAGAATTTTTTTCCCAGGACATCATGGCCTGTGCCCCATTGGACAGGATATTGAAAAAAACCTGTTGAATTTCGCTTGCCTTGCACCGGATTTCCGGAATCTCAATCCCATAATCTTTTATTATTTTAATCCTTTTAAAATCAAATTTCTTTTTCAGGTTATAATCGCTTTCAGCAAGCTCCAGGGTTTTGTCCAGAAGTTTACAGACATCTTCAGGCATAAAACCGGATGTACTTTTCCTTGAAAAGGACAGCATATTGGAAACAATGGCTGCAGCCCTTTTCCCGGCATCAAGGATAGAATCAATCATCTTGAAAATATCTCTTTTTTCCATATATTTCTGAACAGTGTCCAGGTCAAGTCCGAATCCCTCTGCAACTGACACATTTGCCGGCAAATTTTCTTTCAGCCTGTTCCGGATGACCTGGGTATTCTGTAAAATTCCGGCAAGGGGGTTATTGATTTCATGAGCCATCCCGGCTGCAAGCCCGCCGATGGAAACCATTTTTTCAGACTGAACCATCATCTCTTCTAAATTTTTTTTCTCATCTTCCCTTTTTTTCAGGCTCAAGGCTTCCACGAGAGCAACTGCCAGCATTTCACCAGCTTCCTTATCATCATTATCATATCCTCCTTTTTTACCGGCAAAGGCAATGATCCCTTTCATCTCTGAACCGAGCTTCATGGGGACTCCAAGAAAAGAATCAATGGGGATGTGGTTATCCGGTAATTTTATAAAATCAGGATGGCTCATAGGGTCATTTGAAATGATTGTTTTATCCTGGTGGATAATACAAGTCCTTATCCCTCTGATTTTCTGCCCCTGTAGCGGGACTGTTTTTCCCTTCACTTCAGCCATCCTGCAATCTTTCAGCGCCCCTTCTGAAATAGCCAGGATATCCATCAGATCTTTGTTTGCCTTTGTAACCTCACCGATAAAACAATATTTTCCGGGAATCACATCAAGGGCGATGGGGATAAAAATCTGTGAAATCTGTTCATAGGTGTCGGCCAGCATGGATTTTTGAAAAAAAGTATTGACCGAAGAAATAATCATGCTTTGCCTTAAAATTTTCTTTTCATTAATTTCCTTTTGAGATATTTCTTTTTCAAGATCCAGGTTTGTTCTTGCAAGATCATTAATTTTTTCTTTGATGGCATCCCGCATGACGGCAAAATTTCTTGAAAGCTCGCCGACCTCTCCAAGCCCTCCCTGTTCAATATCCCTGTCAAGATTTCCCGAGGCAATCTCAGAAGCTGCCTTGGCAAGATCGGTAACCGGCTGCATGAGCCTGTTGACAACCACTATCAGCACCAGGGCCAGGCCGGCGATGACCGTAAATGTAAATGACAGCATCTGGTTTCTGAATCCGGCAAGGGTTTCTTCAATGCGGCCGGTTGAATAAACAACTTCCATATTGCCGAGCTTCAGACCCTGATAATAGATATCAAATCTTCTCTCAATATCGATGCCTCTCTTGAGTGAAACCTTTCTTTCTAGTCTGATATCAATCTCAATATCTTTTTCAGTAAGGGAAATACGCCTTATGTTTTCATCTTCAAAAAAAGTTTCCATATTCACACGAAGCATTTCTCTATCCACGTTATAAAGAGGCCTTGAATTAACAAGCATCATCATATAAATGGATTTATCAATGCTCTGATAAAGATTTGCAAGATCGTTTTTTTTTATTTTTTCGGTAAAATAAAAACATAAAAACAGGTTGATAATACTACAGGCAACCACAACAGATATTATGATTCTTGTCCTGAGTTTCAAGGATGGTTTCCCTTTTTGGACCACATGATGCGGCCGATTTACACTAATTAAAGAAGGGCCGTGTTATCTTGTGTCACTTTTTTTACAAGCTCCCTGTAATCAACTGATGCTGTGGAGCCAGGAGCGAACTCAAATATAGATTTCCCATAAGACGGGGCCTCGGAAAGACTCTCACTGTACCGGATGGGTATGCAGATATATTCCGGATAAAGCTTTTTAAGCTGAGAATATATGGTTTCCGGACCTTTCACTCTTGTATCCAGAAAAGTCGGAACAATATATTTCAGCTTAATTTCCTTTCTATATTTCTGTATTGATCCAAGGCTTTTCATAAATTCGGCCAAACCTTGAAGCGGCATCACTTCCAGTGCCACAGGCACAAGAACTTCGGTTGCATAAAAAAGAACATTAACGATCAACTGGTCCCAACCTGGTGCAGTATCAATAATGACATAATCATACCGGTAATCGAGATCCTTTAAGGCTTCCGTAAGAGTCCATTCAGCACCAAAATTTTTTCGGTCTATAATTCTTTTTACGCCTGCCAGGGACTTTCCTCCAGAAAGAAGCCAAAGATTCTTCCTGGCCTGGATGATGCACTCTTCCGGGCTCAGCTCCTTTGTCAGGAGTTCAGTCAGGCCTGCTTTCGGCTTTTGCCCAAGAATATAGGAAGACTGACCCTGGGTATCGGTATCCACCAGAAGGACCTTATGCCCGGCAAGGGCAAGGCCTGCACTCAGGTTGACGGATGTAGTTGTCTTACCGACACCGCCCTTGCTTAAGGTCACACAGATTTTCCGGATAGCGGGTCTTGATTTTTGTGTATGTTCGTTACCCTGATCAAAAAGCGTATCAAGTTCTACAGGAAATTTATGGCCACAAGCCTTACATCGTGCTGCAATATTTTTCCCTGAGATTGCATTTCCTTTTATTGCATCTAAATTCACATTATGCTTTTTCTCACATTTCGGACAGACAATAATGGCCACTAATCCTCCTTCTTAAGTTCCTCAAGAATAGCATTGATTGCAACCGCGGCTATTCTTTTCATGGAATTTCTAGTAAAAGGATATTATCCATAATATCTTTTTTTTTATTCATATTTTTTAATCAGATGTCATTAAGCGAATTTTGATGATCTTCCATTAATTGGGTCTTAAGTTTATTAACGATGGCTGAAAGCTGATCAGAACTATCTTTGTCAAGACCTGTCCACTGAATACCATATTTCCAGCCTTGATCCAAAGTGACGGAAACATGAATAATACGGCCATGCAAATCTTTAACGGTAATGTCAAAATAATGGAACTCGCAGTTCAAGAGATCCTGATCCATAAAAAACGGCAGGCTATCCTTGACAGTAATACCCATACCCATCAGGCATATATCATAAAGCGAGTACCGGGTATCATTGATCCTTACCCAGATATTTTTTTCATCTTCAACCGGTACCCGGAATGATTTGCGAACAATTTTAGGTAATGGTAAATCTTCCTTTATCCTGTCTAACTCAATGGACTGGGAATTCATTCGGCCACCTTAAAAATTACATCAAAATTTTAGAATCTTGCTTAATATTGTATCATCCATCTGTATACACATAAAAAAATATAGCAATATCGGTAAGGTCAGGCAAGAAAAAACAATTCATCTACAAAAAAAGGGGATAAGACATCATATGCCTTACCCCCCCTTTTTTTTTAAATATCTCTGTCTATTACGAATGTATGGCTTAATGTGCGCCAAAGGCAACTTTTATTGCATCAGTCAATGCGGGATGTGCATACATCAGGATCAGGGCAACAACCAGTGCATAAATACAAAGAGATTCGATCATGGCAAGACCGATCAGCATGTTTACCTGAATTTTACCTGCTGCTTCCGGGTTTCTTGAAATACCGCTCATTGCGGCTGAAAGGCCAAGGCCCTGGCCGATGGAAGCACCAAACGCCGCGATACCAATGGCAAGACCTGCTGCCCATACACTGCTTACTAGAAATTCCATGTTTTACTCCTTATTAGTAAAAAAAATTAATATAAAAATAACGGGCTTCTTCCGTTTCCCGTAAAACGCCTGATTAATGTGCCTCTTCTATCGCACCGGCAATATACATGGTGGAAAGAAGGAAAAATACAAGTGCCTGAACCAGAGCCACAAAAGTGCCGAGGGCCATTACCGGCAAAGGTGCCAGGAACATGCCGCCAAGAGTCAATAGAATAATCGTGACAAGCTCATGTCCGGCCATGTTTCCGAAAAGACGAAAGGTAAGGGAGAGAACCCGCGCGGTATGGCCGATAATTTCAATGGGCAGGAAAAGAGGGATCATTGCCGGTATGGGACCTAAAAAATGCTTGATATATTTAACGCCGTGAAGCTGGATACCGATCACATGGCTCCATGCAACTGCGATGATTGCAAGGGCAAGGGTGGTATTGATATTTGCAGTGGGCGGAAAAAAAGCAGGAACAAGCCCCATCAGATTGCCGAAAAGGACAAATATAAATATGGTTAATACCAGCGGAAAGGATTTTCTTCCCTCGTCTCCGGTAATGGTGACCATGAACTCTTCGAGACCGGAAATCAGGACTTCAAATACATTCTGTGCTTTCTTCGGAACCATGGAGATACTCTTTCCGCCAAGCCAGCCCAAAAAAATCAGGATGATCATTGCAAGCCACATATAGGTTACATGGGGGTGTTTTGCCGCCCATCCGTCCAGACCAAACATTCCGAAAAATGAAGTTAGAATTAAATATGGATGTTGCACTTTATACCGCCTCCTTGAAAAATAATCTTGTTAACTCAAGCACGGTTGCCAGAAACATGCTTGCCACCACTACCGATAAACCTGCCAGAAGACCTAGCGGATGAACAATATGTTTTGATATAAGCAGAAAAATAATGAACCCGCTTATTCCAAATCGGATGTAATATTGAATAAGAGCGCTGCTTACAACCGAGCGCCCCTTTTCCGACACAACTTCGGGGCTGAAAACATTTTTCAGGGTTTTTTTCAGAAGATGAAAATTTATTGCTACAATCAAACCGCCGAGAATAATCCCCAAGGCAACTTTTGCCGGGGTCATCATCAGACCGGCCAACCCGGCTGACAACAATATCAGCCAGTTTGAAGTTGTAATAAAATCAACAACCTTCTGAATATCCTGCATTAAAATTTCCTTCCCTTTTTCCCTGCCCTGACAATATTGCTGAACCCTGCAGCAATCCCCAGTGCAAGGCCGATAAACATCAGAACCGGGTCTGTATCAAATTTCTTATCCAGCCAGAGGCCTAAAAAAAGACCCAAAAAAATGGAAAGCGCCACAGACATTCCAAGGCTGGCAAAATATCCGAGTTCTCTGAATACACTGCCGGTTTCCTTCTTCATTGATAGCCTTTCTACACCTTTTTTCCGACCGTCAAAGATCAATTTATCTTGAGAGCAAATAGCACATGCTGAATCTCAAGTCAATGTGAAAAAACACTAAATCAAATCATGGAAATCACACAGGCAAACCGCCCTGTAGTTTTTTCTCCCCGATAGGAATAAAACACATCCGTATGACATTTTGTACAGATTTCCATGTTTTGAATGTTTTCATTTTTCACCCCTTTTTCCATGAGCTGATCCCGGCTCATGGCCCAGAAATCAAAAAAATCTTTATCCTTATGCTTATATTTCCATAAATACCCGGGGATTTCATTTTTATAATTGATAAATTCCGAACAACAGGGTCCAAGAGATGGAGAAATACCGGCCAGGATATTTTCCGGGAGACAGCCGAATTCCAGAACCATTTTTCCAACGCATTGCCCTATTATGTTTAACACACTCCCCCGCCATCCTGAATGGATATTGGCAATGATCTCTTTATCCGGGTCATACAGCATGACGGACTGGCAATCAGCCACCTGAATAACCAGGAACAGCCCTTTCATATCCGTAATGATAGCGTCAGCCGTATAGGTTTCTTTTCCCGGTTCAAAAACCTGTGACAGGTCATTATCATCTTTTTTCAATACCTTGATCTCAGCCCCGTGGATCTGGTTCAGAAAAACAAGGGGTTTCATCCCCATTTTCCTGATGATAAGCTTTCTGTTATTTGAAATGGAAGCCTTCTCATCTCCTGATTCCATACCGATATTCAGCGAATCATAAACTCCCCTGCTGGTTCCTCCGGTTCTGGTAAATATCCCGTGAACAACATGGGGAACTTTCTTCAGATGCTCAAATTCATAAACCTTGATCTCATCATTTTCCATAATACAGTTCACCTATCCGTTCAATTATCCTTGTAGTAGAGATATCAGGTTCCAGAACGACTCTTTCAATCCTTCCCCCGCTTTGCCTTACAAAATCACCACCAAGAATCTCGTTTTCCTGCCAGTCAGCCCCCTTTACCAGGACATCGGGACAGACAGCCTCTATCAATTGCCTTGGGTCTGGTTCATCAAACAGAACCACATGGTCCACACAAAAAAGGGCTGAGAGCAAACAGGCACGATGATTCTGCCCGATCACCGGTCGTTTTTCCCCTTTAATGCATTTTACCGAACGATCGGTATTCAACCCCAGGATAAGAACATCTCCGAATTCTGCCGCTTTTACCAGATATTTCACATGCCCGGCATGGAGGATATCAAAACATCCATTGGTAAAAACAATTTTTTTCCCGGTTGCTTTATATCCTGCACAAAGGGGTTTCACATCCTGAAACGCAATAGTTTTATCCATATACCTCCACTCGCCTGTCCGTTATGCAGGGGATCAGGGTTCTCATATCTTTCACTGCGTCAGGATTGATTTCTGCAAAAGCACAGGAATCTGTGTTTCCGGCATGGGCAATGACTTTTCCCATAGGGTCGGCAATCATGGACAGCCCTGGAAAAGCGAGACCTGCTTCCGTTCCGGTCCGGTTGGAGCAGACCATGAACAACTGATTCTCAATAGCCCTTGCCCTGACCAATGCTTCCCAATGCTCTTTTCTATGTTCAGGCCATTGCGCGGAAATGACAATGAGCTGAGCCCCGTTGAGGAATAGGGATCTTGCAAGCTCAGGAAACCTTAAATCATAACAGGTCATCAGCCCGATCCGGCCAAGGGTTGAATCCACGGTCACAATCTTGTTCCCGGCTGTATAATAAAGATGTTCACCCGTCAGCCTGAAAAGATGAAGCTTTCTATATTTCCCTTTTATCTTTCCATCTGTATCAATAAATACCATGGTATTGAAAATCAGTCCTTCTTCCTGTTCCGGAAGAGTTCCTGCAATGGCCATCCTGTAATCAAGAGCAAAATAAGAAAGTTTTTCAATAATTTTCTGTGTTGATTTCGAATGCCCTTTCAAATTTTCATTATCAAAAGAACAGGAAAACATCTCAGGCAAAACGACAAGGGAAACCTTTTCAGAAGCCAGGGTTTCAAGATATCCGGATATTTTTTCAAGATTTGCCTCAATCCGGCCGCACTCCACATCAAACTGAACCACACCGGCTCTAAATTTATTTTCCACCTTTTTCCCTCTGTCTTTCGGCCGTTAAAATGGTTAAAAACCTTTTCAACATATAAAATCACCGGATTGTCGTCAATCTTTTTATACCAATTAAAATACCCTGTAACCATCCCCCCTTATATTTCCCCTATCGAATCCATATACAAACCATTTTGATGCTGATATACTCGGCTTCCGGATTTTCACTTGCAAATGTAAACTCTAATGATTTAATTGCAATAAGACAGGAGAACAGAATATGGAGACCAGCCATCATATATTGATCCAAGACTCGGGAAAGCTTGATAAAATTCCATCTGACAGCGTTGACCTCGTTGTCACGTCTCCGCCTTATCCCATGATTGAAATGTGGGACGGCCTTTTTACCGGCCGGGGCAGCGATGTTGAAAAAGCCCTGGAAAAAGGGGAGGGACAAAATGCCTTTGAACTCATGCACCGAATGCTTGATCCGGTTTGGAATGAAGCTTTCAGAGTTTTGAAAAAAGGCGGGTTTGCCTGTATTAATATCGGGGATGCCGTAAGAACCATTCATTCGGATTTTGCCATTTATTCCAATCATACCAGGATTCTTCAGCATCTCCTTCAAATCGGATTTACGGTGCTGCCTTCGATCATCTGGCGAAAACAGACCAATGCCCCCAATAAATTCATGGGCTCCGGCATGCTGCCCGCCGGTGCCTATGTCACCCTGGAACATGAATATATCCTGATTTTAAGAAAAGGCGGCAAACGTAAATTTTCAAATGACCCTGAAAAAACAAACAGGAGACGGAGCGCTATTTTCTGGGAGGAAAGGAATTTTTATTTCTCAGACATATGGTTTGATATCAAAGGCAGCCGGCAGGAACTCAATGACAAAGATCTGAGAAAGAGAAGTGCAGCTTTTCCCTTTGAACTCGCTTACCGGCTCATCAATATGTATTCTGTTAAAAACGATACCGTCCTTGATCCCTTCCTCGGCACCGGAACCACCCTGGCAGCAGCCCTGACAGCAGCCAGGAACAGCATTGGGTGCGAAATTGAACCAAAATTTATAGATACCATTATGGGAATTAAAAATAATATCATCCGGCTTGCCGGGGAAACCATTGAAACCCGGCTGAATGCACACCTTTCCTTTGTTGCGGAAAGAACGGCTGCGGGAAAACCAATAAAACACAGAAATCTGCCCTATGGATTCCCGGTCATGACCCTGCAGGAAACAGAACTCATCATAAATGAGCTTATAGAAGTCACGCAAATGACCAAAAACTCATTGCGCGCGGTTCATTCCGAACATCCGCAACCGGATTTCTGCAGAAACAAAACTCCCTCACCCGTTTGTATGCCAACGGAAAAAATAAAAGCACAGACAAATATACAATTGGAATTATTCTGATTTCTTTACATAGGTTTCAAGACTAAGAACAGCCGTGCGTTTTTCTTCAGGTTCAAGAAAACAGGCGTTAAAACTATTTTTTGCCAGCCTGACGGCCTGATCCCTGTTCATCCCCAATTCCTCATGCAAAGCCATCAGATTTTCATTCAGATATCCGCCAAAATAAGCCGGGTCATCGGAGTTCACAGTCACTTTCAGTCCTTTTTCCAGAAGGGAAAGGATATTATGATCCCTCATCTGATGAAACACTTTAAGCTTTACATTGGACAAGGGGCAGACCGTCAAAGGGATCTCTTCTTCAACAAGACGGTGCATCAGTTTTGGATCTTCAATACAGCGAACCCCATGATCGATTCTTTTTACCTTTAATACATCAAGGGCCTGCCGGATATATTCCGGGGGGCCTTCTTCTCCGGCATGGGCAACAGTCAGAAAGCCATTGTCCATAGCTTTCTTAAATACTTCCTTAAACTGGTCCGGCGGAAATCCCAACTCTGAAGAATCAAGACCGACACCGATGATTTTGTCTTTATATGTCAGGGCCTGATCCAGGGTCTTCATTGCAAGTCCCGGGCCGAGATGCCGCAGAAAGCAAAGAATCAGATGGCTGCTGATATTGTATTTGTGCCTACCCTCATCCAAAGCCTGGTGGATTCCCCTGACAACCGTTCCAAAATCGATCCCGCGATCCATATGGGTCTGGGGATCAAAAAATATTTCCGTGTGGATAATGTTCTGTAACCGGCAATGCTCAATATAGGCCCGGGTCATATCATAAAAATCTTCTTCTGTCTGTAATACGCATGCGCTTTGATAATAGATATTGAGAAAGGATTGCAGATCACTGAACCGATAGGCCTCCCGGATTTGTTCCTCGGAATCAAAAGGCAGAGGAATATGGTTTCTTTTAGCCAGCCTGAACATAAGTTCAGGTTCCAGTGAACCTTCAATATGAAGATGAAGTTCTGCCTTGGGCATTTGTTTTAAAAACTCTATCATTTTTCATCCTCCAGAGTTTAATTCAAATTTATTCGTAATCAGGGAGTTTAAGCCATTTCTTTTTTTAAGGCAATGAAATTATAAAGACTTATTTCCCCCTAACCCATGGAATAGCTTGACTTTTCCGCTGATTTTGTTTACTTTATTTTCTTAGGAAGAAATAACTATTGGATTAACATTCATGATCATTTTAAGGGTATTGCAAAATTTATATACGATAACTCCAAACAATGCCTTTTTTATGACTTTTTATAAGGAGATAATCATATGACACAACCTGTTTCTTTTCTAAAAGGAAAACATATACTGGCCGTTGATGATGAATGGGATGTCATCGAGACCATACAGGAAATACTGGATGAAGCAACCGTTGATTTTGCCCAGGATTACGAGTCTGCATCACAAAAAATAATGAAGACTCAATACGATATAGCCATCCTGGATATCATGGGAGTCAACGGTATTAAGCTTCTGGAAGAATGTGTGGAAAGGAATATTCCCGCCATTATGCTGACTGCCAATTCCATGAACCCGGAATCTTTGATGCAGTCCATTAAAAAAGGGGCGGTTTCCTATCTTTCCAAAGAACATTTAAGCGAGCTGGATTCCTTGATCAACGAATTGATGGGAGAACAAAGCAAGGGAAAACCTGCCTGGAAACTCTTATTTGAAAAGCTTGGAAGCCATTTTGACCAGCGTTTCGGAAAGGGGTGGAAAAATGAAAACAAAGACTTCTGGAACGATTTTGAAAAATACTGGCAAATTTCAAGGGGTATTCAGGAAAGACTGAAGCACGATAAAAATATCGCCAACAAAGGGGTTTAATACCCATAAATCAAAAGCCGGTATTCCAAGAGAAATTTTCTTTTTGAATACCGGCTTTAAATTTTTATCCCGGCATCGTTTTATTTGTGATAGCCGAAAAGCCTGGGCAGGTAAAGCACTATACCGGGAAAATAGGTTAAAAAGAACAGCACAGAGATCTGGATGATCATGGTCGGCATGGCCGCCTTTGTAACAAAAATAATATCCTTCTTGGTCATGGACCCGACGATGAAAAGGCTGACCCCCATGGGCGGGGTGCAGTACCCGATGGCCAGGTTCACGGTCATGAGGAGCCCGAAATGCATGGGGTCCACGTTAAAAGCACTGAGCAAAGGCAAAAAGACCGGCCCCAAGATCAGGGTAGCGGAGATGATATCCATGAACATACCGACAATCAATAGCAGGATATTCATTACAAAAAGAAAGACCCATGGTGAATGTATACTGCCGATGACTAGTTCCGCCACCCGGTTGGGGATGTTTTCAAAGGTCAGGTAGCGTCCGAAGACCGTGGCACAGGCTACGATAAGCAGCAGGGTGGCCGTTGTCAGGGCTGAACTGACGCAGACATCTTTGACATCCTTGAAATTCATGGATTTGTAAATCACCAGCTCCACAAAAAAGGCATAGACGCTGGCCACGACGGCAGCCTCATTGGCTGTGAAGGCACCGGTAAAAATACCACCGAAAATGATCACAATCAGCATGATGGACCAGAAACCTTCTTTGAAAATACCGAACATCTGGCCCAGAGTCGGCCTCGGCAGCCGCTTGATATCCTTCCGGTCCCTGTACAATACATAGGTGTAGATGCAGACGCAGAGGATAATGATGATTCCCGGTATGAACCCGGTCAGGAACAGCCCTTCCAGGGACACATTGCTGATCATGGAATAAAAAATCATACTGATGCTCGGTGGTATAATGACACCCAGGTTCGGGGAGGTAGTCATAAGCCCGACGGTATAATCTTCATCATAGCCGTTTCTCAGGAGGGCCGGGATCATGAACCCGCCCAGGGCAACCACGGTTGCCACGGTTGATCCGGAAATGGCACCGAAAAGCCCGCAACCGATGACACCGGCCATGCCGAGCCCGCCCGGCAGCCAGCTTACCATGGAATTGGCAAAGCTAATGAGTTTTTCCACCATTTTCCCCTTGGTCATGATATTGCCGCAGAGAACAAAGAACAGGACCACGATTAGCCCGAAATTATCCACGCTCCGGAACAGGGTCTGAACCATCATTCCGAGAGGCATGTTCAGGAAAAACAGAAACCCAACGGTGGATGCGATAAACAGGCTTAAAAAAACAGGTACATAAGAAATAAGGCAACCCAGGAGGATCGCCATGATGATGATATCGCTTGATTGCATTGAGCTTCCCCCTTTATTTCTGCTGCTTCAAATTTTTAATGTCCTGAGCCAATACCTGTAATGTCCGGATCAATGTCATAATGCCCATCAACGGCATGATGGCGTAGACAATCACAAGGGGGATCTGCATGATGATGGTTTTCTGATGGGTGGTATACTGAAGCAGGGTCATGGTATACCCGTAATAGATCATCATCCCGGAAAAGAAAATCATCAGGATATTGGAATAAAAAGTCAGGCCTGGTTTAAGCTTGGGTACAATCTGGACCAGAGCATCAATTCTTATCACAGCCCCTTTTTTTACTGAAAGACTGGTTCCCAGCATGGTGGTATAAATCATGACAATACGCCCCAGCTCCTCGCTCCAGGCCAGGGTATAGCTGAACCCGTACCGCAGCACCACATTGGCAAACAGCGAGATCAGGGACACCATAACAATAATAAAAAGGCTCCATTCTTCAATGTGAGTCAAGAATGTATCTATTTTTTTTGAAATATTTCCAATCATAAACCAGGTCCTATTCTTTTTAATTAATAATGTCTGAATTACAGGCTATTTCAGGAAATCCACAACTTCCTGGAGATAATTGGCCGGTTTGTATGTGTCGCCAGGGTTAAGCTGGTTGATTTCCTTGGCATAGGTATCGTAGGTGCCTTTACTCAGTCCTTTCAGGGTTTGCATATCGGCATCGGACAGTTTAATGAATTCTACACCGGTTGCTTTGGAAGCTGCGATCTGTTCTTCTTCCCAGGTTGCAGTCCTTTTTCTGTTCTCAACGCAGACATCGTGTACGGTTTTAATAAAAGTCTCTCTTAAATCCTGGGGAAGACTTTCCAGCCAGGCTTTGTTAAAGAGCCAGATAAAAAGACCCTGGGCATAATTAAGCTGGGTAAAATACTTGGCAACCTCAAATTTCTTGGTCAGATTACACACGGCAGGGGTATGATCCAGACCATCGATAACGCCTTGTTTCAGAGCCACCTGAACATCGGTCCAGGGCATGGAAACCGGGTTGAATCCCCAGTTTTTATAGGAAAGCTGATTAACGGCGGCTTCGGCGATTCTGAACTTTACTTTTTTGGCATCATCAAGTGTCTTGACAGGATTATTGGTGGCCCAGCCATAATTGCCGTAACCGGTGATATCAAGTGCTGTCATGCCCTGATGGTCGGCTGCCATGAGGAAATGGTCGAAAAGAACCTTGTTGCCGGTGAATTTGTCCAGCTTTGCAAATGAGTCCACCAGGAAAGGCAGGTTGACAACGCCGAACCTGGGTCCGAGGTTGGTAGAGGCAACTGAGCTGACACTGATGCCCTGGACCGCACCCATCTGGACCATGTTGAGGACTTCCACTTCGCCGCCTAGAATAGATAAGGGTTTATAATCCAGATAAATCTGGCCGTTGGTTCTTTTCCAGAGTTCATCACGGATTTCAAACCCGGCATAGGTGCCGACAAGCGCCGGTGTGGATACGTTTGAAACTACACATTTGAATTTTGCGCCTTTGGGATCAAAGGCAGGGGCCCATTTGGCAAGAGGATCCGGTTTTTCTTCAGAAGAGGCCGGTGCAATGAACATAAATGATCCGACTACTAAAACAAGCATCAACACTAAAAATCTTTTCAGCTTCATAACTTAGTTCCTTTCCTTTAATGTTAAGTTTATAAATTGTGGTGCAAACCAAAAGGGTCTGCACCTGTTTCAACTTTTGGAATCAAACTAATTATCATTTTACACGTCGAACTCAACAACAGCGTATTTTCAGTTCAAAAAGAAGTCAAGCAAAACAGCTTTGACTTATTTAATCTAATTTTTTAAATGCCTCCTTCCGGCCGGTGTATTTTTCCCGGAGTTGCGGTTTCATGAGTTTTCCAGTGGGATTCCGCGGTACCCGGTCAAAAATGACCTTTCTGGGTACCTTATAAAGGGACAATTTGGACTTTGCAAACTCGATCACCTGTTCTTCAGACAGGTGTTTTCCTTCTTTTACCTGGACTACGGCAAGCACGATTTCCACCAGCCTGTCATCGGGATATCCGATACATGCTACATCATCAATGTCGGGGTGATCCATGAGTGCATCTTCAATTTCAACCGGGAAAATATTCTCACCACCGCTGGTAACCATATCTTTCATCCGGTCGACAATATAGAAATACCCCTCTTTGTCCTTCTTTAATAAATCTCCGGTATAAAGCCAACCATTTTTTATGGTTTCTTTTGTTTTTTCAGGGTTTGAATAATATTCCCGCATCATGCGGGGGGTGCGGAAGATAAGCTCTCCGACCTGGCCATCCGGTAATTCCTCTCCTGTCGGTCCGACAATTTTGGCCTCAACCCCAAAGGTGGGTTTGCCTATGGAACCGGGTCTTGCAAGAACATCTTCAGGATACAGATTAAACAACCCCCCGCCTCCGCCTTCGGTGATACCGTAAATATTAGATACGGCGCAGGGCAATTTTTCAACCAGAAGTTTCATGATATCGAAGGGTACGGGCTGAGCACCTATTTCCATATATTTCCAGGAAGAAAGATCATAATTCTCCAGTTGCAGATCTCCCTTTGCAATGGCATTTAAAACTGCAATACCGATGGGAACTACAAAAAGCACGTCCGTACATTTTTCTTCGGCAACAGCCTCAATAATCCATTTGGGATCACGGAAATCCCTTATGATCGTTCCGGTTGCCCCGGTTGCATAAAAAGGAGCCCATAAAAACATGGTACCGCTGTGGTATAAAGGTAAAAAGAATAAATAATTATCATCCTTCTGGACGAAATAGGTCATTCCATTACCGATGGCCGTATTATTGATGGAATAATGGGTATGAAGGACGGGTTTGGGTTTTCCGGTCGTACCGGAGGTGAACATCATGGCAAGATCATGGTCTCTGTCAACTTCCACAAGTGCATCTGAAGTATCCGGATATGCCTGGATCGTTTTAAAATCGATCATATCTTTGGGGACATCTTTGCCGACACAGATATAATTTTTAATGGTCGGCAGATTTTTTTGCCCGGGCTGGACAACGCCTAAAAATTCAGACCCTAGAATAAAAACATCCGGTTTACAAACTTCGGCTGCATAAAGGACATCAGATGTTTCAAAACGAAAATTCAACGGAACGACAACGGCTCCCAGGCGAATAACTGCATAATAGGTGACAAGCCATTCCAGTGAATCTTTCTGAAGGTGCATGACAAAATCTCCATGCCTGACCCCCAGCTCTTTTGCCAGAAAATTAGAAGTTCTGTTGATCTCGTCATTAAATTCCTTCCAGGTAAAGGATCGTCTCCCTCCCGTTGCCGGGGTTCTTTCGATCAGGCAAACCTTATCAGGAATATGCCGAGCATGAATTGAAGCGTAACCTGAATAATTCAACGATGCCCTCCTTTATTATTTCACATTATACTGTCAAATCGCCTCTGTCTTTTAAAGACTTTTACAAAAAAAGGATCTAAAAAAATCAGAATGCAACCTTATCAAGCCCTTTTAATTGAAGAATCTGTCTTGCCTCATCAGAAGTGGCAGGTTCAAGGCTCATCTCCTTTGCCACCCGTTTCACAATATTGACCTGATCGGCACTGGCCTTTGCCATGATACCTTTACCGGCATATATGGAATCTTCAAGTCCGACCCTGACATTCTGTGCGCCCATGGCCATGGCCGTACTGGTGATGGGGATCTGGAATCTGCCGCCTGCAGCCACAGACCATGTGAAATTATTTTCACCCAGGACTTCCTTTGCCTCATCATAAATCAATACCAGGTGTTTTACAGACGGCACCATCCATCCCACCATGGGGCCGAATACGAACTGAAGGTGTACCGGAGGCTTCAACATATTTTCTTCCAGAAGCCATTTTACATAAGAAACATGGCCCAGTTCATAGATTTCAAGTTCCGGTTTGGTATCGATTTCAAGGAAAGCCTTCCCATAAATGATATCATCGTTGAAGGTAGGTCTGAAGGTGACATTCTTGCAGAGTTCGAGATAGTCTTTTTCCCAGGCATATTTATATTCATTAAAACGGCCTGCAATCTGGAAAATGCCGAAATTAAAGGGGGCCGGGTCAAAAGAACACATCTCGGGCCTCAGTTGCTTGATAGGAATCAGTTTTTCTTCCGTGGTCTGGTTCATACCGCCGCCGGTGGTGGGAAGCAGGATGATATTGCATCTTTTCTTGATCTTGCTGCAAACCTCCATGAAAAGAGCCGGGTCTGATACAGGCAAGCCGTTTTCCGGGTTTCTCACATGGATATGGGCAATGGCAGCACCGGCTTCATGGGCTTTGACTGCATCCTCCACAATCTGATCAGGCGTTATGGGAAGGTAATCACTCATGGTGGGGATATGAACAGACCCTGTAATGGCGGCTGTTATAATAATTTTATTATCCATTATTTACTTCTCCTGATGATTTTTTTTGTTTTCTATACTCCGTATTCCTCATTCAGATCAAGGATGAACATTTTCTTTTCCTTGACATTGTCGATCACAAAAGAGGATTTGATAACCTGAATGCCTTCTATCTGGGTGAGTTTCTTATTCATGAACTCCCCATAGGTTTTAATATCTTTTGCAATCACCTTAAGGACAAAATCATTGGCACCTGCAATCTGGTAGCACTCCACCACTTCATCCAGCTCCACAAATCTTTTTTTGATGGCTGCCACAGACGACAGGTTGCTCAGGCTTAAGCTGATGCTGACCATGGCCATGATTGAAAACCCGATTTTTTCCGGGTCCAGCACGGCCGTAAAATGGGAGATGACTCCTGCAAGCTCAAGTCTTTTAACTCTTTCAAGCGTTGCAGGAGCTGAAATCCCGACGATTTTAGACAGTTTGGAATTGGTTGTTTTCCCATTTTCCTGAAGTGTGTTTAAAATCTGTTTGTCAATTTTGTCCAGAACCATTTATTCTCTCTCTTTGATAATTAAATTATATCCCTGTTATGAGAGTAAATGGTTATATTTTTCTTGAATTAATGGCAACAATTCTTTTAAGGTTTCATCTATTTTTTCAACCAGAAAATCTATTTCCTGATGAGTCATGGCTGTTGACAGGATGAACAATCCCCTTGGGATGGTAAAAACACCTTTGTTTAAAAGGGACAGGTGCATCAGGGCATGGAGCTTCTCTTCGGATTTTAAAACCTGCTCCGCCGTTGTGATGGGTTCATTATAAAAATGAAGGTTCAAGAGCGACCCGATCTGGTTGGACTGGATCTTCAACCCATTGGTTTTAAAGCTTTTTAAAAGCCCTTCCTGTAACCTGGCCCCAAGACCGTTGATATAGGCTACCGCCTTTTCATCGTATTTGGACAAGGCTGCATAGCCTGCCTGCATCACGGTTTCATAGCCGTTGAAAGTCCCGGAATGGTAGAGAGGTTTGTCGGTATTTTCATGGCAGTAGATATTCATGATTTCTTTTTTTCCGCCAAATACACCAATGGGAAGCCCGCCGCCCACAACCTTTCCGACCGTCGTCAGATCCGGGGTCACACCCCAGAGTTTCTGGCAGCCTCCGGTATTCACCCGGAAAGAAAAAATTTCATCAAAAATCAGAAGGACTTTATGGTCCTCAGTAACTTTTCTTGCATGCTCCAGATACCCTTTTTTCGGAAGCACAATCCCGCCGGCTCCCAGAAAGGGTTCCATGATCACGGCGGCCAGCTCTGATGCATTTTCCTTTACTTTTTTTTCCAAGGTTTCAAAATCATTAAAGCTCACTTCTATCATATCCTCTGTCATGCCTTTGGGGATACCGGCCGTGATGATATTTTTCTTGGTTGATGCAGCCACACTGTCATGGGTGCCGTGAAAACCGCCGACCATTTTCAGAATTTTATCTTTTCCTGTATAAGCCCTGGCCGTTCTCATGGCAAAAAGGGTGGCTTCCGTTCCGGAATTTAAAAACCTGACCCGGTCAAAGCCCGGCACCCTTTCACACAGAAGCTTTGCAAGTTTGTACTGGCCTTGTGTCGGGCTTGAATACTGGGACCCTTTTGCAATACCGTCCTGAACCGCTTTCACCACATCCGGGTCACCATGCCCATGAACAATGGCGCCATAGGCATTAGTGACATCCAGGAGCTTATGTCCTTCAGGGGTGAAAACAAAGGCGCCCTCACCATATTCAACATGGATGGGAAAGGGTTTGAAATAGCTTAAACTTCGGGTTGCACCGCCGGGAATATAATTGATCAGTTCTTCATGATGCTTTTTTGAAACCGGGAATTTCTCCCTGTAAGCATCTCCTATCTTCTTTTCAACCTGTTCTTCAATCCCTATTGTTTCTTTAGGCATGGCGTCTTATCCTTAAGTCTTGTTTTTTTATGTCTTTATTTTTTTTCATGAACGATCAGAAGCTCACCCACTTCTTTTTCAACCCTTTCTACAAACTCACCAGACTCAATTCTCTTTTTAAGTTCTTCGAGGTCATCAATATACACCTTATCGTAATCCATGTAGCCAAGGGTTTCACGAACAGCCTTGTGCATGATCTTACCGGCCGGGCTCAATTTCTCAGGCCCTCTGATGTCTGCTGCCTGGGCTGCGCAGAGAAGCTCGAAACTCAGGATGTGGTTGGTGTTTTCAACGATCTTTCTGGCTTTTCTGCCGGCAATGAGGCCAAAGCTGACAATATCCTGAAAATCAGCGGTTGAAGTAATGGACTGGATGGATGCAGGAACGGCAAGGGTTCTGTTTTCAGCCACAAGGGAGGTCGTCATGAACTGACCGCCCATAAGCCCCATGCGGACACCTGTATCTTCTTTGCACAAGAACGGGGGAAGCCCTGTACTGTGGTGCTGGTCCATGAATCTATCAATGCGCCTGTCACTGACAACCCCGAGGTTAACCATTGCGATTCCCAGACAATCCATTGCAAAAGAGATGGGCTGGCCATGGAAATGGCCATTGTGAAAGAATGTATCAAGTTCGGTAAAAATCAGTGGATTATCATTACTGGAATTGAGTTCTCTTAAAAGGACTTCACGGGCATGTTGTACAGCTTCTTTTGTAGGCCCTACAAACTGAGGCGTGCACCGGATAGAGTAAGCATCTTCAACCGGGATATGCGCCACGGAAACCCCTTTATGCTCCTTGAGTGTCGACTGAAGTTTTATAGAGAGCTCCAGCTCATCAATTGCCAGTTCACTTCCTTTAAGAAGCTTTGTTAAATTGAGTGCAGTGGCATATTGGCCGGGGTGGTATTTTTGTTCATGGACAATCGGATCAAAGGGATTAAATCTTCCCATGAGTGTTTCAATGGCAAAAGCAGCTATAATATCGGAATTTTTCAATGTATTCGTCGCTTCCGAGATAACGGTACAGGCAAGGCCCACCATTCCGGAGGTTCCATTTATCAGGGAAAGACCTTCTTTGGCATTCAAATGCATGAGCTC
>MGTJ01000008.1:3782-72777 GCA_001799395.1 Desulfobacterales bacterium RIFOXYA12_FULL_46_15 | reverse complement strand
TCCTGGGGTAAAACCTCATGGCTCAGATCAATCACATTTGTTCCCGGGCTGATGGAAGCAATAACCCCTTTCAAGATGCCTGCATATGTATCTTTGAGCCCGAAATCCGTTAAAAGCACAACAACCGGTCTGTTTTTCATGCCGATCAAAATATGACCTCATCCCTTTAATTGTAATGGTATTTTGAAACCATCTTTTTACCGGAACTGCTTTTTTAACGATTTTAAATCGCTTCTTTTTGCATCTTCTCCTGTGTAGGGCTTGCTTTTTTCAAAAAAATGAGCTTGAATATAACTAAAAATCCGGTAAAGTGAAAAACAAATAACACACTTATATTGATTGATACACACTTTTTTTCTTCAAATATCAAAATTAGTGATGCATAAAAGGAAAGCTCCCTGATGAAAATCCTTGTTGTTGATGACGAGCTTGTCAGTCGGAAAAAGATGATGAAAATAGTAAGCGAATTCGGACAATGTGAAGGG
This sequence comes from Desulfobacterales bacterium RIFOXYA12_FULL_46_15, assembly GCA_001799395.1. Lineage (GTDB taxonomy): Bacteria > Desulfobacterota > Desulfobacteria > Desulfobacterales > Desulfobacteraceae > Desulfobacula. The sequence continues at coordinate 72,292 of MGTJ01000008.1, read as the reverse complement.
GTCATTAACGGAAAAGCCGCCATCAGTTCGGTAAAAACAGCTCTTGAGGAATGGAAACTCTATAACCTGATCACCCTTGATATTTCCATGCCTGACATCAGCGGGACCGAAGTTCTGACTACCATCCGGAAGCTGGAAGAGGAACGGGGTCTTGACCCTCAGGAAAAAGCAAAAATTCTTATGGTGACTGCTCATTCCGACATAGATACGGTTAAGGCCTGCGTAGGGAAATGTGACGGCTATGTAATCAAACCGTTTAACAAAGAAGTCCTGACTGAAAAAATGAAAAAAATAGGCCTGCTTTAGACAGGCCTTTCATTTTTTTTATTCTATCCACTTTTTTTTCATCACAAGGGTATACAGACTCAGCATCAAAAGCGCCATGCAAAGACTCAGATGGGTCAGATCCAATACAATGATTGTCGTGTGGCTCCAATATATACCGGGAAAATTTTTTACAACCATTAAACAGCCGGAAATGATCAAGCCGGAAATGATCCCTGTTTTAAAATATCCGGACGTGGTCAGCCGTTTCAACCCAACCCCATTCATAACAAAATCAAACAGGACATATACGGCCAGTGCAATCAGCGCAATAGCCGCCGCATAATGCAATACATGGGTTGTATAAAACTCGCCCAGCCATCCCAGTCCCGGAACAGAGGCAATATAATACCGGCCGAAAATAGGCATCTGCCCGAAACCGGATAAGGTAATCAAAAAAAGAACGATAGCGTAACCATATGATCTTGTTTTTCCAGTGGCCTTCATTATTTGTCCTCCTTTGACTTCAGGTAAAATTTTCCGAATGCAGCCGCAAGACCGGCCAGGGGTGCAATCAACATGGCTCTGGACAGGTTTGTCCCGTCTGCCATCATGTTTTTGGTATAAGCCAGATGGGGTTTGCCCTTTCCTTTCTCAATGGCTGCATTCAACTGGTCAAAGGGAACCGGAGACACATAAATGGTATTGGTTCCCCCGTTTTCATGCTCACCGTAGACATATCCGTTGATTTCTTTTGCAAGGCTGTGGGCCTGCTCCAGGATTTCGGATCTTGGCCCAATGCTCTGGACATTTTCAGGGCATGCCTCGATGCAGGCCGGCAATTCATCTTTTTCAAGCCGGTTATAGCAGCGATCGCATTTATACATCACACCATTGCCGGCCAGGGCAGGCAGAAGATCCAGGTATAGCCCGACACCGGTCTGTCTTTCGGGAATACTCCAGGGGCAGACGTTTTTACATTTTGATCCGCCAAGACAAAGATCGGCATCGATCCTTGAAAGCCCGTTTTTTTCCTGTTTTGCTGCTCCCCAGGGACAGAGCTTGACACAGGGAGGATTATCACAGTGCATACATCTCCGGGGGATGGTAAGTTCCATCTTTTCACCATTGTGTGTGACTGATGCGTGCTGGATAAAAATCCAGTTATAGGGGGTTAAACGATCTGTCACATCTCTTTTTTCAGACCAGTCCTGAACCGGAACCGTTTTGGGATACATTTTTGGAAACGGCTTTCGGGGTTCCGGATATTTGGCTGCATTCACTTCCCGGCAGGCATGAACACATTCTTCACATCCGATGCATTTGCGGATATCCAGAAGCGTGGACAGGGGTTCCTGTTTTTCATCAGACAGGGGCCCGGCAGCAGCAAAATCCGGGCCTGAAATGCCCGTACCCGCAACAACCGTTCCGGCTGCTGCAATGGAACCTTTAATAAAGGTCCTACGAGAAATTTTTAAACTCATTGTCTTTATTTCCTCTTTTCTGTTTCCAGGAATTCATTAAAACTCATTGTTTCATATGTTCCTGAATGAATATAAGTTAAAACCTTGGAAAGATAGTCTTCATCCACATATCCTGGAAGGTTGTCCAATTTTGTTCCGTCCGGTTTAAGAAACCAGATCGTAGGCAAGCCCCTGACCTTCCATTGGTTTGAAATTTCAGTGTCCTTGTCTGTGTCGATCCGGATGCTGATGAAATTTTCATTTAAATAGGTCAATACTTTTTCATCCATAAATGTGGTTTGTTCCATTTTCTTACAATAAGTACACCACTCTGCATGGAAATATAAAAAAACGGGTTTATTCCGGGTCTTTGCCAGTTTCATCCCCTCAGCATATTCTTTCCATTGAATACCGGTATCTTTCAAATCTTGTGCAGATGTTTTTTTGAGGACGGTCTCACCAGCCCCTCCGTCTTTTTTAAAATTATGAATCAACACAACGGCAAAAGCGATACAGACCAGCGCAACAACCAGCACATTTTCTTTTTTCATATTCAGAGGCCCTTTGTTTCTTATTCGATCTTAACGATCATTGCCATACCCGACCCTGTCACGGGTTACAGCAATTTTCATGCCAATCAATATTGTTAACATTATTATCATATACTGTTTTTTGGCTTTACATAAAGCCGAACTTTCTTTAATAATAGGTCATAATTATATATAAACAAATCTTTTCTTACATCAATCATAAGGAGAATAAAATGACCAATAATGTACTCGTTACCCTTTCCTGCGGAACTGATAACCCCAACCGGGCGACACGGGCTTTGTTTCTTGCTGCCGTAGCCCAGAAAAAAGGAAAAAATGTAACCGTATTCCTGCTGGATGACGGTGTATACCTTGCAAGAAAAGGAGCTGCGGAAAACATCAAAGCTTCAACCGGTGATTCAGCCGATGATTCTTTAGCCCATCTCCAGGCCCATGACGTTCCGATCCTGGTCTGTACCCCATGTGCCAAATCACGGTTTATTGAAGAAAAAGACCTGGCCGATTCATGCAGGCTCGCAACTGCGGCAGAGATGATTGATCTTGCCTGCGATGCTGCCGTCATCAGCCTTTAATGGATACCGGACCGGTTGGCCGTTATACCGTACGCCTTCATTCCGGTCTCTGATCTGCAGCCCTGTTTTGCAAGGGAATGTCCCATTTTTTCATATATTTCCAGACAGCAGTTCTGCTCTTTTGAATTCGCCTACCCACTTCGGCCTTATTCCAATTGCTTTCCCAAAGTAATTGGATAAGGCTTTCCCTTGTCGGTTTCGTTACATCAGTGACAGGGGCGGCATTTATACCGGAAGAAAAATTTGAAACACGACTATCAAAAGGGAAATGGTTATTTCTTAGTTCCACTGGCAGATCGTTAATGGTGATTCTTTTTGAATTGCAGATGACAAAAGCGTGTTCAACGGCATTTTCAAGTTCTCTGACATTCCCCGGCCATGAATGTTCCATGAGCCGCTTCATCCCTTTTTCATCAACACTTTCTATGGTTTTAGCCTCCCGTTTATTTCCTTTTTTGATAAAATGACTGACCAGAAGGGGAATATCTTCTCGCCGGTCCCTCAAGGGCGGCACCATGATGGGAAAAACCTTAAGCCTGTAAAAGAGGTCTTCCCTGAATTTTCCCTGCCGGGTCAATTCATAAAGATTTTTATGGGTTGCTGCAATGATCCGGATATCAATTTTCCTTTTTCTGGAATCCCCTACCCTTTCAATCTCTCTTTCCTGCAGCACCCTTAATAGTTTTATCTGCATATAAGGAGTTAATTCTCCGATTTCATCCAGGAAAATAGTTCCTCCGTCTGCTTCCTCAAACCGGCCTTTACGATCACGGTGGGCTCCGGTAAAGGCTCCTTTCACATGACCGAAAAGCTCACTTTCAAGCAGGGTTTCAGAAAGTGCGGAACAGTTTACCGTGATCAAGGGGCTTGCATCACTGATGCCGTTATAATGGATGGCCCCGGCCACCAACTCTTTTCCGGTTCCGCTCTCCCCCTGAATAAGGACGGTCGCCCGGCTGTTTGCCGCTGCCCGTATGGCATCAAAGACATTTTGCATGGCATGGCTTTTTCCGATGATATTCCCAAGTTGATATGACTTTTTTATTTTTCGTTGTGCTTCTTCAGCCCTGATTTTAATTTTTTTCAATTCCGTTAAATCCGTAATGGTTTCAACAATGCCGAGAACCCGGCCATTCTCATCAAGAGCCAGCCGCGCGTTTTTGATTACGGCAATATCATGACCCTCCTTGTGCCGGATAGAGCATTCTTTGGCTTCTGTCCGGCCATGCTGAATCACGCCGCAGGCATTCACATCCGCAGGACAAGTTTTGCCAAAACACTGGCTGCATTGAATCAGGCTACAGGGTTGCCCTACAGCTTGTTTTGCAGAATACCCGCTGATCTTTTCCATTGACCGGTTCCAGGAGGTAATGATTCCCTGTTCATCCAGGGTAAACAGGCCTTCGGCCATAGTATCCAGGATCTGATTTAGAAAATTGACATTCCACAATTGATGGGTTTGCATCTTTTCCCTTTCACATTTACATTTTGCCCTGCATCACACACTGAGTAACGTTACCGTTACCTTTATTTTTCCTGTTTGATCTTCTGTTGGTTTTTTTTATTGTCCGTCACCTGACAGGCATCTTTAATTCATGTGGATATGCCCAGCCTGGGAAGAATATAAATTCCTAAAAAAATCAAAACATAAATCATTTCCATCATCGATCCTCTCTTTTAATATTCAGTATTGATTGTTCGACTGCCCGAATCAATGTTATATAGCAAAGGCTGTGCCAACTCAGCCGAATTATATTTTAACATGATAATTTTTATAATAGCAGTCAAAAACCTGAAAAATATTAAAACCGGGCCTTTGCACCTTGGTAACGTTACTTTTGTTAACCCCTGACCGGGCACAAACCGTCTTTTGGATATAGATATTTAAATTATAACTATTATTTCAATATATTACACAAATATCACAATGATCCGGCTTGATATGGCATATTTTTTGATAATACCTTCTTAAAACTAACCGTTCACCCTGGTTTTCATGGAGATATTTTAAGATGAAAATGGAAAAATTTCAGGAAGAATTAAAAAAAGGCATTACATTGATTGATTTTCATGCGCCCTGGTGTGCCCCATGCAGAGCGCAGGAACCCATGATTAAAAAAATTATGGCTGCATACCATACCCGTGTCTCCATTCTTGATATTAATATTGATGAAAATCACCCATTGGCTACCGAGTACAGGGTTCAAAGCATCCCGACAGTCATTCTTTTCAAATCCGGGCAAGAGGTCCGGCGATGGGTCGGTCTGCAAACTGAAGCTACGATTACAGAAAGCCTGGATCAAGCATTATCAAAATAAAATGATTCATTAAGGAAAGGATTAAAAATGGGCCGATGCATCCGTCATCCCGATCGCGAGACCGGATATATCTGTATGAAACACAGTATTTATCTCTGTGAAGACTGCCTGGAATGCCGTGATCCGGATATATACTGCAAATTCAGGCCCTCCTGCCCCATCCATTTTATTACAAAAAAAGGATTTAAAGAGCCTGAGTCAAAACCGGTTCTAAAAGGCCGGGATGGCAAACTTCAACATGGTGAACAAAGCCTTTGAAGCGCTGACCGGGTATACTTCAAAAGAGGCCATCGGCATGTCCTGTGACAAGCTGGGCTGATTGACGCCCTGAAAAAGGCCATGTCGATATAACCGGGCCCAAAGCACAGACACTCAGTGGGTTATATTTTTTTTGCAAGCTGAATTACTGCGGTCAGCAAAGGATCCCAAACCGGGCCAAATGGCGGTGCATAGGCAAGATCAGTCTGAGAAAAATCCTTTACCGTCATATTGCAATGCAAGGCCACAGCAATGGAATTGACCCTGTGGGCAACCCCTTCTTTTCCCAGCATCTGAACACCAAGAAGGCGTCCTGTTTTACTGTCCGCCACCATATTGATATAAATCGGGTTAGATCCGGGATGGCCATGGGCCCTGGACCTGGTTTGAACAAAATTTTCCACAGGGGTGAACCCGGAATCAAGCGCTTCTTTGAAATTGAGCCCGGACCTTGCCACTTCAAGGGAAAAGACCTTGAACACGGATGTCCCGGCAACTCCCGGAAGGCTTGTGGGGATGCCGCAGATACTATCCGCCACAGCCCACCCTGCCCTGTTGGCTCTTAATGCCAGAGGTATCCAGCATTTTTGGCCGGTAACAATATGGTATGCATCCGCACAGTCGCCGGCTGCATAAATATCTGTGTCTGATGTTTTAAGAAACCTGTCCACAGCGATGGCATCTGAAATGCCCAGATCAAGGCCTGCTGTTTTTGCTATCTCACTACAGGGTTTTATCCCGGATGCCACAAGGACAAGATCAGCGTCAAGGGTTAAATCCTCACAAATAACCCGAACCCCGGTGTTAAAGGCTTCAATCTTCTGAATGACATGCCCTAAATGGATGTCAATCCCCATTTGGGTGATTTCTTCATAAATGACATCGGCAAGATCTTGGGTCAGCCAGGGCAAAAATACAGGTCCCGGCTTTACCATACTGGTTTTAACGCCTCTTTTTTCAAATGCTTCACACATTTCGAGAGCAATATACCCCATCCCTATAATAACGGCTTTTTTAACCTTGTGCTGCTCAATATAGGTTTTGATCTGTTTGCCCTGTCCCAGGCTTTTCAAAACCATGACCTGCGGCAGATCAAACCCCGGCAGGCCTGGAACCACAGGCGAAGCACCCGTGGCAATGAACAGCTTGTCATAATCGTAACTGAACGGCTCTCCCGGAGCGGTTATTCCGGATACTGTTTTTGCCGAACGGTCTATGGCCGTCACCCGATGGCCGGTCAGAAGGTTGATTTTATTTTTTTCGATAAACACCTCTGCCTTTCTTACCACCAGTCTTTCCATATCTCTTTCAGGATCGGCAATATTATAGGGCATCCCGCAGGCGCTGTAAGAAACGTCCCGGGTCTGCTCCAATACGGTAATCTCCATATCCGGCCGAAGCCTTTTGGCCCGGCTTGCAGCGCTCATGCCGGCTGCATCCCCACCGATAATCACAAATCTCATACCATATCCTTTCCTATTTGAATTAATGCATTTACAACATCAGAATCATATTGTATCCCTTTATTTTTTTCAACCTCGTCATTGGAAGCATTTTATGCCCGATTTCCCCCATTTCCATAATTTTCTGTTCCTGTTTTTCTGTGCCCAGTATCATCATTCCTCCTCTTTTGTATTAATCTTTTTTTGACTCCCTGCCCGTAAAATACCTCCGGGGCAGCTGCTGGAGGTATTAAGCTGCCCCGGAGGTTACGGAGGTGATTCATCAGATGCTGGAGATAAGTGAATGTCTTGCGTTATCTGATGAAATGGATATAGAGCATGTAGTATGCCAGCTCATACAGAATTTTAAAAATACAGGACTAACGTTGCGGTTTTCTCTAAAATACATCAATTCACTATTCTCTTTTGGTGGCGAGACGGTTAGTTAGAAGAACAAAGCATCCGGTATCAACCGGAGACAAAATTCACTTTAGCTGTATCCCGTATTTTTTGATGCGCTTCCAAACCGTAATCCTGCTGATGCCCAGCCTTTGGGCGGCCCTGGTCTGATTTCCGTCTTCCTTTTGAAGCGCATCAAGAAGTCTTTCTTTTTCAGATTCTCCGATCCTGACGACATCAGAGAGCTCACGGGCCATCACAGGTTCCGGAAGGGATGGTTTACAGGATGCAATTTTTTCAGGAAGATGTTCCGGTCCGATGCTTTTCCCTCTTGCCAGGACAAAGGCATATTCTATCGCATTTCTCAGCTCCCGGATATTTCCCGGCCAGGGATAGGCCACCATCAGGCGCATGGCTTCGGGTGTAAACCCCAGTATATTTTTCCCTGTTTTTTCCGCATGAAAATGGATAAAATGCTGGATGATCAGGGTAATGTCATCCTTACGGTCACGAAGCGGTGGAAGGGTTAAAGGGAACACATTAATCCTGAAAAACAGATCTTCCCTGAATTCCCCCTGGCTGATCATTTTTTCAAGATCCTTGTTGGTTGCCGTTATGATCCTGACATCAATGGAAATGGACTGGTTTGCCCCGACCCGCTGGATCATCCGCTCTTCCAGCACCCGGAGCAGCTTTACCTGGACGGAAAGCGGGATATCCCCGATTTCATCCAGGAAAAGAGTGCCTCTGTGGGCAGCCTCAAATCTTCCGATCCGGTCGCTGTCCGCACCGGTATAGGCCCCTTTGACATGTCCGAACAATTCACTTTCAAGAATGTTCTCGCTTAAAGCTGCACAGTTGACCTTGATGAAAGGCTTCTGGGACCTGTTCCCGGTTTCGTGCAGGGCTTTTGCCACCATTTCCTTTCCGGTTCCGCTCTCCCCCAGAATCATGACGGGCGTGTCCAGCGAGGCCAGGCTTTCAATGCCTTCATAAAGATTCTGCATGACCGGTGTTCTTCCGATGATGCCGTGGAAACCGTCATCAATATGGTACATACGTTTGATGGACATAAGTTCGTTTTTATAGTGGATATTCTCGGAAATATCTTTCAGGGTTTCAACTGCGCCCACAATCTCTTTCTTCGTGTTAAACAGGACTGAAGCACTCTTAATGATGGGGATGGGCCGGTTCCGGCGGTTGGTGATGACACATTTCTTTTCCCGGATAAACTCCTCGGAAAACAGCCCGCACCATTTTTTGCCTGCCCCTTTGCCCACAATTTTACAGCCTGTACAGTTTAGAATCCTGCATGACTGACCCTTCAGTTCTTCTTCCGTATACCCGGTCATCAATTGGGCCGTCTGGTTGGCGGCAAGAAAGCAGCCTTTCTCATCCACGATAATGATGCCGTCCTGAACCGAATCTATGATGGGCCGCCATTGTTTTTCAATATCCATATCATCTCCACAAAGATTAACACTATTAACAGTTAACTTAACGCATTGTTAACACAAACGCAAATAAAAATTTTTAAGACCCATATCCGGACAAGACCTTTTAAAGAAATTTTAATTTTAATTTCAATAGGTTCCATTTGATGACCGGAATACGGTAACCCATGGCACACTCATTGCTCAACAGGAGTTTGAATCAGTAAAAATAAACCATGATAATAATGGAGATCTTATGAAAAAAAACTTGGCAACCATATTGATCCTTATATTTGTTTCAGGGCTTTTTCAACTCACCGGATGCACCCCTGACAAAACCGTAAAAACCGCTGAAACACAGACAGAAGACCGGTCATGGATGTTTCATGATATTGTGGATGCAGATTTCGTCAAAGCCCACATGGATAATCCCATGCCCGCCAATGTCATGTTGATTGATTCAAGACCCCATAAGACAAAATTTATCAAGGGCCACATTCCCGGAGCGGTCAGCATCCCGTTTTCAGAATTTGATAAAAAAACAAATCTTCTTCCTGAAGATAAAAACGCCCTCCTGATTTATTATTGTGAAGGAGAAACCTGCAAACTCAGCCATAATTCCGCCCGGAAGGCCGAGGCCCTGGGGTATAAAAACGTTAAGGTTTATGCCAAGGGATATCCTGAATGGGCAACGCTCTATGGCGGCTCTGCCGATACCGTGCCTGTAAAATCAGGTGAAGTTGAGGGTGCCATTGATCTTGAACGCTTTGCCGCAATTATTGCTGACGATCCCGGGTCCATCCTGCTCATTGATGTCCGGGACCCGGATGAATTTAAAAAAGGATCATTTAAAACCGCCATTAATATCCCGGTGGAAAGTCTTGATAAAAAGATCAACGACCTTCCGGAAGATAAACCTGTTGTTTTTGTCTGCTCAACCGGTGCCAGAAGCGGAGAAGCCTTTTATATGGCAAAGGATCTGAAAAAATCCTTAAAAGAAGTATATTATGTGGAAGCCGGGATTACCTTCAAAGCTGATGGTCAATATGAAATTAAAAAACCGGTAAAACCCTGATCAGGCAAACAATTAAATAAAAATAAGGAGATATCCCATGTTTAAAAAAATAACCATCCTGTTTACGGCAGCATTGTTTATCCTTGTATCCAATGCCATTCTCTTTGCCTCTGAAGGCCCCAAAGGCAATGACAGAAAAGGCAAATACACCTATCGAAAAGTATATAAATCCTGCTCGGAATCAGGCCAGGTTGAATCTGCAACCCCGAAAATCAGTCCTTCCGATAAAACCATGGCTGAATGGAAATCAATCTTTGATACTAAAAATTTTGATGAATTCGGCTGCAAGGATCATTGGGTATCATTATCCGATGAAGACTTCCTTGATATTTATTCTTATTTTTACGGTCATGCATCGGATTCTCCTTCGCCGGCCACATGCAAATAGACACTAAAAAAAGGATGGGGACAATCCCCCGCTCTTTTCACCGGTTCATATCTGCTGAACCCATGGAGATGCCTATGAAAAAAAGGATATTATCAATTTACGGCCTGGCTGCAGCACTTATCACCATCCTTTTATGCTTCCTTTCCCCGGCTCTTGCAGCCATGCCGGAGAATGCTGAAGACGCCCCGGGAAGACGCCTTGCCAGACAGGCCGTAAAGGACAATAAACAATGGACCACAACAGACCATAAAAAAATGGAGATCCTGAACAAGGATTTCACATCCGGAGAAGAAATTACCAGGGCCTGTGTTTCCTGCCACTCGGAAGCCGCCACCCAGTTCCATAAGACCATTCACTGGACATGGCTGGCATCCGGGGATAAAAGCGATCTAAGGTATGGCAAGGCCGGGTTTTCTGTCAATAATTTCTGTATTTCAGGCAATGCCATGGAAGATAAAGGCTGCCTCGGTTGCCATACCGCCTGGAACCAGAAAGGCGTGCAGGGCGAGGTTAATTGTCTGAAATGCCACAATTCATCCGGATTTAATTTTGATGAAGCCTTTTCCGATATCAGGGGATTTTCAGAAGATGATGACCCTGAGGCCCATGAAATGGCAAAAGACATTCAGCAGGAAATTAAAAAAGCCGTCGGCAAGGTCGGTTTTCCTGATCGGAAAAACTGCGGAGACTGCCATTTTAACGGCGGCGGCGGCGACGGGGTGAAACATGGTGATTTGGACACTTCTCTTACAAAACCCAACCGCATGCTGGACGTGCATATGGGAACAGATGGGAAAAATTTCACCTGTACCCGGTGTCACACCACTGTGGATCATCATATTGCCGGCAGGATTTATACCAACCCGGCGGTTGATTCCAGGAAAAGCCTGATTGAAGATGATCTGGCGCCTAAAATCACCTGCGAATCCTGCCATAGCGCCATACCCCATAAAAATGACTCCAAGATGAATGACCATACGGATGTGGTTTCCTGCCAGGCCTGCCATATTCCGAGCTTTGCACGGGTGAATCCCACCATGATGCTGTGGGACTGGTCAAAGGCCGGGAAAATGAAAGACAAAAAACCCTATGTTGAAGACGGCGAGTTTAAAAAGCCGGTGTATAAGACCATCAAAGGGGAATTCAAATGGGAAAAAAATGTCATTCCTGAATATTTCAGGTTCAATGGGTCTTTGACCAGCACAACGGCGGATGACACCATTGACCCGGGTGAAATTGTAAAGGTCAGCTGGCCGGTGGGGGAAAAATCCGATCCCCAGACCCGGATCTTCCCGTTTAAAATCCACCGGGGCAAACAGCCCTATGATAAAGTCCATAAAAAGCTTCTGGCCCCTATACTTTCCGGACCTAAAGGCTTCTGGACAACCCTGGATATGAACGATGCCATTGAACGCGGGAATAAAACCCTTGGCATTACCTATTCCGGTGAATTTGATTATGCTAAGACCACCTATGCCGTGCCCATCACCCATATGGTGGCACCCAAGGAAAATGCATTGGCCTGTACACAATGCCATATCCGTGAGACATCCAGGCTGGCAAACATAACAGACCTTTATATGCCGGGCCGGGATCAGTTCCGCCTTGTCGATACCATTGGATGGGTGTCTGTTCTCGGGGCATTTGTGGTCGTCCTGTTGCACGGCCTGGGTCGATTTTTCATACGAAACGGCAGGGAGGACTAAATGACTGAAAACAAACCTGTTAAAATTTATCTTTATACCCGGTTTGAGCGGCTCTGGCACTGGTTCCAGGCTCTTGTGATCGTGATTCTCATCATAACCGGGCTTGAGATTCACGGCACCTATTCTTTTATTGGGTTTCAAACCGCAGTCCGGATTCATAATTATCTGGGCCTGTCCTGGCTTACCCTGTTTGCGTTTTTTGTTTTCTGGCTTTTCACCACAGGAGAATGGAGACAATACATCCCTACGACCAGAAAGCTTTTTCTGGTTATCCGGTATTATGCATGGGATATTTTCCAGGGCAAGCCTCATCCGGTTCAAAAATCAGCCCATGCAAAGCATAACCCGCTGCAGCGGCTTGCCTATCTCGGTATTTCCGCCATGCTTCTGCCGGTGCAGATGGTGACGGGACTGTTATATTATCTTTATAATGATCTGCAAGGGCTGATTTCCCTTCCCATCCTTGCCGGCATCCACACCCTGGTTGCGCTCTTCCTTTTAAATTTTCTGATCATCCACCTTTATATGATCACCACAGGGCATTCAGTCCTGGGGCATATTGCCGGGATGATCACCGGCTGGGAAGAAGTCTTTGAAACAGCCGAAATTGAAGACTGGGAGACCAAAGCCGTCAGAAAGAGCTGAAAAAAAATTTATCCTGCCAAAGGAAATACATCTTTCGCAGGATAAATCCATGTCTCACCCCATCGATACATAAGTGTTTCTATTTTTTGTTTTCATGATGTCTCAAAAAGAAAAATAACCTCCTTGCCAAAAATCATAAAATCAGATAATGTACTGATATTTAAAGCTCAATAATTAAATTTTTCTTTCTTTTCACCCATGGCATATGAATTGCTTTTTCCCAGAAAAGTAATTTATTAATTATTGTACCAGTATCAGGCTAAAACATTGTTAAATGGAGGAATTTATGGATCCGGTTTTTCTGTCAAGACTGCAATTTGCCGCAGCCACCATGTTCCATTTTCTTTTCGTACCGCTGACCCTTGGGATTTCCATCATTATCGCTTACATTGAGACAAAGTATGCGAAAACAGGGGACATGGTATATCTGAAAATGACCAAGTTCTGGGGCAGGCTTTTTCTCATTAATTTTGCCCTGGGGGTTGTCACAGGCATCACCCTTGAATTCCAGTTCGGCACAAACTGGTCAAGATATTCCGAGTATGTGGGAGATGTTTTCGGGTCACTTCTGGCCATTGAAGCCTCAGTGGCCTTTTTTCTCGAATCCACATTCATCGGCATCTGGATTTTCGGATGGAAAAAAATGTCTGCCAAAGCCCATGCCGCTATCATGTGGGTGGTGGCTGCTGCCGGTAATATCTCCGCCATATGGATTCTGACCGCCAACGGCTTTATGCAGAATCCCGTAGGATATGCCATGCGCAACGGCAGAGCGGAACTGACCGACTTTTTTGCCGTTCTCTTCAATTATAACAGTATTCTTCAGATTCTCCACGTCCTTCCGTCCGCACTGCTTCTTTCGGCATTTTTCATCATGGGCATCTCTGCCTATCATCTTTTGAAAAAGCAGCATGTGGATGTTTTTATGCGATCCTTTAGAATCGCTTTGCCCGTTGCCCTGGTGTGTTCAATTGTTGTAGCTGTTATTGGTGATTTCCATGGGGTCAATGTGGCTAAGACCCAACCGGCAAAACTGGCGGCCATGGAATCCCATTGGGAGACACAGGCCCAGGCCCCCATTGTCATGTTTGCCCTTCCTGATGAAAAACTGGAAAAAAACACCATTGAAATCATTTCCCTGCCCGGCCTCTTGAGTTTTCTCGGGTTTCACGATTTCAACGCCGAAGTCAAGGGGCTGAAAGACATACCAAAGGATGAACGCCCGCCGGTTTTGCCGGTCTTTATCGGATTTAGGGCCATGGTCATCATCGGAACCCTGTTGATTTTTTTAAGCCTCTATGGCTGGTTCCGGAGAAACAAAATCATGGAAAGCCCGGGGTATATGAAAATATTGCTCTTTTCCATCCCCCTTCCCTATCTTGCCATTGAAATGGGGTGGATAGTGACCGAAGTCGGACGCCAGCCCTGGATTGTCTATGGAGTGTTGAAAACCGCTGACGCTGCATCCCCGATTGCCGCCGTCCAGGTCTTGTTTTCCCTTATCGGTTTTATTCTGGTCTATGGCCTTCTGGGTGCCATCGGGTTTTATCTCATTGCCCAAAATGTCAAAAAAGGCCCTGAGGCTGCACATTAACATACAAATACAGGAGTGATGATATGGAACTTCAATCGATATGGTTTTTTTTATGGGGACTTTTATGGGCTGTGTTTTTCATGACGGACGGGTTTGATTTCGGCATTGGGACCCTTTACCCCTTTCTCGGGAAAACAGATCAGGACAAAAGGGTCATGATCAATTCCATCGGCCCTCTATGGGACGGTAACGAAGTCTGGCTTCTGACAGCAGGCGGTGTTACCTTTGCTGCCTTCCCCAAGGTATATGCTGTCATGTTTTCTTCTCTTTACACACCTTTGATGCTGATTTTATTCGCCCTTATTTTCAGGGGAGTTGCCTTTGAATTCAGGGGGAAAATCAACAGCGGGGGCTGGAAAAAGCTATGGGACACATTTATTTTCCTTGGCAGCTTTCTGCCTGCCCTTCTTTTCGGGGTTGCCTTTGCCAATATTTTCCAGGGCATCCCCTTTGACGGCAAAGGGCTTTATCATGGCAACACCCTGAAGCTTTTGAATCCTTATGGCCTTCTGGGAGGGGCTTTGTTTGTTTTATTATTTCTCCAGCATGGCGCCAACTGGCTCAATATCAAGACCACCGGCGAATTGCAGCAAAGAGCTGTTGCCGTGTCGCAAAAAATCTGGCTCGTCCTTGTGCCGGTGGCCGTCATTTTCCTCATCGCTTCCTATTTTGCCACTGATCTTTATGTGAATTATTTTAAAACCCCGGCTCTGTTCCTGGTGATTCTTATAACTGTCATTGCCCTTTTTGCAACACGATTTTTTATGGCCAGACAGCAATTCTTTAAAGCCTGGTTTGCATCGGCCTTAACCATTGTAGGTGCAACCTTCTTCGGGATTATCGGGCTTTTCCCGAGATTATTTCCTTCCAGCATGGATGCTGATTTTTCCCTGACCGCCTTTAATGCTTCATCCAGTCCGCTGACATTGAAAATCATGCTAGGGGTTGTCCTGGTCTTCATTCCCCTTGTTATTATTTACCAGGCCTGGTCCTATCATTTTTTCAGACATCCTGTAACCCAGGAAGAACTTGATATGGAAGATGCATATTGATATAAAAAACGTAAAAGAATTAACCCATTAATAATAAAAAGGAGAGGATGATCATGGACAGATATGTTTGCGGACCTTGCGGCTATGTGTATGACCCGGCAGACGGCGACCCGGACAACGGTATTGACCCGGGAACAAGCTTTGAAAATCTTCCGGCTGATTGGTGCTGCCCCATCTGCGGTGCTTCAAAAGACGATTTTGAAAAAGAGTAGATATTAATTCAGACGGCCGGGCAGAAATGTTTTCTTTGCCCGGCCGCTTTGTTTTACAAGGAATTTCAGTATGAAATGATATGAGTGTTACATATTTGCTTTAATGAAATCAATAATTGCTTTTCCGTCAACCCCTTTTTCGCCTGCACTTTTGATATATTCATCAAAAACCGGGGCTATGGCTTTCTGCCATTTTGATGATTCTTCAGCACTCTGGGGCACCAATTCTCCGCCTTTTTCCTTAAAGAAATCCATTCCTGCCTTATCGATTTCGTCCCACCCTTCTCCATGTTTAACGATCCATTCCGCATTAATTTCATTAATGGTTTTCTGTATTTCCGGTGACAACGCATTCCATTTTGCTTTGTTCATCATGACACCAAAAGCAAGTGAATAAGCAGTAGAATAGTTCTCAGTCATATATTTTACAACTTCTCCCAGTTTCCACCCCTTATTGGATTCAGCCGGATAAAGAGCTCCGTCTACAACCCCTTTCTGCAACAATTCATAAGATTCATTCATGGGCTTACCCACCGGCGATCCGCCAAGGGCCGCAACAACACTTCCGCTGGTTCCTGTTCCCCTGATTTTAAGGCCCTTCATGTCATCCAGTGTAACCACTTTTTTGCTGCTGGTGTGAAGAAGGCCGGGGCCATGGGCATGGAGATACATAATTTGGGTATCATCAAATTCCTTGGGCTGGAATTTGTTCAGAACTGCATTGGCTACCTTGGTTGCCTGAGTTCCGTTTTTATATCCCATGGGAAGATCAATGGCTGTAGCAACCGGGAATCGTCCTGCAGTATAGGAAAGCACGGTCAGTCCCACATCTGCGATTCCGCTTACAACCCCGTCATATATCTGGGGGCCTTTTGCCAGAGTACCGCCCGGATAATATTTTATCACAACCTCACCGTTTGTTCTTTTTTGTATTTCAGCACACCAGCTTGCTGCAAGCTGGCTTTGTTTGTGGGTCGGGGGAAAGAAATCCGCATAGGTAAGTTCGGTTTTAGCAACTGCATCGAGCGTAAAAAAAATACTCATGCAAAAGATTAAAAAGGCCGGAAACATAATTCTCTTCATTGTATTGATCTCCTAAAAAATGTTAGTTGTATCGTTGGGAAAACGATTTTGGAACCTTGCATTTTTAAATCATGGTGTATTATTCCAGGTTTTACCTCCTTTCCATTGCATCATGTCATAGGGTTACAAATTCATAGCCTTGATTTATAAATTTTCCACAGGTCTTAGGATCAACTGCCCTCCAGATCCAGAGTGATAATATCGGAGATGTTCAGCTCCAGCATTTTGATACTTGCCAAAGCCCTTTTTGAATTTCGCGACAGGGCCGGAAACAGAGGATCCATTGCTTCCAGCGCAATAATCAGCTCTTTGATTTTAAGGATATGGTCATTCAATTTTTCTAAATCCTGGATGGTTTTCATAACCTGCACTCCTTTTTTGCAATCTCTTTTTTCCTCAGATCCTTGAACCTTTTTGCCTTGACTTCATATCTCGGCAGGGTGCCGTAATCATAGAATTCGATCTGATATCCCAGGTTTGTTTTCAGCCTGAGCTGATCTTTAAGAATAGTTTCAACACTGCCCCGCACCACTTCGGGAAGAAGCTCAACCTTGAGTTTGATCCGGTCCGCATCCCCCTGCTTATCCACAATCACTTCAAATTCATCCCCCAGACCGGTAATGGATCTCACCACTTCTTCAATGGCTGCCGGCGAGATGAGAACACCCTTGACCTTTGTGATATCATCGGCCCGGCCGAGCACTCCGCCCCGGATCAATCTGAAGGTGCGGCCACAGGAACAGGATTCTGAATCCCATTCAATAATATCCTTGGAATCAAACCGGATACAGGGCTGGGCAATCCGGTCCAGGGCCGTAATCACCATTTTCCCTTTCCGGCCCGGTTCTTCGATGATCTCGCCGGTGACCGGATCTTCGATTTCCACCAGGAACATGGCTTCATTCACATGCATGCCGCAGGGCTGTTTCCTGCATTCATACGACCAGGCCCCGATTTCCGTTGCACCGGAATGATCAAATACTTTGGCACCCCAAGCCTCCTGGATCCTTTTTTTGGTACTGGGAATCCCAGCCCCTGGTTCTCCTGCGCAGGTGATCTTATTGATGGAAAGCGCGGCCGGATCAATCCCCATCTTGTTTTTTGCCACATCCGCCATATTCAAAACATAGGTGGGAGTGGCCATCATGGCTGTTGCCTTTAATTCCTGGATTTTCAAAATACGGGACTGGGTATCGAGAACACCACCCGGTACTACTTCACACCCGAGTTTTTCAGCCGCATAATGACCTGCCCAGAAGGCCACGAAAATATTATATCCAAAGGGAAGGAATACCCTGTCGCTCGGCCGGTACCCCTGGGCCCACAAGATAAAAGACCAGCATTCGGACCACCATTCCCAGTCCTGCCAGGTATCGGGCTGATATACCGGCTGACCTGTGGTGCCGCTGGTCTGGCGGAAGGTTGAAACCTCTTCCAGGGGAACACAGAGGGCATCCCCGTAAGGAAAGGGATCCTTGTTCTGGATTCCCCTCATCATGGATTTTTCAACTTTTGGAATTTTTTTTATATCCTCAAAGGTGCGGATATCATCGGGTGTCAACCCGGCCTTATCATACAATGCCCTGTGAAATTTTGAACGGGTATAGGCCCAGGTCAGTATCCGTTTGAATTTTTTAAACTGCAAAATCTTCAGTTTTTCCTTGGGCAATGTCTCAAGGACCGGGTTCCAGTATTCCTGATCATTCATTTTCCTTATCCTTTCTTTTTTTCCTGAAATAATATTGTTTTATTAATATCCTGGGGAAACCAGGTTAACAAGGGGTATATTCCAGGGGTAAACCAGGTATAAAATATACCTGTTATTTTGAGGAGGATAAAAAAGTTCTAAGGTTGACGCTCTGGTTGGTGATCCCGATTTTTTTACGCATGCTTTTGCGGTAGAATTCAACGGTTTTGTCGGAAAGGTTTAAAATCCCTGCTATTTCCTTGGTGGTTTTCCCGAATTTAACCATGTTTGCGACCTGGATTTCAGATGGGGTAAGGTTTAAAAACCGGAGGGACAGCCTGTGAAGAAATGGGGAAACGATATCATTAAGGGTGGATTCCATGATATCAAGACATCCTTTTTGCCGGTCATCCAGGTTTGACTCCCGCATTCTTTCAATATAGGGGATAACCAGTTCCCGGACATTTAAGAGCATTCTTTCTTCCAGCAGGGTTTTGTCCTCTTCTCTTTTTTTTAACAGGACCCGCAGGGCTGTATTTACTTCTTCAAGGCTTTGGGTCTTATTTTCAAGTTCTATGGTTCTTTCCTTAACCCTTTGCTCCAGAAGATCTTTTTCCTTTTTCTGTTTTGAAATATCCGTAATAACGGCAAAACTGCCCTTAAAATTACCGTCGGCATCAAAATACGGTGTGGGAGTCATGATGGTATGAAGCCGTGATCCATCCTTTTTAACCCAGACAATCTCATAGGGGGCTCTCCCCCCTTTTCTTCTTTTTTCAAGTTGATCCATAAGAATTTTTTTATTCTCATCATCCAGGAACTGATCGACTTTTTTACCGATAATCTCTTCTCTTGACCGTCCCCACATAAGACAGAGCATATCATTGGCATAGGTCGTCACCTGGTTTTCATCGATTTCGCTCAACCCGTCCCCCATGGTTTCAACAAGGGTCCGATATCGCTGTTCGCTTGTAAATAATGCATGTTCCCTGTCGGGTTTTAATTCTTCAGTAGACATTGGTTAAAAAAACTATTCGATTTTTCTCCCTGCCGTTTTTTCAATAACCGAGATTATCCACTCTTCAATAGTTTTTCGGCTGATGCTCCGGGTTTGTTTTTTCACAAGCTTTAATTCAAGTTCAGCCCGGGCCATGGTTTTATGCCCCCCGGCAGAACCGAATGCGGAAAAGGCCTCTTTGGCAGCATTGCCTGCACCTTTTCTAAGACCGTCATTACGAATGACAATAATAAGTTTTTTTTCATAGATTCCGGATATGATGCTCCAATTGACCTTTGACAGGGTTAAAAAAAAATCTGCCACAACCACCAGTTCATCAGGTTTTGAAATATTTCCGGCATGGAAGAATATCCGGTTATTAAGAACCTTCCTGTGCTTGATGGCCCTGCCCAGAAAATCAAGGTCTTCCTGGGTTAATGTCGCCCTTTCAACCTTGATGACGATATTTATGTCTGCAAATTGATAAAGATACAGAAATGCCTTGATATCTTTCAGGCTTGCCCCCCGGGTGAAGTCTGCTGTATCTGTTTTTATCCCCAGCATCAGGGCTGCGGCAAGTTTTGCAGAAGGTTTGATTTTCCTTGTCTTCAGATATTCGGTCATCATGGTGGAACAGGCCCCGTAGTTTGACCGGATATCCACATAGGGTGCTGCATCAAAGGTCAATGGATGATGATCAATGACGGCGTCAAAGGTAAATCCGGAAAAATGCTCATTGTGACCGGGTTGAGAATCGATGATGACAAAGGCATGATAATCCTCTTTTTTTACTGAATTGAGCTCAACCAGCCCGGATTCCGTATATTCGATCATGGCAAGGTTGTCCGGCCGGGTGATCTTATTGAAATAGGCAATGACGACTTCGGCAGCTTTCCGCCACAAAATCCGTTTCACTGCCATGGCAGATGCAATAGCATCAGGGTCTGCATTAATGACCACCAGCACTTTTGAATTGCCTGTAAAAAGGCTTAAAAAACGTTTGAGCTTTTCCTGATTGTTCATTGCACGATTTCCTTTTTATTGCTGCTGAAAAACAGGGTCAGGGTAATGAATGCATACCCCAGAATGGCCGGGATGGCAAACCAGCCGTAAAATACGCCGAGAGGCGCCAGGACAATGGCCGTCAGCCAGTGAATGGTGATGACGGTGGGAGAGTGAAGCCTGATGGGAAAATCATCAAACCGGCAGATCACGGACAGACCGCAAAGGTTCCATCCATAAAGAGAGGCAAACACATGCATGTGCAAAAGCCATTTTATCTTTAAGGGGTCATAATCCAAAGACATCTGGATGAATATATAAGCTATGCCTGAAACGGCCGTGAAAATCAGAAACCCGATCCCTGATGTCAGAAAAAGTTTCTGCTGGATATTATCGGCAAATCTTGCATAGAGAAAAAACACTGTGACAACGGCAAGAAAGAGGGCCGAAGTAACAAAAATCTGGGGGATAAACCGTTCAAAAAGAATAAAGACAAAAAAAATAATCACCCCCATGGTAATGGTCCAAAAGCAGACTTCCATAATTATTTTGGCCCATGACCCTTCGATTTTTTTCAGCATGGAAAAGACTATGGATAAGGTAATGAGAGACAAAGGAAAGGAAAACCCGAGAAAAAAAGTATTCAAGGTCAGTTTTTTCATTGTGACGAACTTGAAATATTCATTGTTCAGAATCACCAGGGAAGCCATCATGATCCCTATGGAAAGACAGAGCAGGGATGCCTGGTGGAATTTTTGAGACACAGGTTCCTTTGAACTGAAAAATGAAACCGGTAAAAACGAGAATTTCTCGATCCTGATTTTTTCCACCAGAACGTATAAAAGAATGGATACAGCTATGGTAACAGGATAAATTTTAAAAAAGGCGGAAAATGCATAAACCAGTGAGCCTGAAAAAAAAAGGAGGACCGTTCCGGATATACCGGCTCTTTTCCGGGTATAATATAAGAGGATAGTCCCGCCGGTGCAAAGGTTGAATAAAAATATATGAAGCCTTTCAAAACTATAATTTTCAGCCGGAAAATAAATATGAATAAAACCGAAAATAAGGGCTGTAATCATCAATATGGAAAAAAGAATTTTTAATTTATGATTCATGGTGTGATCCGACCTGTTCATGCATCTTCAAAATTTAGTGTGTGTATCTATTCCGATCTTCCCAATATATGTCTCAATGCCGGCAAAACTGTCTCATGCTGAAATACAAAACCATTGTCCAGAAGTTTTTCAGGTTTTACCCGCGCGCTGGTTAAAAGGGTTTCGTTTCCCATTTCCCCCCATAACAGGCGGGCCAGAAACCCAGGGAACCTGAAAAATACTTTTTTTGAAAAAACCCTTGCCAATGTTTTTGAAAACTCCAGGTTTGTAACAGGATTCGGGGCTGTCAGGTTTACAGGCCCACTGATGGTTTCATTCATCAAAACATGCAGAATACCGGATATTGCGTCATCCATGCTGATCCAGCTCATATACTGACTGCCGTGGGAAAGCGTGACCCCACAACCTGTTTTAAACGGGAGTTCCATCCTGGCAAGAGCACCGCCGGCCGGAGTCAGGACAATCCCGATCCTGAGCTGGACTGTCCTGATTCCGGCTGTTTTTGCTTTTTTTGACTCAGTCTCCCACTTTTGACAGACATCTGATAT
Source organism: Desulfobacterales bacterium RIFOXYA12_FULL_46_15 (assembly GCA_001799395.1). Classification (GTDB taxonomy): domain Bacteria; phylum Desulfobacterota; class Desulfobacteria; order Desulfobacterales; family Desulfobacteraceae; genus Desulfobacula. The sequence continues at coordinate 50,485 of MGTJ01000008.1, read as the reverse complement.
AAAACAATGACCCAAAGCAGATGATTCCGTCAAAAGGGTATCTCCTCCCTCTCCATAATACCCGATGGCAGAGGATGAAATAAAAACTCCGGGTTTTTTCTCAAGCGTTTTCATCTTTTCCACAAGCAGCCGGGTCGGAATAACTCTTGAATCCAGGATCTTTTTTTTCTGCTCCCTGGTCCACCGTCCCCTGGAAATATCCAGGCCGTTTAAATTAATGACGGCATCAAAATGGCCTGCCGTATCAAGATCAAGATATCCTTTATAAGGGTCCCAGAAAAGCTCACCCTTCTGAAGATCTTCTTTTGTGCGGACCAGGCGGATCACCTCATGACCGCAGGTTTGCAAAAAAGGGACAAGAGCGCTGCCGATGGTTCCGCTTGCACCGGACACAAGGATTCTTTTTTTTGATATTTTCCCTGAATGATGTTCGAGGTCATATTTCAGCACCCTGTGCCGGTAGCTGAACATCCTTTCAAATTCTTTTTTTGCAATCCCATAAAAAGGGTTGCTCAAAATTCCAAACGGCAGTTTGAATTCTACCCGGTCTTCCATAATCGTCCCTGAATCACCGTCTGAAAGAAAACGATGGGTATGCTCCCATATGGAGAACGGCCCTTTGATCTGCCGGTCTTTAAATTCGGAATTTATTTTGTAATCAACATGCTCAGCTACCCAGGGCATGGGGATTTTAAAAATACGGATTCGGAACCTGACCCTGACACCCTTTTGAATGCCTTCACCAAACCGGGATATCAGTTTCAAGGGTGCCCATGGCGGTGTCAGCCTTGCAATGGCCCCCTCTCTTTCATGCCATGAAAAAACCGTCTCAACCTGGGCATTAATCCTGATTTTTTTTATAAAAACATTCGTCTTCATGAGTTCTCTTAATCATAAAACAGTCATTGATTTAGCGGGTCTTATACTATAATAATACTCTTTAAGTTAAAACCCTTTTTATCAGGAAGCGTTTTATTATTTCAAGGCACAGTCTTTGCAATTATTGCATTAACATGGATGTTCAGGTATGTTTTAATTTTTGATAATAATGGATTAAATACCGGAATTTAGGAGGCACCAAAAATAATGTACAAACCCATTGAAATAGCGGACGGGATCTATTCTGTCGGATGCCGCGACTGGGATATCAGGGATTTTCATGGGTATTCCACCTATGAAGGAACAACTTACAACGCATTTCTGGTTCTTGGCGAAAAAAATATTCTCATTGATACGGTTAAGGAAAAATTTTCAGATGAGCTTATTTCCAATATCAGCAAAATAATTAATCCTGAAAACATTGATATTGTCATCAGTAACCATACGGAAATGGATCATTCCGGAGCCATACCCAAAGTGCTTAGTCTGATCGGGGAAGAAAAGCCCCTGTATTGTTCAAAAATGGGGGCAAAAAACCTTAAAAGCCATTTTAACCGGGATTTTAATTTCAAGGTTGTGGGAACCGGGGATGAACTGAAAATCGGTAACCGGACCTTTTCCTTTCTTGAGACAAGAATGCTTCACTGGCCGGACAGTATGTTTACCTATTTTAAGGAAGGCGGCATCCTGTTTTCCAGTGATGCATTCGGTCAGCATTATGCCGGGGATAAATTTTTTGATGATGAAATCGGGGATGAAATTATCCCCCATGCAAGAAAATACTATGCCAATATCCTGCTTCATTTTTCACCCCGGGTTCAGGCCCTTTTGAAAGATGTCGCAAAAATGAACCTGAAGCTCAATATGATTTGCCCGGATCACGGCATCATCTGGCGGGATAACCCCTCCAAAATCATAGGCGCCTATGATAAATGGTCCAGGCAGGAGCCGGCAAAAAAAGTAGTCATAATTTTTGATTCCATGTGGGAAAGCACTACAAAAATGGCAAGATCCATCACCAGCGGCATAGAATCAGAAGATGTACATGTCAGACTCATGAACACAAGGAAATGGCACAGAAGCGATATCATGACCGAAATTATCGATGCCGGTGCAATTGCCGTGGGATCACCCACGTTGAACAACAGTATATTCCCTGTTATTGCCGACGTCATGACTTATATCAAAGGCCTTAGGCCCCAGAATAAGATTGCGGTTGCCTTTGGGTCCTATGGATGGAGCGGTGAAGCCGTCAATATCCTGAACAGGGAATTTGCTGAAATGAAACTGGATATTATTGACGAAGGCGTAAAAGTTCAATATGTTCCGGATGAGGATGATCTGAACAGGTGTTTTGATCTGGGTGTAAAAATAGCAAAAACATTAAAGGAAAGGTTATCGTAAATAAACGGAGAACCTGGAGGGAAGCATGACTAACGAATTTAATGCAGATGACATACTTGAAATGGCTGTTAAAATTGAGCAGAATGGTGCAATTTTCTACCGGGATGCAGCCGGAAGAGTCGAGGGAGAAAAAAATAAAAATTTTCTTCTTGAGCTTGCCCGGATGGAAGATGAACATGAAATAATTTTTTCCAATCTGAAAAAAGAGTTGACAGCACAGGAAAAACTGATCACAACCTTTGATCCGGAAGACGAAAATATCCTTTATCTTAAGGCGTTTGCCGATTCAAAGGTGTTTTTCAAAAAGGAAATACCGGACAATAATTTACAAAGCATTTTAAACTGTGCCATCGGGACTGAAAAAGATTCCATCGCCTTTTATCTTGGGGTAAAAGAACTGGTTCCTGAAAAATCAGGCAGATCCAGAATTGATGCCGTTATCAAAGAAGAGATGGGTCATATCCGGCTTCTTGCCGGTAAATTAAACGAAATTTGTTGATATTATAACAGCAAAAGCCCCCCGGGTATTGTGATTTTCACACCCAGGGGACTTTTGTTTTTTGAAAAAAATGGCTTTAAGATTTCCAGAGGCCGTGCAGGTTGCAATAAGCTCTTGCAACAACTTTTGCAGCATCGGTTTTAAACTCGGCTTTGGGTTCACCGGCCGGTGTCAGCATCTGTCTTTGGACAAACATATTATCCTCGGAAGCAAGCTCAATCCACTCAATCCAGTGATCATTGCCCATGGGGTGCGCAATGCTGCCGATTTTAACAACATAACCGCCCTCGATTTTCTCAATGGCCGGCACATGTTTTTCCCTTGATGCATCCACCGTATTTTCCACCAGCCGGTCCATTGGCTGGCCGCAGCACATGACCGGCGGTTTTTCGCCGTGAAGGACCTGTACAATATTCCCGCATTTGCCGCATTTGTAAATACCCATTTTTTCAGCCATTTACGATCTCCTTTCTTTTTATATTAACAGATTCCACTACAAAATCAGGATACTTCATGCTCATCAAGCTCCCGAACATATTCCGGGTCAATTCATCTTCATCCTTTGTTACGGCTTTAAATACGGAAGCCATCTGATAATAAATCTCATTTTTCGATCTTACAGCAAAATACGGTTTGATTGCCTGAGGCTTTTTCAGATTCTTTTTTCCTGTTTTAATTGCAGCCATATGTCATCCCTCCCGGATTTTTTTCTTATTATTTACAATAGCAAACATCATACCAGATGGTTAAAACTTATCCGTTTCCCTGAAGAAGCCCGGACAAGCGATGGACAAGATGTGTCACTTATAAAAAACAGGTGAAAATACACAAGAGACAGTCATGTCTCAAAAAACCAGACCAATCATAAAAAAGAAACAATACAACACTGTACCAAATGAAACGAATAAAAAAAATTAGAGAAAAAGAATTTCGATTTGTAATTCAGTTATTTTACCCTATCAGAAAATGAATATTTTTTTCAAGCTTATATTTTATAAAATAAATCTTTTTTAAGACCGGCCGGATATTGTTTATCTGGATATAGATTTTCCTTCTTTCTCTTTTTTCATTTGAATATACCAATCCTGATCACCATACAATTTATCCGAACACTCAGGACATATGCCATGGCTGAATGATGCGTCGGAATGCTTTTGAATATACGATTCCAATGAATTCCAGAACCCTTTGTCATCTCTGATTTTTTTACAGGTAGAACAGATCGGCACAATCCCTTTTAAGGTTTTGATTTCATCCAGGGCTTTTTGAAGTTCTGAAATTAATTTTTCGCGTTGCAGTTCACTTTGTTTCCGTTCCGTGACATCCCGTATGATCGCCAATAAATGCCGTTCGCCTTTTAATATGAAAAGAGTGCCTTTGACTTCAGTATTTAAAAAAGTCCCATCTTTTCGGATATCAATTGTTTCTCCATAATAGCTTCCTTTTGAACTTAAATCTGCAACGAATTGTTCAAAATTGGAATGATAATCCTTGTGGATCAATTCGGTCAGATGCCTTCCTGTCAGATCCTCCCGTGAATATCCATAGGTATTGCAGGCAGCCGGATTGGCATCCGATATAAACCCTTTGACATCCGCAATAAAAAGACAGTCTGAAATGGAACTATAGATTTGCCTGTAGCGGTGTTCGCTTTCCTTTAACCTGACCTCTGTTCTGCTTCGAACATCAATTTCCAAAAGAAGATCGTTATTTGCTCTTTTAAGGTTTAATGTTCTTTTTTCAATCATATCTTCCAGATGGTTTTGATAATCCAACAGTAACCGTTCTGCTTTCCGCCTCTTTTTTCTTTGTGCTGAAGCAAGAACCATTGTGATTATCCCGATCAAAACGGTTGCTGTGATAATGGCAATATCTTGTCTGGTTTTTTGATACCATTCTTGAAGAACCCTGTCTTTATTGTGTAAGACAGTCAGCTGGAAGGGGAAATCAGGTAACTGGTATATGGAAATAATTGATTCAATATCCTCATGGGTTTTTAGCCCTCCTCCCTCCAGTGCTGCACCGGGCCGCCCGGATAAAAAATGAGATGAGTCATTATCAGTGTACAGGGACTGCATATCAGAGTTGTTATACCAGCTTGTGAGGACATTTCGCCGTGCATCCGACAATGCAACGGCATCCACATCGATATTTAGATAATTTGCATACCGGTTATAAAAAAAAACCGGATCAATTGTAGCTGCCAATACCCCTGCAAATTCCCCATTCATGTCTTCAACACGCCGGCTCAGCACGATTAATTTCTTGTTCCGGTTTGTCATTGCAGTAGTGATATAAAAGTCAAGCCAGGCATCCTTGTGTTCCTCAAATGAAGTCAATTCAAATACCTCATAAGCCCTGAGACTGTAGATTATTTTTTTTTCAGCATTAAATAAAATAATATTTCTGATCTGGGGCAAAAACATGGATTGAGTTTTTATCGATTCAACCATGGTTTCAGGAACGGGTTTATCTTGTATGGCCTGAAGCTTTATCCGTAAAAGAATGGAAAGAAGAGTAAGGTCAACACTGTAAAGGACACTGGATGTGTTTTCACCAAGAAGCTGAGCCTGAGCTTTTGATTTAGTATGGGAAGTATTTAAATAAATATTTTTATTTCTGAAAATCGTCAATACACTGAATAAAACAAAAATAATGATAACTATCCATATCAGAGCAATGATATAAATATATGATTTTTCTTGTGGTAGAGAGACGGTTGCCATTTTGCCCCAATATTAAAAAAAATCGTTAATCATATCTACAATTTTCGGGTCAATCCCCATTGTATGAATAAAATCATTTTGTTTGTGAAGGATCCGGTCTCTCCACTCTTTGACCTGTTGATCTGCAGGGGCAATAATTTTAACACCATTTTCAATAAGAATTTTTTTTGCATCCATCTGGGCCTCGGCAGCCTTTTTTCTTGATGCGTCAACGTGTTTATCCCATGTGTCCGACACAATGGTCCGGATGTCGGGAGGCAGTTTTTCCCAAAAAGACATTTTGATAAGCGGGATATATTGGGGAAAGTATTCTTGATCCTCAAAAGCGAATTTTATGCCTTTTTCCCAAAGTTTTGCACTTCGAACGGTTTCATAGCTTGTCAATACGGCATCTACTCTGCCTTGAATCATATATTCCGGGAGGTCCGGCCAGGCGATCTCAATGGGGTTGCCGCCCAGGGCCGATATTCTCAGGTTATTCCCTATTCCGCCGGCAACCCTGACGATCAGTCCCTGAATGTCTTCATGACGGCGGATCTCCCTGGTCAATGAAAATAAATGGGCATGTCCGAGATCGATCCATCTGCCGACAACCTTTAAATGAAGGTTTTTTTCGATCAGGCCGTTAATGGTTTTTCCTGCATTGCCGTCAACAATCATGTGGTTTGACTCGGCAGTCCTTCCATAAAACAGCGGTAGCAGAAATACACCCACATTAGGTTCAAACTGTGTCACATGCCATGTTCCCGGGACAGCCATCTCCACTTTGCCCTGTCCCAGAGCCTGGATAATATCTTTGTCCCGGAATAGACTTGCATTGGAAAAAAACCGGACATCAATTCTTCCTTCAAGCTTTTTCCCAAGCTCATCGGAAAACCGTTTTACTGCTTGGGTCTGAACATGAGTCTCTGAATTTTCAACAGAAATACGCATTTTAGGAAGATTTTGAGCAATTGCAGACGATACGCATAAACTCATAATGATAAAAATTGAAACTAAGATGATTTTCATGAATATGGTCTTCCTTTATTAAACACAGATGCTCCTGCAATATATCTTAATTTTAAATAGACCCATTGAAGGAATTCCGGTCTTAAGGGATCAGAGAATTCTTGCAATCTGATATTCCAGTTGCTCCCTTGGCATGGCGCCCAGCAGTGTATCGATAATCCGGCCGTTTTTTACAAGAAAGAGAGTCGGAACACTTGAGATGGAATATCTTGAACCGATCCCAGGGTTTTCATCCAGGTTCAGTTTGGCGATTTTGAGCCGGCCCTTGTATTTTACGGCAAGTTCGTCAAAAACCGGGCCTATGGACCGGCAAGGCCCGCACCAGGGCGCCCAGCAATCCACCAGGACAGGGAGGGCCGAGCCCAGCACTTCCCTGTCAAAGTCGGCATCCGTCACATTCACCGGGCGGCTTAAAATTTCATTTGGCAAGATGGTTCCGCATTTCCCACATTTGGGGGTCTCATTGATCCGCGATAACGGAACCCTGTTTTTTGCCGAACATTTTTTACACACCAATATCAAATTGTCAGCCATGATGATGATCCTTTATATCAATGCGGCAATACTTTTCCCATAGTCCTGGGCTGCCTGGATTCCGCCTTGTATCCGGCTTGTCTTGAGCATCAGAGGTCCTGAAACCATTTTCATTTCATAGATATGCTCCATGGTATCGAATATTCTTCCCGGGGCCTCACCGCTCCAGCCATAGGCGCCGAATGATCCGCCGATCCTGCCTTTCAATTCCGCTCTTTCTGCTATAAAGAGAATCTGTTTCATGGAGGTGATCATTTCGCCATGATACGTTGCCGAGCCAAATACATACCCGTCATAACCTTTTAAATCCTCTTCGATTTTTATTTCACCGGTTTTTTTTAGCACAGCCTCATGTCCGGCCATGCGCACACCTTCGGCAATCAGTTCGGCAATTTTCTGGGTTTCATCGGTCCTTGACGCATATACGATCAATACGGTTCCCATTTTTTATCTCCCATTCAATCCTGATTAAATAAAATTCTTGAATCCGCCATCTTTATATTTTTCGTACCTGTCATAAACATGGCTTTTATCAACGTCTGGTGAACATGTTCCAGGTGCAGCTTCACACCCAGGGTCCCGGCTCCCACTGCCGCCCGGATAATGTCCCGGCCCAGGAGAACCGCGTCAGCCCCCAGGGCCAGCATTTTTAAAACATCATAACCGGTTCTCACCCCGCCGTCGGCAGTGATGGTCACCGACTTCCCCAGTTTTTTGCGTATCAGGGGCAGGACCGTAGCAACGCCCGGTGTTGAATCGAGAACCCTTCCCCCATGGTTGGAGACGGCTATGACAGAAACACCGGCATCAACGCATTTCTGAGCTTCCTCGGGCATCATGATTCCCTTGGCAATAAACGGCAGTGATGAAAACCGGACCAGTTCTTCAATATCCCTGACATTTTTTCTAAATACCGGCATGCCCTGCCGGGCCATGATGGTGGACCCGCACCCGTCGAGATCCACACCAACGGCCTTGCATCCGTATTCTTCAGCTTTTTCGATGAGCTGTTTCAAAACATCCTGGGATCTGGGTTTGAATATGGGGATACCGAATCCCGTGCAGGCTTTCATGGCGTTCAGAGAAGGGTGATTCTCAAGGGTATAAAACCATGTATCTCCCCTTAGCCCGATGGTTCCTGCTTCTTTGGATCCTTTAAGAATCGATGTACAGAACTGGGTTTCATCCAGGGCGTCATTATAGTTCTGCGCGCCTGCCGTTGATGAAGACAGTACCGGGAATCTAAGATCAATGCCGAGAAAGGACGAGGATGTATCAGGTTCAAAATGATCACCCAGGACAGACATATTGAATTCAATTTTTGCCAGGGCCTCGGTATTTGCCCTAAAAGACCTTCCCTGGCCTGCGCCGCCAAGCCCGATAGGTTTTCCATAGGCTTCTCTCTGGCAGATTTTGTCAAAATTTCCGTCACAGGACGGATAGGCTGCACAAATCCCCTTGAGCTTTGTTCTGGCCATGTCCCTGACCTGTTCCAGTGTTTTTGGAATATCCGAAAGTTTGATCATCATCCGGTCGTCAGCCTGACAGGTGTCACAGGAACCGGGTTTGTTTTCACCTTTTAATATATCGTGGCAAACTGAACAATACCATTGATTCATCCAGGATCTCCTTTGTTTGATTCAAGCTCTGCCAAGAATACCATTCATTTGATCAAAATGATATTCAAAAAGCGGCTTTTTTCTTTATTTTAAACTTGCAAATATGGCATAAATTGTGCAAAGTTTATTCTCTGAAACTGCCTGAACAAAACCGTTTCATAAATCTATGCCGTCTTTAAGGAGATATCCATGACCCGGAATAATACAACATTGTATGCATTAAGTACATGCAGCCATTGCAAATCAACCAAAAAACTTCTTTCCGAATGTAATGTGGAATTCAATTATATTGAAGTCGATGACCTGGAAGGAGAAGAGCGCAAAGCCATTCTGGAAGAAATTAAGGCCATGAACCCGCGATGTTCTTTTCCCACTATAAAGATCAATGACACCGTCATTATCGGGTTTAAGGAAAAAGAAATAAAGGAGGCATTGGGTATTTAACATGAACGTCCAAGATCTATATCAAGCTTTGAAAAAATCCCAGGAAGCAAAAGGTATTTATTTTAACAAGGACAAAGACCTTGTGTTCGAACTGCTCGAAGCCCTTTTGTTGAATAAAAACCGGTATGGATATATGGCCTGCCCGTGCAGGCTGGCCTGCAATGACCGGGAAAAAGACAGGGATATTATCTGTCCCTGTGTTTATCGGGAACCGGATCTGAAGGAATATGGGGCCTGCTTTTGCGGCCTTTACGTTTCAAAGGCCCTTCATAACAATGAAATCGAATCCGGATATGTCCCGGAAAGACGACCCCCTGAAAAAATATTCTAATGTTTGAGGAGGACCCCATGAATGAATGTATGCCTATTCTCAATACAGGCCTTCGCGGCGTTGATGTAGCCAGTTCAAAAATCTGTGATGTCAAGGGAAAAGAAGGAAAGCTGATTTACAGGGGATTCCTGGTTCAGGACCTTGCAAAAAATGCCGGTTTTGAAGAAGTTGCTTTTCTTTTGTTATATGAAAGGCTTCCTAAAAAAGAAGAGCTTCTGGGCTTTAGCGAAAGCCTGAAACAAAAAAGAACAATTCCTGAAAATATCTATACCATTTTAAAAGCCCTGCCCCCGGAAATAAGTCCCATGGATGTCCTCCAGGCAGCAACCCCGCTTCTGATGCAAAATGACAGCAGCGCCGGCAAACCCGGGATCGAAAACACCCTCTACAGCGCGGAAAACCTGATTTCCGGAATGGCCACCATCACGGCAGCCTGGGACCGGATCAGGAACAAGCGGGAAATCGTTTTACCCCGCCATAACCTGAACCATGCAGCCAATTTTTTGTACATGCTCACAGGAAAAATTCCTGACCCTGAAATTGCCCGTTTTTTTGATACAGGCCTTGTGCTGCATGCAGAGCATTCATTTAATGCCTCCACCTTTACCGCAAGACAGGTGGCTTCCACCAGGGCACATATTTATGCTGCCGTGTCGTCGGCCATCGGGTCTCTTTCCGGCGCTCTTCACGGAGGGGCCAATGTCAGGGTGATGCAGATGCTGAAACAAATCGGGTCAACAAACAATATTGATGCCTATATCAGTAATGTACTGGACTCAGGGGATCTGATCATGGGGCTCGGCCATGCAGTGTATCAGACCGATGACCCAAGGGCACTGATTCTTGCCCCCATGAGCAAAAAAATAGGAGAAATGACCGGGCAGCCCCAATGGTATGAGCTTTCAAAAGAGCTTGAGATAAAGGCAAAAGCTGCTTTTAAAGCAAAAAAACAAAGAGAGATTTATTGCAATGTAGATTTTTACAGTGCATCCCTTTTCTATACCATGGGCATTGCCATGGACCTTTTCTCCCCTGTATTTGCCATTTCTAGAATTGCCGGATGGTCAGCCCATGTGATTGAAGAACAGTATGCCATGGCAGCGCCCAAACCATCGCTCTACCGGCCTGGAGCCACCTATGTGGGTAACTATTGCGGGCCTGACGAATGTGTGTTTGTTGATCTGGATAACCGTTAAAAAAAGGAAAATACCGAACTATGAAAGTCTGGCAATGCACTGTTTGCAGATATATTCACAGGGAAGCCACACCGCCTGAAAAATGTCCTGTCTGTGGTGTGGACAAAAGCAGATTCATTGAAATTGATGAAGAGCTGATACCGGCGCGTCCGGTGAGAAAACCCGGTTTAAAACCGGCTGAACCGGGAGCTGCTTCTTCTGCTTTGTCCCCTTTTGTCAAGACCGCCGCCCCTGAACCTCTCAAAAAGCAGCCTTTGCCTCCTGAAAAAGGATTTGATAAAATCAAATCCCTGGCCCTGAAACATCATGCACACCCGATTTCTGTGCACACGCCCAATGGCATCCTGCCTGCGGCCGTAATCCTGTGGATTCTCTCCTGGATATTCAATTCAGAGCTTCTGGCAAAGGCTGCCATGATCAATATGGTTTTTGTTGTATTGGCTCTTCCGGTTGTCATTTTTACAGGAGTCCTGGAATGGAAGAAAAAATATCAGGGTGCACTGACCCTGATATTTAAGATAAAAATTCTAGCCGTGGCCCTGACCACGGGTTCATCCGTGATCAGCCTTCTCTGGTATGTTTTTGACCCCAAAATTTTAACAGGCCCCAGGGCATTTGCTTTTATCCTGGTCAATATCATCATGGCAGCTGCTGCCGGCACTGCCGGACATATCGGCGGAAAGCTGGTATTCAAGGATTAGATTTCAAAGATAAGACCCACAGGGCAATGATCCGAGCCCTGGACCCCGTTATCAATAAAAGCATCTTTCACCATGCCTTTATCGATAAGATCCCGGGTGGCAAAAAAATAATCAATGCGCCACCCGGTATTGTTTTTTCTTGCATTAAACCGGTAGGACCACCATGAATATTTCACTGTATCCGGGTAAAAATGCCTGAATGTATCCACATATCCATCATCTGCCATCCGGTCCAGGACATCCCTTTCAATTCTTAAAAACCCGGAATATTTTGAATTGGGACCCGGGTTCTTCAAATCGATTTCATTATGTGCCGTATTAAAATCGCCTGTGATAATAAGGCTTTTGCCCTGGTTCCGCAGGGTACCGGCATGGTCAAGAAGCCAGTCATAAAAATCCAGCTTGTATTTCAACCGTTCATCACTCATCTGGCCGTTGGGAAAATACACATTGAACAGGGTGAATGCGTCATAATCAAGCCGGATCACCCTTCCCTCGCCGTCAAATTCAGGTCTTTCAAATGAAGTGGTGACTTTCAGCGGGGATAATTTTGAATAAGCGGCAACCCCGCTGTATCCTTTTTTCAAAGTGGAATAGGACCAGAAGGATTCATAGGGCGGCAAAGCAATCATTTCATCTGTCCGCTGGTCTTCCCGGAGCTTTGTTTCCTGCAACAGAAGGATGTCGGCATCCAGATCCCGGACCGTTTTTGTGAAATCCTTATTCATGACGGCCCTGAGGCCGTTTACATTCCATGAGATTATTTTTAATTGTCTTTTATCCGGCATAATTGTTCCTGTTTTTATTTTTGTCTCATGAGACACCTGTGTCCCGGCGAAATATCCGGATATCAGGCTGTTTTAAGGATGAGTCTGGCATCTGCGATAATGCACCGGTCTTTTGTACAGATGACAGGGTTCAGATCCAGCGACTCCATATGGTTTTCAAGGGCCATGATGAGATGAGAAAATTTCACCAGGGTACTGGTGAGAACCTCCATATTCACCCCGTCCTTTCCGCGGTATCCGTATAAAAGGGCTTTGGCCTTGAGAGAAGCTATCATGGAGAATACATCCTCCGGCTTGAGCGGCGCCATGCGGATGGCAGTGTCGTTATAGATCTCCACCGAGGTCCCGCCAATGCCGAATACCACCACAGGTCCGAACTGGAAATCATTTTTTGCACCAATGATCACTTCAAGGCCTTCGGCCATTTCTTCAATCAGGATGGATTCGCAGCCATCGAGTTTCAGGAGTCTTTCCATTTCCTTTTTCAGATGACCGCCTGAACGTATTTCCGTCACAACTGCCTGATGCTCTGTTTTATGGAGAATTTTTCTTGAAACTGCTTTTGCAACGACCGGTCTGTTTATTTTCTTTAAAAACTTTTCCGCTTTTTCAAAAGAATTGGTGAGTACAAAATCCGGGATATCCAGCCCCTGTGATTTCATGATGGCTTTTGCACCCGGTTCCATAACCCATCCCATATCTTTATGGGCATCGATGATTGTTCTGATTTTTTTCTTCAGCATGGTTTGCACCTCTTTAATGCTTTTGCCATGAGAACGGCCCCTTCTACAGAGGATGCCACAGGGATATCATTGAGTTCAAAACCTTCAATAATAATCCTGTATTTCTCCTCATTAGGAACATAGGCAATCATGGGTTTGCCCTCATTTCTGGCCACCTGGCTGAGTTTTGCGCCGATATCGGCGGAAACACCCGGAGAATAAGGAATCAACAGGGCTAAAAGGCATTCAATCCCCTTATCCCTGGCAAGATAGGTGGCTGCCGCCACAATATCATTGTCCACGGAACTTCCTGTCAGATCCAGGGGATTGCCATAAGAAACGATGTCTTTGATTTCCGGGGACACCTTTTCCCTGATGGTTTCCATGGTTTTCGGGTCAGGCTTGGGGACGGACAGGCCGTGGAGGTCGCAGGCATCAACGGCAATAACCCCATGCCCGCCGCTGAGGGAAAGAATACCGATATTGCCTTGGATTCCTTTTTGAAAACAGCTTAAGGCCTCGCAAAAAGAAGTGAGTTCATATTCATTGTCAGCCTCGGCCACACAATGCTGTTTCATGACCTCTGAAAAAACCCTGTAATCTCCTGCAAGGGATGCGGTGTGGCTCGAAACTGCCTCACTGCCTTTTTTGCTTTTCCCGGCCTTCAGGATGACAACGGGTTTGCCGCATTGTTCAGCTTTTTGAATAAACCGGCGGCCTTCCCCTTTTTCAAATCCTTCCACATAAAAAGCAATCACTTTTGTCTCAATATCCCGTGCAAACCAGTCCAGCATATCGGTTTCACGGATAAAGGCTTTATTGCCGATACTGACCGCAAGAGACACCCCGATTCCCTGGCCTGCAAATTTCACCATCTGATCCACCAGGACCCCGCCGCTCTGGCTGACAAATCCTACGTTGCCTTTTTCCGGCCGGATAATTCTTTCCCCGGGAAGAAAAAACGTATCCACATAGTCCGGTGAATAGATCCCGAGGCAATTGGGACCCACAAAAGGAAAGGATGCCTCTCTTGCCAGATCCGCCACCTGCTGCTGCAATTTCATATTACCGGCTTCGGCAAATCCGCCCGAGACAATGACGGCGCTGCGGATTCCTTTTTTTATGCAGTCTTCCATGACTTTCGGCACAAACCCGGCACGCACGGCAATCACAGCCATATCGACAGGTCCTTCTATTTCGAAAACACTGCGATACAGTTTTTCACGATGAAGCATGCCCCCTTTGGGGTTAACAGGGAAAGTTTTCACAGGATACCGAAGGTGATTCTTTGTATAGATCACATTGGCAGGATGATTGTCCTGGGACGTGGACACGCCTATAACTGCCATGGTCGACGGCTTGAAAAGATATTTGAGTTCCACTTTCCTTCCTTTTTTTTAAGGATTGATCAAATGGTACGGCTAAAACCGGACAACAATATCATCATATCCTTTTCGCCATTTGGGAGCGGGAAGGGATTTGGTTTCATCGAAATATCCGAATGCAATGAGCAATGGGATGTAGAAATTATCCGGGATATTGAATTTTGCCATCACTTTGCCATGGTCAAATCCATCCATGGGATGGCTGTCAATGCCAAGGCTTTTAGCGGCAAACATCAGGGCCATGGCAAAAAAACCGGCGTTCTTGCAGGAAAAGGCCTGGATGGTTTTTTCATTTTTCCCGTAAAGCCTTGATCTTGCCGTTTGAAACCAGTCTCTTTGCTTTTCCGTCATGGTACCGGCTTTGATATTCTCCTGGAACACCTGCTCTACGGTTTTATGCCCTTCAAAAAAGCCTTCATTATCTGCCAATACAATCATGGTGACCGGGGCAGCACTCACTTTTTCCTGGTTCATGGCGCATTTCTGCAGCCGCAGCTTATCCTCTTTTTCCGTTAATACAATCAGGTTCCACGGCTGGAGATTAAAAGAGGAAGGGGTTTTGGATGCCATCTCCACCATCTTTTTCACCAGCGACGGGTCAATGGGCTTGTCAGGATTAAAAAAATTAACAGCACGACGGTTTGATACAATTTCTTCAAAATCCATTTTCACCCCCTGTATAACAAGATAAAAGGCTGACCCATGAAAGCGGTCAGCCCCTCCTGTTCAGATTGAAAATCAACCTTCCTGGCTTGCCAGGTAATCATCATACATGGATTCCAGTCCAAGTTTATGTTTGGATTCTTCCTGGACAAGGATCATAAATAATTTTTTTGCATCTGCATGATCTGTCTGATCTGCCAGCACTGTATAAAGCTTGACTGCCTTTTCTTCCCTTTTCATGGCAATCTTGAGAATTTCAGGCATGGGCATGCCTTCTTTATATTCGGTCTCTACCATGTAATCGCTTATTTTCAGATCTGTAATTTTTTTAAACTGATAGGAATCAATTTTCGCCTTGTTCCCGGAAATATCCGAGAGAAGCGCTGCATGCTTTTCTTCTTCCTTTGCAAAGCTTTGAAAAGTTTCTTTTAAAGATGCGCGTGTTGCTTCTTTTGCCAAAGACACATAAAACGCCACTGCTTCTTTTTCTTTATCAATAGCAAATTTCAATATCTCATCTACCGATCCGAATTTCATGCTTTTTCTCCTTTATGTGTTATTGTTTCAAAAATTATGGTTCAATTGTAATTATATCAGCAAATTGCATACCACATCCATCCGGATTTCACTACTATATATGTAAACTAGTCGATTTTTCAATTAAAAATTTATTTATTGAAAACATCTTCCAGGGCTTTGCCCACATTGGCAAATTTAAAAGAATAGCCGGAATCCAGAAGATGCTTCGGGATTGCCTTCTGGCTTTCCAGAAGGGCTGATCCAAGCTCACCCATGACAGCCCTGACCATAAAGGCAGGAACCGGAAGAAAAGCAGGTCTTTTAAGCGCACGGCCGAGTGCCTTGGCAAACTCTTTCTGACGGACAGGGTCTATCCCGGTAAAATTAAATATCCCTTCTATTGTCTCATTTTTAATAATAAACAGGGCTGCCCGGATCAGATCTTCAATATGAATCCAGGGAAACCAATGGTTCCCGTTCCCCAGGGGGCCGCCCGCAAACATACGGAAGGCAGGGGCCATCAGGGAAAGAGCCCCCTTATCCCCCAGGACCACACCAAAACGCATGACCGAAACCCGGGCACCTTTTTGTCTCGCCCTTAACCCTTCTTTTTCCCAATCCACACATACCTGTGCCAGAAAACTTTTTCCAGGGCTGCTCGTTTCCGTCAGCTCATCATCCTGCCGATCTCCATAGACACCGGCGGCAGAAGTGGTTAAAAACGTCTGCCGGTTTCCCTCTTCAATGGCATTGACAAGATTCCGGGTGGTCAATATCCGTGAATCATAAATGGCCTGTTTGTATTTTTTTGTCCAGTACCGGAAAATATTACGGCCGGCAAGGTTGATCAGCACATCTGCCTTTTTCACATGATTCTGCCAGTTCCCTTCACGGGTTGTATCTGCACTGATCCATTCAAACCCCGGTGAAGTGGCTGACAGCGGATGGGTTTTGGATGTCCCAATGCCTGTGACGGAACAACCTTGGCTCAAAAAAAAACAAGACAGCTTATTTCCGACAAATCCTGATGCACCTGTGATCAATATTTTTTTCATCATTCATAATCCTTTTTTGTTTTTATAAAGCTTTGCAAAAACTTAACCACACAGATTCAATGCCCAATGTATCAAAAACAAAAGCAGGCCTTTTATTGATTTTTTCTTTATGGTATATCACTTTACGAGGATGAACGTGATATATTAACTTATTTAAGGCAGATAAATATGTCGATTAACCCCTTAACCAGCCAATCCGTATACGAAAGCCTGTTCAAACATTCCCAGTCGATCATGCTCATCATTGATCCTGAAACAGGCGATATCCTGGATGCCAATCTTGCTGCACTGAAATTTTATCAATATTCGGAAAATGAAATTCTGGCTTTGAAAACATCGGAAATCAACACACTTTCTGAAAAAGAATTAATAAAAGAAATGAAAGAGACCCGGCTGAACAAAAGCAATTATTATAATTTCCAGCACAGGCTCAAGACTGGTGAAATCAGGGATGTGGAAGTCTACAGCGGTCCCATTGAATTTGGAGATAAAAAAGTCCTGTATTCCATCGTTCATGACATCAGTGAAAAAAAACTGGCCCAGGAAACCCTTAAGAAAAATGAGAGCACCATCCGGGCCATGATCAATGCCACCAAAAGCATGGTATATCTTTTTGACATCAACGGCGTCATTATCAATCTGAATACTCCGGGAGCCCTGCTTTTCGATAAAAGCCCGAATGAGATGATCGGAAAAAATTTTAAAATTTTTTTTAAAAAGAAAGAATTCTCAAGGCTGGGGGTACTGATCAAAGACGTGGTTGAGAACCAGGAGCCTGTCAGCTATCAGAAAGAAAGCAGGGGCAGGCATTATGATGTCCAGCTCTATCCTGTATTCAATGAATATGACCAGGTGGACAGGATCTGTGTGTTTGCCAATGATATCACCGATCTGAAACAAACCGAAAAGGCCTTTGCCGCAATTGAAACTGCAGGAGGCATCTGCCACGAAATGAACCAGCCCTTGCAGGTCATCCTGGGCAATCTTGAAATAATAAAAATGAATATGAAAAAAACCGATCCAAACCTGGCGCTGGTCAATACCATTCTGTCACAGACTGAAAAGCTGGGCCAAATCACCAAAAAACTGGCCCACATTACCCGGTATGAAACAAAGGGATATATCAAAGGCACCATTTTTGACATTGACAAATCTTCCAGGGCACAATGATTTGTGGATAATTTTTTTAGTTGACTTTTGTATTTTTTCAAAATACAACCTGATCTGTTGTTCAGGTGCATTTAATGCTTAAAAGGGAACGCCTGTGAAAATCAGGGACGGGCCCGCCGCTGTAAGTGGGGACCAAAGCTTTAAAAAACGCCACTGTCAATTAAAAGCCGTAAATAAAGGCTTGAAAATCGGCGGGAAGGCAGAAGCCAAAAGGATGATCCACAAGTCAGAAGACCTGCCGGACACATTGATGTATTCCCCGCGGACAAGGGAATTGCCATAAGATCTTAAGGAAAGAAAAGGGATACCCCAGGATCGTTGACTGTATCGATCCTGGGGTTTTTTTATGGCTCCGGATCACTGGATTAAATTTTAATCATTTAAGGAGCAATCATGAAAAAACTTATCCTCTTCTTTTTATTCACCTGCCTTATCCTTCCATCCCTTGTGTTTGCCTCGGGTCACGGCCATAAAAGGGAAATGAAAAAAGGCATCCTTCTTGTGGCATTCGGCTCAAGCATTCCCGAAGCCTCAGTATCCTTTGAAAACATAAACAAGCGTGTTAAGGAAGAGTTCCCGGAAACCCCGGTTTTCTGGGCCTATACCTCTTCCATGATCAGAAGCAAGCTGGCAAAAGAGGGCAAAATCCTGGACTCCGAGGCCATGGCCCTGGCAAAAATGACGGACCAGGGATTTACCCGTGTGGCGGCCCAGTCCCTGCACACCATCCGGGGAGAAGAATTTGACGACCTGGTCCGGACCCTGGCTGCCTTTGAAGGTCTGCCGGGCGGGATTGAAAAAATTGTCATTGGTGCGCCGTTGCTGTCAAGCCAAAAAGACATGGAAGATGTGACCCGGGCCATCCTTGCGAATCTCCCGGCCGGACGAAAACAATCAGAAGCCGTGGTCCTCATGGGCCACGGAACCCCTCACCCTTCCAATGTCTTTTATACGGCCCTCATGTATCATCTCCAGAAAAAAGACCCCCTGGTGTTTATGGGCACAGTGGAAGGCTCACCAACCATTGACGACCTGATCCCCATGATAAAAGAAAAAAAGAGCAAAAAAATCTGGCTCATGCCTTTTATGTCCGTTGCCGGGGACCATGCCAGAAACGACCTGGCCGGTGACGAACCCGGCTCCTGGAAATCCATGCTCGAAAAACAGGGGTTCAAGACTGAGGCTGTTCTGAAAGGTACTGCTCAATATGACAATATGCTGGATATCTGGATGGATCACCTGAAGCAGGCCATGACAGACCATCCATGAAAAAGATAATTTACCAGATGATCCAGGCAGTCCTGGCTGCCGTCATATTGATAAACCCTTGTCCGGCAACCGCACAAGATGATTTCACGGTCCTGGATACCATTGTCGTAACCGATTCAGGAACAAAACAAAAGCTGCTTCAAACCAATAGCGCCATCACCGTGCTCACGGAAAAAGATATCAAAAACAGCGGCCAGACCAGAACCTCGGAACTGATTTCATCCATTCCCGGGGTGGTCAACCAGAAATCAGGATCAAAAACCTATTTCAGCATCCGCGGAACCCGCGGCACCTTTACCGACGGGGCCGTGATTTATGTGGACGGCCGCCCCATCAATACGGGGATGTACGGGTACAGCAAGATCGACACCATTCCCCTGGACAATATTGAAAAAATAGAAGTCATCAAATCCCCGCCTGCCTCTGAATACGGCGCTGATTCGGCCCGGGGCGCCATCCTGATCACCACAAAAAGCGGACTGTCGGCAGATGAACCTTTCAAAGGATATGCCTCGGCTGAAACCGGGTCCTGGAATACCCATAAGCTTACAGCCGGTATTTTTGGCGGTAAAAACGATATTGATTATAGCCTGAATGCCTATGGCATGGAATCCGACGGATACCGCCAAACCGATGATGAAACCAGGTCTGCCGACGCCCAGGCCGGGTACCGGTTTGACGGCGGGCGGGTGAATCTCATCCTCGGCGTTAATGATTCCAAGGTCTCCCATGCTGTAGGCCTGACCCCTGCAGATGTCCAAAAAGACCGGAGAGCAAACGGGTATTGGGCCGTTTCCGGTGGTACTGCCTATTATGTATTGCCGACCCGGTCCGACCAGGAAATGGTCAATGCCGGGATCAAACTGGATTATGAAAAAAATGAATATCTTCTCAATTCAGCCCTTATTTTTACGCAGGACAATGAGATTGCGACCGAAATGAAGGATTTCAACCACCCGGCCGTAAATACCAGAAGGGATGATGAACAAGATGACCGGCAGGATACCCGGGTTGATTTCAAAATCACCGGAGGCCGTCATTTTGACCTGGGAAAAGAAAATTACAAAGATACCCTGAAGCTTGGATTGGATTACAAGAACCAGGATTTTGACCAGGTTCGGGATTATCCCTTCAACACCCTTGCCTTATCCGCTGCCATGACCACGAATAAAGCCATGGCCGATATTAAGGCCAAAAAAGAACACATGGGCCTCAATCTGAACAATGACCTTACCCTGGACCGGTTCGGGCTTGAGACCGGAATCCGGCTCAACAAGGTGGATTATGAACTGAAAAACAAAGTCCCGTCTTCGGTTCAGGCTGATTTCGACGGCGACATAGACTTTACCCTCTCCCCGTCCTATGACATCCTGGAAAATGCCAACCTGTTCATTACCTACAACGAGTCAGGCTTCTATATGCCCATCGGGCATTACAAACTCAACATGGAAAAAAACGACCCGGCCGCTCAGGCCAAAGATCTGAAGCCGGAACAATACCAGACCTGGGAACTTGGATTCAAGCACCAGGTGAGAAAAGCACTGAACTACAGCATCATCGGTTATCTGACAGAAGTCGAAGACAAGGTGACTGCCGCTTACACCGGCACCACCTTTGTGGGTTACCGGAATGCGGGAACCGCTACCCACAAGGGGATTGAAGTGGAAGTGGACGGCAGGCCCCTGGAGTTTCTTGGATACCGCTTCGGGTTCACGACCATGGATGCGGAATGGAACGACGGCAGCGCCAGGGGGTATGCAACACCAGAGGCCTCTTCCATGACCTTCCTTGATCTTTCCGGTAAAAAGGTAAGTTCAGTTCCGGAATATGAATATTCTGCCGGGCTGGATATCTACCCCTTCCGGGACAAGCCCTGCGGCTCCCTGACGGTTTCACTGGATGTCCACGGATTTGGAGAACAATATGAAGATAACGGCAACAGCCTGAAGGTGGACCCCACCCATCTTATGGACCTGAAACTGACCTGGGTGTACGGCCGGTTCGAATGGACCCTCACCTGCGCCAACATCTTTGACACACAATGGGAAAAATATTCCAACAGTACCGGTTTGGCTCACAGCCGCTTTACCGGCGGCATGGGCGGGATCTATCCCCAGGACGGCCGATACCTGGGGGCAGGTGTTTCTTTCCGGTTTTAACCGCTAATAAAAAATTATTCTTTCCCGGGATTTAAAACAAGGAAGAACAACCTGCCGTAATGTTTCATATAACCGGATGTAAACTCTGCATACTCCCCGTTTCCGCAGAAAAGGTCTGCCCGGGCCGGCCCCTTGATGGCACCGCCCGTATCCTGGTTTAACACAAACAAAGAAGCTTTTTCCCATTCCTTTTGCGGGTCCATGGCTTTTTTATCCGGCAACCGGGCCTGGATGAAACAAAGCGCGCCTTTGGGAAAAAGCCTGCTGTCCGTGGCCACGGAACGAAAGGCCGTCACCTTGACGCCAAGGCTGCCGTAGGGGCCGTCTGTTTCTTTTCTGAAAAACACATAGCTCTGATTATAGTTCAAGACCTCGTCCACCCTTTCCGGATGGGCTTCCAGCCATTGGCGGATGGCCTGCATGGACATATTCTCCTTTGAAATCTCCTTTTGATCGATGAGATATTTCCCCACGGAACTATATGCCCTGCCATTGGCAGCCGTATATTGCACCCTTAGCAGGTCGCCGTTTCCAAGATCAACCCGGCCTGATCCCTGAATCTCCAGGAAAAATCCGTCCACGCGGCTTTTCAGCCAGGCCACAGGCTCTGCCCGCGTGTGGAAATCCTTTATAGCTGTGATTTCCTTTCGGGAATAATACGGAATTACTTCATTTGTGGCTTCATTCACTCTTGCCGTCAGGCGTTTATGCCCTTTATACTGATCGGAAAATGATGACAAATCAATTTCCAGAAGATCATCAGGTTTTGAAAAAAGCGGAAATGGAAATTCATTGCTTTTCTTCAGCCTGCCTTCATAGGCAGGCTCAAAATAGCCGGTAAAAAGGACTTCATTTTTTTCATTGCCGGCTGCTTCATAAACAAAAAACCGGGTTTTGATCAATTCATTCAAATCACTGGGGGAAGGGCCTTTTTCAAGAAAGGCTTTAAATATCTCAAGGGATTTGATCATGTGGGATGCAGGATAAATATCATTTTCATAGGTATATGGTCTTTGTGCAGGTATTTTTCTGAAATAGGTCAAACTATTGTCAATGGAATCCAAAAGCCCTTGATAATCCATATGATCAATAAACAAGGGATATTCGCCAGGGTTCAGTTTTTTTAAGGGTCCTGTTTCCTTGTTTTCTTCCCTGACCGCAGATGTGCAGCCGCAAAAAATGCAGAGGATGATCATGAGCCAAATAAGTTGTTTATGGTTTAACACTGTCTTATTCGCCGTTATCATAGCGCTTATTAAACTCCCGGGTTTTTGTTTTTGAATAGTCTATGGGATGAAGGCCCTCTATGGTTTTTTCAGAGACTTTCAGATTCCCGAGCTTTCCGGCCGCGGACATGACCCTTGTCTCCATGGCCCCTATGGTTCTGTTGTAACCGGCCACGCATTTTTCAATGTCCTTGCCGAGCTGGTTGATATTGTCGGTCATGGTGCAGAGCCGTGAAAAAAGTTCAGCCCCGAGATTTCTGATCTCTTCTGCATTCTCATGGCTTTTCTCCTGCTTCCAGGAATAGGAAACCGCCTTTAAAAGCGCAATCAGCGTAGTGGGCGTTGCCAGGATCACTCCTTTTTCCATGCCTTTTTCAATCAGGTCCGGGTAAACCGTCAGGGCTGCAGAGAAAAAATTTTCTCCAGGAATAAACAGGACCACAAATTCCGGCGAAGGGGTAATTTCCAGAAAATAATTCTTTGATGACAGGTTTGAAATATGCATCATCACCTGGCGGCCATGGTCCTTCATCCGATCCTGTTTCTCTTTTTCATCCCTGGCTTCAAGGGCGTCCAGATAGGCCATGAGCGGCACTTTGGCATCCACGATAATCCTGCGGCGGCCAGGCAGGGTGATCACCATATCGGGCCGGACAGACCCTTTCCCGCCACCCGAGGCAAGCTGCTCTTCAAAATCACAGTATTCGCTCATGCCGGCAAGCTCAGCCACCCGTTTCAGGGTCATTTCCCCCCACCGCCCCCGGACATGGGGGACGCGCAGGGCTTTTACCAGATTCCCGGTTTCAACGGAAAGATGATTCTGGGTTCTCCCCATTTCCAGAAGTTTTTCCGTGATGGACCCATAAGCCTTTTCCCTTTCCTTTTCCATGAGGGTCAGCCGGGTCTCATATTTATCCAGGATCTGCCGGACCGGGTCAACGGTTTTGATGATCTCGTTTCCCTTGATATCAAAATCCTTCCGGGCTTCCCTGACATAGGATGAAAAATACCGGTCTGCAAGTTCCATGAACCGGGCCGAATTTTCAAACAATGCTTCATTGGAAAGGGCTTTCATCTTTTTTGAAAAAAAGAAGCTCCCTGCCTTTGCCATAACGGCGCACAGGATCACCCCGAGACAGACACCGGATATCAGATAGGTGAGATTCTCAAGGGATATCATGCTATGTTGCAGTATAGGTTCCGCTTTTGCCCCCGGATTTGAATCTGAGACAGATATCCGATATTCTCATGGCCTTGTCATAGGATTTACACATGTCGTATATGGTCAGGGCTGCCACGGAGACCGCTGTCAGGGCCTCCATTTCCACCCCGGTTCTCCCGGTCAGGGACACTTCGGCTTCGATATCCACTGCATGGCTCTCTGTATCAAAGGAAAAATCGATCCCGGCATGGGTAATATTCAGGGGATGGCACATGGGAATCAGGTCTGATGTTTTCTTAGCTGCCATGACCCCTGCAATTCTTGCTGCTTCAAGGACATTTCCTTTTTTGACTTTTTCATCCATGATCAGGGCAAGGGTTTCTTTTTTCATGGAAATCCTGCCTGATGCAATGGCTTTCCTGTGGGTTTCGGTCTTTTCCCCCACATCCACCATTCTCACCCGGCCGTCTTTATCCAGATGTGTAAATTCTGTCATTTTTTTTCCTGTGTAAAAAACTGTTTTTTGCTTGTCACCTGTGATTTAACCAGATTCAATGTATCTGTCAGGCTTTTTATAACATTCTCCCGGATATCTCCTGCAACCACGAGAAACATGACATCCTCTCCCACCTTCAGGAGCTTTCCCTCATTGATGTGGATCAGGATCTCGACTATCCCCGGTCTTTTTTTCTGTTCGCTGATAATCTGTGACAACCGCTGATGATCAACGGTGATCTCAAGGCCGGTCACTTCCTCTCCTTCACGGGATGTTGCCCGGACCACGCCGTTATGACATAAAATCATACCGGCCTGATGGTAATCCGGATGCTTTTTGATCTGCTCGAGCATTGTCTGGATATTCATAAAGTCTCTCCTTTGGTTATTCTATTTTTTTACCTGCCATGGCCCTTGCTTTTTCAAGGTCTTCAGGCGTATTCACATTAAAAATAAACTGAAGATCCGGGTCCAGGGGTCTTAATTCATGGATGGGGATCTCCTTTACCTTCCCGGGCCTGAAGAATTTTTTAATCATATAGATATCTTTTTTAAGACTCTCTTCAATAAAGGGGATGCAATCCTTTGAATAGGCTGCGGACAAGGTTTCAAGCCCGTCATCGGTTCTCGGCACAATGACGTCATACCCTTTTTCAATCTTTCCCACGATATGCCCGATCACCAGCGGCCGGACAAAGGGCGTGTCACAGGCAGTGGCATAGACATAGGGATAAGATGCATAGAAAAGTCCTGCGTGGAGTCCTGCCAGGGCACATTTGGCGGGGATGATATCGGTTACGATGGTCATGTCCCAGCCGGCAAAGTCTTTAGGGTCATTGACCACAATAATGACTTCTTTGAAAAGGCTTGAAAACACATTGTAAATGTTTTCAAGGATTGTAGTCTCCCCTATCTTCCGGAATGTCTTTTTTTCCCCTGGCAGACGGCTGTTTTTACCGCCTGCCAGAATCACGCCTGTAACATTAAATTTCATTGATGCCTGCCCGGGTTTATTTTTTATCTTACACTGATTATAGCAACTCAAACTTAAAATCAAGGTGTTGCCCGCCATAAAAAAAGATGATAAAGAGTCTTCAAAGCATATAAATCAAGGAAAGCTTAGAATATGAAAAAGAAAAAGACCCTTCTGAATGACCAGGATTTTAAACGGATCATCACCCGGATATCCCATGAAATTATCGAAAAACATAAGGGGACAAAAAATCTTGCCCTTGTGGGGATTCAGACTCGGGGGGATTTTCTGGCCAAACGGATTGCAGATCAGATCAAACAGATAGAAAAGGTTACCATCCCTGTCGGCAGCATGGATATCAACATGTACCGGGACGACTGGACAAAAATCAGCCGGCAGCCCACGGTACGGCCTTCCAATATCCCTTTTTCCGTGGATGGCATCGATATCATCCTGGTGGATGATGTCCTTTTCACCGGCCGGACCATCCGCGCCGCCATGGATGCCCTGCTGGATTTCGGCAGGCCTTCGCGGATCGAGCTGGCCATCCTGATTGACCGCGGGCACCGGGAGCTTCCTATCCAGCCCGACTACAAGGGTATTTCCATTAACACCGAACATGATGATATGATCAATGTCCTTGTGGTCGAACATGACCAAAAGGATCTTGTTTATATGGAACAGGATTAAGCCATGAGTACTGAAAGCCATAAGAAAAACGCACCGGATCATCTCCGGGTTGCTGTGATCTCTGTCTCAACGACACGAAATCTTGATCAGGACGAGTCTGGCGCCTGGATTAAAAAACAGGCCAAAAAAGAAGGCCACGAAGTCGTCATTCACCAGATGGTCACGGATGACATAACTGCCATCAAAGAATTGACCCTGCATGTGACCGGGAAAATAGTTCCCGATGCCGTTATCATATCCGGCGGAACCGGCATAAGCCCCAAAGACGTCACCATTGAGGCTGTCAAACCCCTGTTTGAAAAAGAACTCACTGCATTCGGCCCTCTTTTTGCGCAACTCAGTTTTGAAGAAATCGACTCGGCCGCCATCCTTTCCCGGGCCACAGCCGGAGTTATCGGACAGAGCCTCGTCTTCTTAATGCCGGGCAGCATCAAAGCCTGCAAACTGGCCTGTAATGCCCTGATCTTTCCTGAACTTGGACATCTCTTGAAACACATAAAGGAATAATTCATGAACCCTGTTGAAACATTTATTCAAAATTGGACTGAAACCGAAACCCGCCAGGCATTTTCCGAACTTTATGAACACTTGAAAACCCTTACCGGAACCTCCCTTGAATTCAATGAAAGACCGGGTGTGAGCTATTCACTTCGCCCGAAACATAAAAGCCAGAAAAACCGTTCCCTTTTTGCCATGGTGGATGTCATTGATGACGACCCTGAAGAAAGATGGCTGTCCGTGTGCTTTTACGGAGGAATGATCACAGACCCGGATGGAGCCGGGGATCTTATCCCCGAAGGCCTCCTGGGTGAGGACGGCTACTGCTTTGATCTTAGCGAATATGACACAAAAGCCGTCAGCTATTTAAAAGAGCGGCTTTCAGAGGCCCATGAGAATTCAATGGAATATTAATTTAGCGGAGCTATTTTCTAACAATGACATCCAACCCCCGAAAAACTAATCGTAATCTATCCCCCAAACCGGGTTTAGAACGAAAAGGGATCATACTGGCGGGCGGATCAGGAAGCCGTCTGTATCCTTTAACCTATTCCGTCAGCAAGCAATTAATGCCGGTCTATGATAAACCCATGATCTATTACCCATTAACGACCCTGATGCTTTCCGGTATTACACGGATTCTGATCATCACCACCCCCCATGATCATGAAAGCTTCAAATACCTTTTAGGAGACGGTTCACAATGGGGTATCAGTATTGAATATACTGTCCAGCCCTCCCCGGACGGACTTGCCCAGGCCTTTATCCTTGGGGAGAATTTCATCGGGAAAAACCCTGCAGCATTGATCCTGGGAGATAACATCTTTTACGGGGAAGGATTATCCGAAAGATTACAGGCTGTTTCTAAAAGGAATACAGGTGCAACCATATTCGGGTATTATGTCAAAGATGCCCAGCGGTATGGTGTCGTTGGATTTGATGATAAAGGCAATATCACCAGCATTGAAGAAAAACCGGAAAAACCGAAATCCAATTATGCTGTTACAGGGCTGTATTTCTATGATAATGATGTCGTCAACATTGCCAAGAAGATAAAACCGTCTGCACGGGGTGAGCTTGAAATAACGGATATCAACAATATTTATTTTCAAAACGGCAAACTGGATATCGAACTTTTCAGCCGCGGAACCGCATGGCTGGACACGGGAACCCATGATTCACTTCTGGATGCCGCTACCTTTATCAAGGTTGTGGAAGACCGCCAGGGATTGAAAATTGCCTGCCCTGAGGAAATCGCCTTCAGAATGAAGCATATCGATGCTAAACAACTGGAAAAACTGGCCCAGCCCATGAAAAAAAACGGTTATGGACAATATCTTTTGTCTGTTCTGAAACAGGAGTAACACTATGATGAAATACCTTCACCTGAACCTTCCGGACGTTATCCTGATCGAACCCGAAATCTTTGGAGATCATCGCGGCTTTTTCATGGAAACTTTCCGGGAAGATGAATTTAAAAAAAATCTATGTTGTGAAACTTTTGTTCAAGACAATCACAGCAAATCCAGCCAGGGAATTTTAAGGGGACTGCATTATCAGATACAACACCCCCAGGGTAAACTTGTACGGGTGATTTCAGGAGAAGTTTTTGATGTAGCGGTTGATTTACGCAAATCTTCTCCATTTTTCGGAAAATGGGCAGGCGCCTTTCTTTCAGCAGAAAACAAAAAAATGCTATGGGTTCCTCCTGGTTTTGCCCATGGTTTTTATGTCATCAGTCAGGAAGCCGAATTTGTTTACAAATGTACAGACTATTACTCTCCCCATCATGAACGGTGTATTACCTGGAATGATCCGTCCATAGGCATTGAATGGCCGGTCATCCCCGGGACTGCTCCGGTTTTGTCAAAAAAAGACGGATCAGGTTTAAGTTTACAAAATGCCGAGGTGTTTAAATGAAAATTCTCCTGTTGGGGTCAAACGGCCAGCTGGGATGGGAATTGCAGCGTACCTGTCCGGATTACGTGACACTTGACGCCTGTGATTATCCCCAAATCGATCTGTGCAGTACCGGCGGCATTCTGGAACGGATCCGGGCCTGCCGTCCGGATAGCCTTATCAATGTGGCTGCTTACACTGCCGTGGATAAGGCGGAAGAAGACAGGGATACTGCCGACAGGCTCAACCACACAGCGGTTGCAGAAATCGCCGGATACTGCCGGCAGGATAATATCCGCATGGTTCACATTTCAACGGATTTTGTCTTTAACGGCCAGAACCATAAACCTTATTTGCCTGACGACCCGCCTGACCCCATATCAGTTTACGGCAGAACCAAATTAGGAGGGGAGCAGTCGGTTCAAAAAATTCTTCGCAATCAATCCCTTATCATCAGAACGGCCTGGCTCTACTCCTCCCACGGAGATAATTTTGTAAAAACCATGCTCAGGCTCATGAAGGAAAAACAAAGCCTGAATATCATTGATGAGCAGATTGGAACACCCACCTGGGCCAACGGTCTTGCACGGGCCATCTGGACTGCCCTTGAAAAAAAAATATCAGGACTATTTCACTGGACCGATGCAGGTGTGGCGTCCTGGTATGATTTTGCCATGGCCATCCAGGAAGAAGGGATGACGGCAGGGCTTCTGAACCAGGCCATCCCGGTTTTTCCGATCCCGGGCCATCTCTATCCGACACCTGCAAAAAGGCCTTTTTACAGTGTCCTTGACAAAACATCCTTTTTACACGCACTAGACCTGAAGCCCATCCACTGGCGTGTCCATCTCAGATCCATGTTAAAGGAAATCCACCCATGAGACATCTTCTTGTGACAGGCGGTGCCGGGTTTATCGGCACAAATTTCGTCTATTACTGGCTGAACAAATATCCGGAAGACCACGTGGTTGTTCTGGATGCCCTGACCTATGCCGGAAACAGGCAGAATCTGACCCGGGCTGAAAAAAACCCGAAATTTGAATTCGTCCACGGCAATATCCTGGATCAGCCCCTTGTAGAATCCCTTCTGGCCGGCCACAGGATCGACACCATTGTCCATTTTGCCGCAGAATCCCATGTGGACAGGTCAATCACCGGCCCGGATGAATTCATCAACACCAATATTGTGGGAACCCATACACTCCTCAAGGCAGCCAGAAAACTCTGGCTGGATGATAAGACCATACCCCACCGGTTTCATCATATCTCAACCGATGAAGTCTATGGATCATTAAAACCCTATGACCCTCCCTTTACGGAAAAAACGCCCTATGCCCCGAATTCTCCCTATGCTGCAAGCAAAGCAGCATCCGATCATCTGGTCCGGGCCTATCATAAAACCTATGGCCTCTCGACCACCATCAGCAACTGTTCCAACAATTACGGCCCTTTCCAGTTCCCGGAAAAACTGATTCCCCTGATCATCACCCATATTCTTTACGGAAAGCCTCTGCCTGTCTATGGGGACGGAAAACAGATCCGTGACTGGCTCTATGTGGATGACCACAGCTTTGGAATCGACCTTATCCTTGGAAAAGGAAAAACAGGAGAAACCTATAATATTGGCGGTAACAACGAATGGGCCAATATCGATATTGTTAAACTCGTCTGTGAACTATTGGATAAGGAATTTAGAAAAAACCCGGCTCTTGTACAAAAATTCCCCGGCTGCCCCTCATCCAAAGGCAGCCATCCTGAGACCCTTATCACCCATGTCACGGACAGGCCCGGCCATGACCGGCGGTATGCCGTTGATGCAGCCAAAATAATTTCAAGCCATGGCTATGCCCCAAAAGAATCCTTTGAAACCGGGATTCAAAAAACCCTGACCTGGTTCCTGGAAAAGGAAATGATCCTGTTATAAGCTACACATGACATCATTCCTAAAATTTTTCCCTGGTAAATGTATAGCTGTTGATCATGGCTTGAATATTTTTCTGGCTATCCAGTATTTCATTTAAAAGAGGGCCGAATCTTTCAACGCCAAGTTCCGAGTCGCTCAGAGCTTTTTTTAAATGCAGGGAGGATACGGCGATCTGGGCATTGAAATTTTCCATGGTCGATAACTTGTCTTGAAGCATATAATTAAATGTGTTTATTTTCAGTGCAAGCTCCTTACCCTCGTCTTTTTTCCGCAATATGATTTTTTTTGAAATATCGCCTTTCAGCATTTCATCCAGGGTTTTTTCAAACCTGTAAAACGGACCGGCCACCCTATGTGTCAGAATAAGCGTGACAATAGCTACAATCCCCCCGCCAAAAACAACAAACAGCCATTGAGTGCTTAATATTTTCTTGAACAGGAGTCCTGGCGTAAGCCCTATTTGGAGATGATAATTATCATAGACAATAGAGAGGGTATTTGATGAAAAAAAACTGAACACGGCTATGAACACTATGCTTCCAATTATTGCAAGAAGAAAATAATTAAAGATATACCGGCCCTGGAATTCTTTGTTAATAAAATAATTTAGTCGCTTGAATTGAGGGTAAGTGTTCATTTTTTCCTCCAGATCTCTGCAGATTCACGGATTGAATCAGTCCATTCATCAAGAAGCTGTTCCTTTTTTTTATTCTGAATAAACAAGGAAATCTTTTTTGTATCAAATTCTTCATCCTGTTCTATTCCGTTTTTTTCTATTTTCCGTATATCATTGAGTTTATAAATCAAAACGCCATCCATACTCTTTTTCTTTGGCGTTGAAGATTCATCTTTTTCAAGGGCGAGTAATGCAAATTTAAGATCATCCGACAGGTTTACAAAATCGTTTTCCACATCCTGAACGGTTTCATTGGTTTTGTCCTGCATATCCTTCATTGCCGGATAAACAAACCTGGTTAAGAAGACCCTGCTTTGGGCCAGTTCCTTATATTTTCCGATTTCTTCAGCCGTCACAGTGACATTAAGGGAATCCAGTTTCCGGTCCAGAAGTATTTTTATCAATGATTGTTCATAAAAATCCTCAACCAGACTTCTGAAATATTCTTCTTTGATAATTCCTGTTCTGATGGCTTCCTGAATCAAAAGCTGTTTGTCAATAACAGATTCTGCAAACTGGTCCAGGCTCATATGGGAAGGCTTTTTTTTCAATGCCGATTCAAATTCTGCTTCGGAAATAACCCTGTCATTGACGGTTATAAACGGTTTTGAAATTTTAATACGGGTGTCTAAACGTCCATAGGCTGCCAACCCTGAAAAAGCAATTACGATAACAAGTATGTAGTAAATATACTTCATCTTTTTACCCTGTCCTTTTCACATTATTTGTCAACAATGAGACGGCCTGTATTTCTTTCCACCTGGATGCAGCGGTCATCATAAAGCCTTTGCATATTGTAGTCTTTCACATTGGTTATTTCAAGCTCCGGCAGGTTATTGTCCTGAAGCCATTTCCGGATAATGGGAATCTGTTCCGGGTCCCCGGCCCTGGCCGTGAATATCTTTATCCTGATGCCGCTGTTGATCATTTTTCCGACCAGCTCCATCATGGCCGGAACCGGCTTACCCACTTTACCATAGGAGGAATTCCGGTCAAGGTATGCCAGGGTCCCGTCAAGGTCGATACCTGTCCAGATTTTCGGCAGGGTCTTTTCTTCGGAATCAATCACAACGGTTTTTTCAGAAGTCGTGTTATATTCCTTTGCAACCTCTTCTTTTGCCTTATAAATATATTTTTTTATTGATTTGAACATGCTTGCTTATATAATATAAATTTAATTTAAAACAAATAGAAAGGGAGGCATGGTTTGAAAAAAAACATCCTGTTCATATTATTGGCCGTGTTCTGTCATACCCTGTGTTTTGCAAACCAGGAAAAAGAACTCTTTGATGATGGTGTCCTTCTTTTCAAACAAGACCGGTACCAGGAAGCGATTGATAAATTTTCAGGCCTGATAGAAATTGCTCCCGGCAATCCGGATGCCTACAAAAACCGCGGGGTCTGCTATATGAAATTGGAAAAATATGATCCTGCCATTGCGGATTTTGAAAAAGCAAAAGAATTATTCCCGGAATTGAAAGGCCTTTACAGCAATCTGGGAGTTGCCTGGTATTATAAAAAAGAATATGAAAAAGCTGTTAAAAATTATGATATTGAAATAGAAATGGCCCCGGACAATTATATCGCCCATTTTAACCGGGCTCTGTGCCTTACCGAACTTAGGCGCGATAAAGATGCCCTTGATTCACTTTCCAGAACCCTCAGCCTGAAACCTGATTTTTACTGGGCACTCTGCTACAAAGGGGATCTCCTGGCCAGGTCAGGGGATATTGCAAAGGCTGTCGAATCCTATGAAACAGCACTCCAAAAAGACCATGACAATGACTATGCCAAAGACAAACTGGCATCGCTCAAGGAGAAAAACAAAACAGATCAGATCCCTGAGCCCCGGAATAATCCCCCGGTCATACAGGCAAGCACAAACACAGGGCTTTCACTTCAGTCAGGTGCATTTATAAGCCGGCCCAATGCAGATAAGATGAAAACAAAACTGATTGAAAGCGGAATCGATGCCGGCATCCTTATCGTGAAAGATTCAAAAGGCAGGGACTGGTACCTTGTCCGGTCCGGCAGCTATGCCTCTTTGGATGAAGCAAAAAAAGCTGTTGTTGTATTAAAAGAAAAAACAGGCCTGGAACCGGTCATCCGTCCTGCCGGTAACTGGTAGGTAAACAGCACCCTTTTTCCGGTCAGACGGAGAACCGGATATTTAATATATCCCCGTCTTCCACCACATAGTCTTTGCCTTCAACATAAATTTTCCCGATTTTCTTAAGGTCTGCTTCACTGCCTTTTTCCATGAGGTCATCATATTTAAAGACTTCGGCCCGGATAAATCCTCTTTCAAGATCAGAATGGATCACACCTGCCGCCCTTGGTGCTTTTGAACCCTTCCGGATCAGCCACTGGCGGACTTCGTCCTTTCCAACCGTAAAAAATGAAATCAGGTTCAAGGATTTCAGGCAGAGCCTGGTCAGGCTTTCAAGGGCTGTTTCTTTGATGCCGAGATCCTTTAGGAATTCTTCTTTTTCCTCTTTTGTATCCAGAAGGGCGATTTCAGCTTCCACCTTGGCTGAGACCAGCATAACTTCCATCATCAGGTTCTCACACCGGTCTTTAAAGGCTGACAGGATACCGTCATTTTCAAGGTCCTGTTCCGACACATTCACGGCAATAACAAGTTTTTTCCGGGTAATAAAAGGATAGCTCCGGATCATTTTTTCCTCATCATCACTCAGCTCTATCATCCTCAAAGGCTTTTCAGACTCTAAAAAATCTTTTAATTTATTCATCAGAATGAGTTCTTTTTGCTGATCTTCATCCTTTATCTTTTTCACCATGGCGGAAATCCGTTCGATCCGTTTTTCGGCAAATATCTGGTCATGCAGGATCAGCTCGGAATTGACCATCTCAAAATCCCTCAAGGCATCCACAGACCCCCCGGCATGATAGACGGCCTCATCTTCAAAAGCCCGGACCACATGACAGACGGCATCCATATCGGCAATATCCTTGAAAATCTCGCCTTTTGAGATGGTTTCGGCTTCCATCCGGGGCAAGAGAACGAGATCGATCCTGGCCCTGACATTTTTTTTAGGTTCATAGAGTTCAACCAGTCTGTCAAATCTTGAATCTATGATATCTGCAGCACCCGGTAAAAGTTTAGCCGCCCTGGAGGCGTCTTTTATCTCGCTTCCCGTCAAAATCTGAAACAACATTTTTTTGCCTGTCTGGGGCAGGCCGATAATTCCAACCTTCATATGTCTAAGAGATCCTTTTGTTTAATAAAATTTTACATCACAGGGAAAATAATATATCAGATTCATGTGGAATTAAACAGCAGAAATAAGGAGCTGACCTGTGCCTGAAAAATATTATACCCCGCCTTTTCTTTTTGGAAACGGCCATGTCCAGACTATTTTTCCAGTGCTTTTCCGGAAGGTGGACTCTGTCCGGTATAAAAGGGAAAGGATTTCAACCTTTGATAACGATTTTTTAGACCTTGACTGGTCCGTCAATGGCCATGACCGCCTTGCCGTCATCTCCCACGGCCTTGAAGGCAATACCAGCAGGAGCTATGTCAAAGGCATGGTCAATGCCCTAAACAAAGACGGCTGGGATGCCCTGGCATGGAATTACAGATCGTGCAGCGAAGAGCCCAACCGTCTGCTTAGGTCTTATCACAACGGTGTCACGGATGATCTTTCCAGGGTCATCAATCATGCAGGACATAAGCATCTTTATAGGGAAATAGCCCTGATCGGCTTTAGCCTAGGCGGCAACCTGACCCTTCTTTATCTTGGACGGGAGACGCCTGACCCCATTATCAAAAAAGCAGTGGTGTTTTCCGTGCCCTGTGATTTAAAAGAAAGTGCAAAGGTTCTGGCAAAACCTGTGAACAGCCTCTACATGAAGCGGTTCCTTTTCATGTTGCATCAGAAGATCAAGGATAAGATGAAACTTTTGCCCGGCCTCATCGATGATAAAGGCTATGAAATGATCAAAGACTTCAAAGCCTTTGATGACCGGTACACAGCCCCTATCCACGGTTTTAAAAACGCAGAGGATTATTGGGAAAAATGCTCCAGCAAACCGCATCTTCCCCATATCAAAATCCCCACACTCATCATTAACGCAAAAAACGACCCGTTTTTACCAAAAGCCTGTTTTCCTGTAAAAGAGGTTTTGGCCAATAAAAATCTCACCCTTCTCATGCCTGAATCCGGGGGCCATGTAGGGTTTGTTTCTTTTAACAGACAAAATCTTTACTGGTCGGAAAAACAGGCTGTGAATTTTCTCAATCAGGATTGGGATTGAAAAATGATCTTTGGGTATTTTGTATATCCCACACAATAGTATCGGAAGTAAACGAGGAGAAGAGTGCCGTCAGCAGACCATGGCTACGCAAGTTTCTTGGATTCACATATTTTCAAATGTGTGGACAGTCAAAGATCCGGCTTCATGCCAAGAGCATGAAACGTTTCAAGGACAAAGTCCAGGATGGGTTCCCTTAAGTCTCCAAACTCATTCGAGCTAAAGCATGTCAATGATTTTAGATTGAAAACCGGATAATATCTTCTTAAATTCTTTTGAATCCGGATCCAGGATAATCGAAAAAAGCGCCATTCCTTCGAGGAAAGCAACCATTGCAAAACTGGTGCGGCGGGATAAGTCAATGTCGTTGTTCAGAGGCGTCAGCATATGGGACAACACATCCATCCATTCCTGATAAGCGCTCTGAAGTTTAGCCTTCACTGCCGGATGATAAACAGCGATTTCCCAGATTTCAATGAAAACCTTTGAAAGGGACCGATCCAGAGTAATTCTATCATGGGTGAACATGAAAAATTCTTGGACAAGCTTTTTTTTATCAATGCCTTCCAGCTCTTTATCGCTGAACCTTTCTTTGACCATGTTTCTGTAATGATCGATCACATAGTCAATATACTGGATCAATATGTCTTCCTTGCTTTTGAAATAATAATGAAGCAAACCGTGATTAACATCTGCAGCCCGTGCAATGTCCTTGATGGAAGTCTTGTCGAACGGCTTGTTTTGCAGGCAACGGTTTAAGGCTTCAAGAATTTGGATTCTTTTATCCGATCCGTTTTTTTTAGACATAAAATGATCCTTTTAAATAAAACATTGACATTAGTTTTCCAACATAATATTTGGTTGGTTGACTAACTAAATATTATGTTGGAAAAGCACCTTCTGTCAAGCGTTAATTTTTTCAAAAGGAGATAGGAAATGAATGACTACCGATCCAAAAGCTGGTGGCTGGAATCCTTGCCCCACACCATAACGCCCAATCCCAGCCTCGAAGGCACCCAAAAAGCGGATGTTGTTGTTATCGGCGGCGGATACACTGGCCTGTCCGTGGGCTATCATTTGAAACAAATCAATCCCGGCATCGATGTCCGCATTATTGAATCCGATGTCTGCGGTTATGGCGCATCCGGCCGCAACGGCGGTTTTTCCATGACCCTTTTCGGCCTGACCAAAGGAATCACCAAGTTCCGGTTCAACGATGAAAAAGCAAAATCCGCCCATCAATATATGGAGGAAGCCGTGGATTACCTCCATGACGTCATCACGCAAAACAATATCGATTGCGATTATGAACGCAGCGGCTACCTTCTGGTGGGCACCAGTCCTGCCCAGGTGAAACGCATCAATCATGATTTTAAAATTATGGAGAAATGGGGGCTTGGCGGAGTGGAACGATGGAGCAGGGACAGGCTCTCTGCCGAATTTGAAACAAATTTTTACAAGGAGGGATGGTTTGAGCCCCGGTGCGGCATCGTAAATCCGGCAAGGCTGGCGCGGGGAATAAAAGACCTGGCTGAAAAAAACAGCGCTGTCATATATGAACAATCGCCGGTCATAAAATTTGAAAAAACGGCGCCATCCGGATTTATCGTCCACACTGAAAAAGGCAGCATTGAATCCGAATACCTTGTATTTGCCACCAATGCCTATTCGATTCTTTTCCCTGAGCTTAAAAACCTTCAACTCCCCGCATTCACTCACATCGTGATTTCCGAACCCTTAACACAAAAACAATATGATTCCATCGGGTGGAAGTGCCGGGCCGGTGTCGAAGATGCACGGGACCTGATTCACTATTACCGTCTGACAAAAGACAACCGGATCGTGATGGGGGGAGGTGATGTCAGTTTCGGATATGGCGATGACTTAAACAGGGATTTAAACGACAGGATATTCCGGCTTCTGGAAACACATGTTCTTGAGGTTTTCCCTCAATTAAAAGGGATTCGGTTTACCCACCGCTGGGGCGGGCCTGTTTCCATTACATTGGATATGGCCCCGGCCATCGGATACCTCGGCAAAGACAAAAAGGCCATATTCTCGTTAGGCTGCATGGGCCACGGCGTTTCGCTGACAACTTTAAACGGCAAAACCATTGCCGAACTTATCACAGGTCAAGAAACGCACCGGACAGATATGTTTTTTGTAGGCAGGAAAATGTTCCCCTGGCCGGCAGATCCTATTTCCTTCGGCCTTGAGAATGCGATCCGGGGGTTTATGAAACTGGAAGACAAATTCTATTATAAATAAGCGGACAGGGTTGACCATACAAAAGACCATGATTCAAAATCATATTTAAGGAGAGATCTATGGGCTGGCAAAAAGATGTTGTATTGAGCAATGCAATTGTTTGGACCGGGAAAGAACTGATGCAGATGCAAGGCGGAATGTGCCTCAGGGATGGAAAGGTGCAAAAGATTTTTCATCAGGAAACAGCCCCGGGGGAATCGTCCATGGACCTCGGAGGGATGCATATCATACCCGGCCTTATCGATGCCCACAGCCATTTTTTCATTGCGGCCATGCTGCCCATGGGAGGAGATGCAGGCGCCTGGACATCCAAACAGGATGCCCTTGAGGCCATCGAGGCGGCATGCAGATCAAAGGGTCCGGACAAACCATGGGTCTTTTTTTCCGGTCTGGACAATGCGCGGTGGAAGCGCTCGGCCCTCCCCCGCATTCACGAGATCGACAAGGTTTCCATGGGTTCGCCCGTCCTGGTGGTCGACACCACCTGCCACCGGGGTCTCGTCTCCACCGAGGCCCTCAGACGGACAGGGATCAGCAGGGATATCCTGCGGGTGCCGGATGACATGGATATCCATATAAATGGAACACCAAAAGGAACGGTGTGGGAAGGCGCCATGGGCAGGGTTCTCTTTACCATGTTCCGGGAATGCCTCCAGACTCTCAGTGATGAAGAAAAGGTGAGGCTTATCCTTGACGAGGCTGAAAAATGCCTTCGCAGAGGGCTGACCCATGTCAACGATCCAGGGTTACCGTCTGATATTCAGAGGCTTTTCAAAGATGTGCAGAAGCACACCCCCTTGAAGTTAAGCTGGTGCGTGACAGCATTCGAAGGCCTGTGTACGCCCCCTGAATTAAAGGATGATCTGGATTCCATCTGCAGCGAACATGCCCCGAAGAGCGTCAAATTCTTCCTGGACGGGGCCAACCGGGCCGCTGCAAGCATGCCCGCCATTTCAGGGCTGAAGGCTGCCTTCAGGGCTGCCATGGACAGTCTCTCACTTAAGAACCTCTCGCCGTTTTCTTTGCTCCTTGAACAGAAGAGCACCCTGAGGGGAAAAAAAATAGTCATGCCTTACCTGAGATTCAATGACCCGGATGAACTCAGCAGGCGCGCCCGCTTCTTCACGGAGAAAGGCTACCGGCTGGTCATGCACGCCCTGGGCAATGTTGCGGCAAACCAGGCAGCCCGGGTTGTGAAGGAGCTGGGCGTGGGGTCAAGCTCGTCCATCGAGCACGTGCTGATCATGGACAGGGAGGGGCTGGACCCCTTTGCATCCTGCGGCGCGGTCGCATCGATCCAGCCCGGGTTCATCCCGTACTATGCCGACGCCATAGAGAAGAGGGGCATTGTTCCATACCTGAAGGTGTTCCCGTTGAGGAGCCTCTCAGAAAGAGGGGTTCGCATCTGCATCAGTTCCGACGGCCCCTGTGGTGCGGATGATCCGCTGCACAATATCAGGCGTGCTGTGGACAGGAAGAAAACGGACGGCTCGGTGTTTGATCCGGATGAGAGGATCAGCGAGGTGCAGGCTCTGGCTGCGGGCACCTTTGGCGGAAGCAGCTCCATCGGGCTCAAAAACGATGGATTGATCGAGGGCGCTCCGGCCACGTTTTGTGTTGTGGACAAAAATCCCTTCTCAGACACAAGCCGTGTGGTTCAAACCTGGATTGACGGGAAACGGGCATATTGAAGTCCAAATAGAAGACAAAGCTGATATTGCCGTCATCGGGTCTGAAACCATCCGGGTGGCGGCGGAATCCTTTATTAAAGAATGTGTTACCTTATCTTGTATCATGGCAAATCTCAAAAAGCCCGAACTTGTGGATGAATCGCTCCATAATCAGTCAAATTTGACTCCTGATAGATAATACCATAAGTGCTCTTCCAAAAACCGCACAATTTTGCACATCCTGATTACGATAAAATTTCTTGTGACGATAGTGTTCATCCGTTCAGATGCCTGTATTTTTCAAGATACCGGACCGGCATTTTCAGGGCATCCCGTCTGAACGGTTCTGCCAGAACTTCTTCCCCGCCCTGGATAATGGCGTTTATGACACAGGGCCTGTTTGATGCCACAGCATCCCTTACCACATCCCCTACTTCCCTGTAATCTTCAACCCTGTAGCCTTTTGCGCCCATGTCCTCAGCAAGCTTTGCATAATCCGGATTCTCATGCAGATTGGCCCCCACAAACCGGTTGTTGTAATAATCGATCTGGTTTTTCTTTTCCGCACCCCATTCAAAATTATTGGCCACAACGGCAATGACCGGGATATTTTCCCTGACCGCTGTCATGACTTCGGCAATCCCGCTGATACCATAGGCCCCATCCCCCTGAAAGGCAAATACCGGCTTGTCAGGGCAGCCGATTTTCGCTCCCATGGCTGCACCATAGGCAAACCCGCAATTTCCCCAGGAAAGAGCCGAGATATGCCGGCGTATATTGGAAAATTTAAGATAGGCATTGCACATGGAGGAATTGTTGCCGATGTCAGTAGCCACAATGGACCCCCTGGGCATGGCCTTTGTAAGTTCTTTTAAAAAGCGTCTCGGATGCATGAGTGAATTTGTTGAACCTGACCAGGTATCAAGTTCCTTATTCCAGATCTTCTTTTCGTTTTCAACATCCAAAAGCCGTTGCGCATTCACCTCAACCCCGGGCTTTTGTGTCCGGATCATCCTTAAAAGTGCGTCTGCATATTCTTTTGCATCGGCAATGCTTGCCACATCCACTTTTTTTGACACACCCAGGACCTTTGCATCAGCATCCACCTGGATGATCTTTGCTGTTTTCGGCCAGTAGTCCATATCATACTGGGGCAAGGTGCCAAAAGGGCCGAGCCGCGATCCCAGGGCCAGGACGACATCGGCTTTGGCAATGGTTCTCATGGCAGCCTTAGACCCGCAATACCCGATGGGGCCTAAGGACAGAGGGTGATCCCCGGGAAAGGTATCATTATGAAGATAGGAATTCACCACAGGCGCGGTCAGGTATTCGGCCAGGGCTATGACCTCTTTTAAGGCATTGCCCTGGCTCACCCCGCCGCCGGACAGGATCACCGGATATTTCGCTTCCACAAGAAGCCTTGCCGCCGCTTCAATGGCCTTTTCTGAACCCATCCCCCTGGATAAGGTCATGGTCGTATAAATTTCATCCTCGCAGACCCCATAAAAATAATCCCTTGGAATATTTAAATGGGCCGGTCCGTTTTCCAGTTTGGCCCTGAAAAAACATTGCCTGGCAAGTTCTGCCATTCTTTCGGGCCGGTTGACCCTGACCTGGTAAACCGTCTGCTTTTCAAACATGGGCATCTGATCCAGTTCCTGGAAACCGCCGGTGCCGATTCCCATGGACCCTGTTTCAGGTGCGATGGCCACCACTGGAGAATGTGCCCAATAGGCAGCCGTCAGGGCGGAAACAAAATTGGCAGCGCCCGGACCGTTCTGGGCAATACAGACCTGGGGTCTGCCTGTCACCCTGGCAAGACCGTCTGCCGCATGGCAGGCAGCCTGTTCATGGGCCACAGGAATAAACCTTATGCCTGCTGCCGGGAAAAGATCCAGGGCATCCATATAAGCTGATCCGACAATCCCAAAGACATGTTGAACCCCTTCCGCCACAAGGGTTTCAACCAGGGCTTCGCTGGGTGTCATTTTCTGTTTTGTCATTTTATGCAACTCCTTTATCATTTTATTCATTTAATTCTTTTTAACCCATCCTGTGTCATTTTTCAGGACACCTTTTATTATTTATTCCCAGGCAGTTTTTTAAGATTAAAAATGCCTGCTGCCGCAAGACCTGCGATGATATGCCAGACCCCCCACCAGGCAACCACAATGGCCATGCCGCCCAGCCCGTTAAAAAAGCTGAACACCAGCACCAAGCCCAGGGCTGAATTCTGAATGCCCACCTCAATACAGACGGCCCGGCAGTCTTTTTCATCCAGTCTTGCCAGCCTGCCGGACCAGTATCCGATATTCAGGGCCAGGGCATTATGGATAAAAACGGCCACCATAACGATCCCCACATATTTGATGAAATACTGGAAATTGGCTGCCAGTGCTCCTGAGACAATGATAATAAAAAAAATAAGGGAAAAAATCTTGAATGGTTTTTTGACTTTCAAGGCAAAACCAGGCCGGAAATGACCGATGGACATCCCGGCCACAAGAGGGATACCGAGAATCAGAAAGACTGTGACAAACACATCCGCAGGGCTCAGGCTGACCTTGGTTAAGATGGGGGC
Source organism: Desulfobacterales bacterium RIFOXYA12_FULL_46_15 (assembly GCA_001799395.1). Taxonomy (GTDB): domain Bacteria; phylum Desulfobacterota; class Desulfobacteria; order Desulfobacterales; family Desulfobacteraceae; genus Desulfobacula. Next base: position 9,074 of record MGTJ01000008.1, on the reverse strand, counting down.
AGTATCAGGGTTCAGGCTGCCCCATAAAGAAAGATTAAGCGGTGTCATGATGATGGCCACAACCGTTGAGACCGCTGTCATGCTGATGGACAGTGCAATGTTGCCGTTGGACAGATAAGTCATGAGATTGGACAGGTTCCCGCCCGGGCAGGCAGCCACCAGAATCATGCCGAGAGCAATGGAGGGATGGGGTTTTATGATGAGCACCAGAAGAAAAGTAAACGCCGGAAGCAGCACAAATTGGGCCATAAGCCCTATGAGCGGTGCTTTCGGACTTTTAACAATCCTCATGAAATCCTCTTTTTTCAATTCCAGGGCAACCCCCAGCATCATCAACCCAATGGCGGCATTAATAATGGTAATCCCTGCGGCATTAAAATTCAGCCGGACCTGATCAATCAATACCGGTTCCATTCTTCCCCCTCCCTTTAAAAAAAATTCACGCCTTGTATGCACCGACATTGGCCAGCATCATGCTGGCCGGGCTTACTGTTGTCGGGTCGGTCATGACATTGATACAGCAGACTTTTTGGGATGCAAAGGCTTCTTCCAGTGCCGGCCGGATATCCTCCGGTTTTTCAATAAAAAAGCCCTTGCCGCCGATGGCTTCCACCATTTTATGATAATCCACCTTCCCGATAAAGGTCCCGGCTTCAATAGCATGGCCGATGCGAAGCTCCTGGCTGTGGCGGATCATGCCCCAGCCAAGGTCATTGGAAATCGCCACAACAATTGGCAGATTTTTCCGGATGGCGGTTTCAAATTCCATGAAATTAAACCCCACCGACCCGTCACCGGTCAAAAGACAGACCCGGCTGCCGGGATTCAGGAGCTTGGCTGTGTTTGCATAAGGAAGCCCCACGGCCAGGGACCCGAAAATACCATAGTCCAGATACTGTCCCGGACGGGTAATGGTCCTTGTCATGCCCATCCAGGTGGTGGTATCTCCGCCGTCAGCGATGACGAAATCCGTTTCCCGGTTCATGAATTCATTGATTTCCTTTGCGAGACGCAGGGGATGGATGGGTATACAAGATGACTGCCAGTCGTTTTGGGATGCTTCCTTGCTCTCTTTATGGGCGGCTGTCAGTTTTTTGATCCAGGGAGCGAATTTTGATTTAAATTCATCTTCAAGCCCTGGACCCATCAATTGATTTAAAACCTCAAGAAACGCCTTTACATCACTGACCACAGGCAGGTCAATGCTTTTATTCCTGCCGATTTCTTCAGGCTCAATATCCACCTGAACCATTTTAGCTGCCGGGTTGAAAAGATCACCAAAGAGATAATACAGGCAAATCCTGGAGCCCAGGATGATAATGAGATCCGTTTCAAAATATGCGGTAAAACCGCATCCGGGACGGACGGCAACAGCCCCCTCAAAACATAGGGGATGGTCATCCGATACAACACCCCTGCCGGACAGGGAAGTCAATAAAGGCAGGCCTGTTTTTTCGATAAAAGCTTTCAGTTCAGCTTCAGCACCGGACTGAAAGGCTCCGGTACCGGCAATGACGACCGGACGCTGTGCGGTTTTAAGCATTTCGATCAATGCTCCGGCTTTGGACGGGTCAACCGGATTTGACGTGACCTCGGTCCTGGGATACCGGATTTGGGCCGCATCAACCGGCGTATTCAAGACATCAATGGGGAATTCAAGATAGACAGGCCCGGGCCGCCCGCTCTGGGCAATCCTGAAGGCCATATCCACATATTCGGGTACCCGTTCCGCTTTTTGACAGACCAGGGTTTTTTTCACCATGGGCTTGATGACAGCCTCCTGGGTCATATCCTGGAGATCCAGTTTTTCCTTGTTATCAAGCCCCACGCACCCTGCAATCAGGACAAGGGGAGTGTTTGAAAAACAGGCGCTGGCAATTCCGGTCAGGGCATTGGTAAAGCCCGGACCCGCCGTTACCATGGCCACCCCTGCCGTCCGGGTCAGTTTTCCAAAGGCTTCGGCCATGAACACGGCCGACTGTTCATGCCGGGTATCGAAAATTTTTACATCCGATCCTTCAAGGTATTGATAAATCGGTGTGATATGACCGCCGCTCAATGAAAAAACATGTTCTATTTTTCTATCTATCAGTGCACGGGCAGCAAGCTCTGCCCCTGTTATGGTTTTGGTCATCTTTTCCCTCCTTTTTTAGTAAAAATACATATCCTTATATATATTGCCGGTTTTAAAGCTCCATCAACTGGCCCCCGCAGATATTCAATGCCTGGCCCGTGACATAGGAAGAAGCATCTGAGGCAAGGAAAAGCGCCATTTCAGCCACTTCGTCCGGGGACCCGATCCGGCCCATGGGAATGGTTTCGCACATTTTTCGCTCCTGCTCCTCTGCCGTGGTGTTGAAAAATTGAGCTTCAAGGCCGAACCGCCATCTTTCCAGGTCGGTCATGATCTGGCCGGGGCAGACGGCATTCACCCGGATCTTTAAGCCTGCCAGCTCCCTGGCCATAACCTTGGTCAGCATTATCACGCCGGCCTTGGACACTGAATAAGCCCCGTTAAAAAGAGCAGGGACCTTGCCTGCACGGGAAGCGGTATTGATAATGACCCCTCCCTTTTTCTGCATCAGGGGGACAATGGCTTTGGACATTCTGAAAACACCGTGAAGATTGACATCAATGGTTTTCATCCAGGCTGTCTCATCATAGGTATGAATCCCGTTCGGCACACCAAAAGTTGCGCCGGCGTTGTTGCACAGGATATCCACACTGTCGAATTTTTCCCTGATACAGGACACCATGTCCGCAATGGTTTGAGTCAGGGTCACATCCACATTCACCACCAGGGTTTCCACCTGAAAGGCATCATGAAGTTCCCGGCCGATCACCGTCATCTCATTCATGGAACCGGTTTTTACATCAGAATCCAGGCCGTTTTCACTTCCGTAATCCGCGATGATGATATTGCAGCCCTCTGAGGCAAATTTTTTCGCCATGGCATACCCGATCCCGGTTTTTTTGCCTGCCCCGGTCACCAGCGCTGTTTTTCCTTTTAATTTCAATTTTTTTTCCTCCTTTTCGCCTCACTGACACCTGATTGCATCAATTAATTTATTCACGCTGTATTCATAGAGATCCATATGATTTTCATTTTCAAGAACCGTATGTTCAAGCTTTTTAAAATGCAGCAGCCCATGGAGGGTTCCAAAGAACATGATGGAAAACCGCCTGGGTTCCGCTTCCTTGAAAACCCCCTTTTGAATGCCTGTTAGAATCGTATCCCGGATAAGCTTTAAAATTTTATGGCCTGACATATCAATCTGCTGTTTTAATTCAGGTTCGAAAAACACAAACGGGGAAGATAAAAAATAATTAATGATATCAAAATAATCTTTATTTTCTTCACTGAACCGGTAATACACGTTTGCAATCCCGGCCAGTTGTTTTTCCGGCTCAGGCTCTTTTTTTGCCAACCGGATAATTTTAGAATAAAGAAGGGACAATCCTTCTTCCTGGAGTGCGGCAAATATTTCTTCTTTGTTTTTAAAATAAAAATATATGGTCCCGACACCCAGCTCAGCCTTTTTTGCGATACGGCTGATGGAGACACTGTCAATGCCGGTGGAAAAAAGAAGCATTCTTGCCGCATCCAGGATCTGGCTCCGGCGCTGCTGTTTCTCCACTGCTTTTCTTTCCTGTACGCCCATAATCAGCCTTTTATGACATGGCCTAATTCAATTCATTTTTCGAACGTAGTTCTATAAAATCCGATGATGATATACTGCTTATTTTTCAGGTTTGTCAATGGATAGTTTTTTTTAAAACTGCTATTCCATGGAATTAAAAAAAGAGAGAGCCTTAAGGGCACGCTGGAAAAAAAGCTTTTTTTCGTCAACCAGGCACTCGGGAAACCTGAGGCAAGACGGCATCATGGCTCCCTTTAAGCCTATGGTAATTTGATGATCTGTTTTTCCGCATCCTTGTTCCGGCGGTAAAAAATAGCCACATGCCCTATCATTCCGGCCACATGGGATTGCGTGGCAGCGGCGATCTTTTCAATCAGTTCTTTTTTCTGATCTTTTTCCTTGAATTCATTGAATTTCACCTTGATCAGCTCCGAGGCCTCAAGGGCCTGATCGATCTCTGCCGTCAAGGTATCTGTCAGCCCTTTGTGCCCCACAAACGCGGCCGGATTCAAACCATGGGCAAGCCCTCTTAAATATTTCTTCTGTGATCCTTTTAATTCTTTCAAATTTTGTTTCCTTTGCCTTTCCGTTTATATTGCCCGGAACTATACCATAGAAAATTTATCTTTTACAGCCTGAAAAACCGGACCATCTAATCCTTGACAATCTCCTTAAAAAAAAATAGAACCACTGCAAGGCAACGTTGCAACTGTATACATGGCCTCCAGTTTTAAATAAGATCCGTTTTCGTAAGTGCACCACCAGTGTTAAAAAAAATATTAAATTCCGGAGGCATAATGCTTTTCGAGAAATACGATTTCACCTGCCGTCTTGATACAGATGCAGAACTCCCGTGCTACAAAGGGTCAACGTTTCGGGGGGTGTTCGGCAGAGCCTTGAAAAAAGTCGTTTGCGCCTTAAAGCAACAGGAGTGCGAAACCTGCCTGCTCAATACAAAATGTATCTATGCCCGGGTTTTTGAACTCTCGGTTTCCGTGAACGCTAAAGATTCCCGCATGGCAGCGCCGCCGCATCCGTTCGTGATTGAGCCGCCACTGACCATCAAGACACATTTTCCGGCCGGATCTGCCTTTGACTTTTCCCTGCTGCTCATGGGTGAGGCAAACACCTGGCTCCCCTATTTTATCTACGCATTTGAACAAATGGGCCAGATCGGCATCGGTAAAAAACTAAACTCCCATCGCGGGCAGTTTTCTCTTGAAAAGGTTCAAAGCAATAATGGGGTTATCTATTCATCCGACGATCATAAACTGACCCCGAAACCTGTTAAAAAACTGGGATTGAAATCTTTGGAAAGTTTTCAGGGCCAGGACCTTTGCGTAAAACTGACCCTGGAAACTCCCCTTCGCCTGAAATTCGAGAACAGGCTCCAGGCTGACCTGCCCTTTCATCTGCTGGTCCGGGCCATGCTCCGGAGAATCTCTTCTTTGATGAATGTTTATGGAGACGGGGAGCCGGCATTGGATTATCCGGGACTTGTCAAAAAAGCGGAAACCGTCAAAACAATAGAAAAAAATCTTTCCTGGTATGACTGGCAGCGGTATTCTTTCCGCCAGGATGAAAAAATGCTCATGGGCGGCATGACCGGTTCCGTAACCTATGCAGGCCCCATCGCTGAATATCTGCCGCT
>MGTJ01000008.1:0-3754 GCA_001799395.1 Desulfobacterales bacterium RIFOXYA12_FULL_46_15 | reverse complement strand
GGCAAACAGACCACCTTCGGGCTGGGAAAAATCAAAACAGAGCTGGTCCCATGAAAAATATCCTTTTGGCCGTCACCGGTATGACCCCCCAGGTGATCACGGAAACCGTTTATGCCCTTCATCAGAACAACCAGAGCGTTGATGAAATCCATATCATCACCACCCGGAATGGGAAAGAAAAAATCTATTCCCAATTGATCGGCAACCCAAATGGTCATTTTTATAAATATCTTGAAGAATACGGGTTTGAAAAAAACGACATCCTTTTTGATCATACCCATGTGCATGGGGTCACGGATGAATACGGTAATGAACTGGAGGATATTTTATCTGCCCATGACAATGAAAGACTGCTGGCAAAATGCCTGGACCTGGCCTTTCAATTTACTGCGGGAAAAAATACATCGGTTTTCTTTTCCGTTGCCGGCGGCAGAAAAACCATGAGTTCCTGCCTGACACTAGCGGCCCAGTTATACGGCCGCCCCCGGGACCGCCTCTACCACGTCCTGGTTTCCCCGGAATTTGAAAGCAACCGTGATTTTTTCTATCCCCCAAAGCCGTCCCGGCAGATAGAGTTGCATGACCTTAAGGGCCGGCCCTATTATAAGGATACAAAATTTGCCCAGGTCATCCTGGTGCCCATCCCTTTTGTATCCATCAGACATCTCCTCTCATCCGATCAGCTCAGGGAACCCAAAGATCCGGGAACTTTAATGCTTTCATTGATCAAAGAGGAAGAGCCCCGCCTCACAGTCAGCCTGCCTGCCGGAAAGCTTTCATACAAAACCCTTGAACTGGATATGATGCCTACCCATATGGCATTATACGCATTTTTCGCCATGCAGAAAAAGCAATGTCTCAAGACAACAGACACCTGTACCGGCTGCCACGACTGCTTTATGGACATATCCGCCCTGGAAGAAAACCAGGAGGCCATTTCAAAATTATACAGAAAGCTTTGCGGCACCCGCCCCTTTGAGGAAATGAGCAGTTCCGGGATTGCCGGGCTGACAACGGAAAATTTCCGGTCCCTCAGAAGCAAAATCAATAAAGCACTTCTGGGCGCTTTCGGTCCCTATGCCGGAAAAGAACTTGAAATCACCGCCACAGGCACCCGGCCGGACACCCGGTACGGCATATTAATGGACAAGAAAAGAATGGAAATAGTGATTTGAAACCCAGGAAAAGGAATAACGGCAATGTTGCAGATCTTGTCTGTGATAAATATCAAGAATATAAAGATAGCCAAAATATGAATAACATTCTGCAAGGAGATTGACATGTCTTTTTACATTTCACGATTTAAGGGAATGGAACAGAGAGAATTCGAGGTGGAAATCGTCACCCCGCTTTTTCTTGGTGGTTCTGATCCCAAGAAAGCGGAATTGAGAGTTCCATCCATCAAGGGAGCCTTAAGGTTCTGGTGGCGGGCCTTATATGGTAGTGATGATCTGCAAGATATGAAAAAGCAGGAAGGTGAAATCTTTGGATCAACGGATAAAAAAGCAAGCTTTTCCATTCAACTAAAAGGCATTGAAAACATTTGCCCAGCCAGGCTTAACCTGCCGCAGGGATTAAGAATCCCGACTCAAAGCAGGGGGAGAACGTTCCCCATATCTATTGTTGAGTATCTTGCCTATGGTTTGTGCGAATATGATAGAACTCAAAGGAAAAATGTTTATACAAAAGAGCATCTCCCTGTAGGAACCCGATTCGTTCTTCAACTCAATATTTACAATACTTCCCATGAAAACCAGATTGTTGATGCTTTAAAAACGCTTGGCAACTTTGGGGGTGCTGGTTCGCGTTCAAGAAATGGTTTCGGTTGTCTAAAAATAGATAATTTAGCAATAAGCCCAAAATCTGATTTAAAAGTGAAATCATTTGCTTCTTTTAGCAAACAGACCTTACTTTTCGACAAGTTTAAGCCAATGAACAAATGGGAAGATGCTCTATCTGAGATCGGCAAGGTATACAGAGCATCAAGAATCAGCCTTGAGGGCAAGCATATTTTTATTAAAAGACCCTTGATAGCCAAACCGCTCATTGTAAAAAATGAGATAGCTATTAACGAACGTCATGCCAAACCGTATTTTCTCCACGTCAACAAGCTTGTCGATGGAAAATATCAAGGGCAGATTCTTTTTATGCCCTACAACTATCATGATGAGGCAAAACGGAAAAAATATTTTGAAACCTGTAACCAGATGAATCAAAAAATCATCGAATTATCCGGAGGCCCAAGATGACATTTAAAAAGCCCGATACAAGCTACTGGGACAGGAAATTCATTGCCTATATGCACGACCCTTTTGATAAAATTTTTCAGATCCAGGGACATGAAGAGAGATCAACCCGATTTCTTGAGAAGTACGGCCTTCAAAAGACAAATGAAGAATTCTGGAAAAAAGCCGACGGCATTGCAGCAGGGTTTGAGCGCGGGCAAGTCCCCTCGTACAGCCCGGATTCGAATAAGAACGGAGCAGTTAATTTTCTGGAAAATCCGATAATCACCCATCCCACATCGGAACCCGCACGGCTGAAAATTTTACTGCCAGGCCCAGAGCATAATACAGCAGATCATATCTTTGGTGAACTTCTTGATTTCATGGAAAAAGAAATCGGAATAAAAGCCGGTAAGGGTGGATACTCTGATAAATTTAAAGGGGAAGAAGATCGTTTCGCAATGGCCCGTTTTCTGTACACGCATTTTGTGCTTCGATTCAGGCTCTCGGAACAGAATGTCGGCGGTCTGGGGGGATTCTGGCATCGGGTTCCGGCAGACACACGTTTCCCCGACCATTCCATCTGGCAGCACAATGCACTGTGTTCAGCCTTTTGCTCATGTATTGAGCTTGGGGGGGATGAATCCGAAATCGGCATGATGGTTTTCAGTGTCACACCGGTCCAGGCGTTTATTTCAAAAGCCAGAAAGCTTCGCGATTACTGGACCGGATCGGTTCTGCTGTCCTGGCTGGCTTTTGAAGGCATGCGCTGGGTCATTGAGAATCTGGGGCCGGACCATATTGTTTATCCCTCGCTGATTGATCAACCTCTGGTCAATGAATACCTCAAACAAGAATGGAAAGTTTCTCAGGATGGATACCTGAATCCGCCCAAAAACATTGCCTCTTTTCCCAATAAATTCCTTTTTCTGATTCCCATGAATCAGGCTGAAAATATTGCAGAAGAGATCAAAAGCCATATTCATTCGGCCTGGAAAAGCCTGTGTGAAAAGGTTTGCAATACTGCAACAGACATGCTGGAAGATTTATCTGATGGGGAAAAAGCATATATCAAAGAAATTTTTGACAGACAGAACAAGGCCTTCTGGGACCTGCAATGGGCTGCTGCTTATCTTGTGAAAGCAGATGACCGTTCTGAAATTGAAAAACTCCTTCCCGAAAGCCTTTATGAAAACCCGTTCAAGCTGCTTGAAAAATTTAATAAAGTCATTGCCGATAAACCTTACTATGATAAGTCCGGGCGGGGTGCGCTCTATTCTGTCAGCCATTCCCTTACTCAGGCTGCACTGGCGGTTTCTAAAAACAGAAAGACTATTTCACGATTGCCGGAAACAGGAGAAAAATGCCATCTGTGCGGCGAGTTTGAAGTGTTGCATCACAAAAAATTCAGCAATGATATGTCGGCAGACGAGTATAAAAAAGGGACCGGCGATTTCTGGCGTCATCTAAAAGAACAGTGGGATGGAGACGAGGATCACAGCCTTGGATATAACCTGAACAATAACGAA
>MGTJ01000007.1 GCA_001799395.1 Desulfobacterales bacterium RIFOXYA12_FULL_46_15 | reverse complement strand
CCAAGTGTTTGGCGTGTGCTTTCCGCGGACCGATGGAGCAAGTTCTGTAATTTTCACTTTTTACCTCCTTTTTTGGGTATGACATTATACGCAACTAAACGAAATAACAAATAAAATTTAAATTCCGCCGACCTGTTGAGCCGCTGATTTTCTTTTTTCCATGATTCCAACAGGTTGGGTTCATTAATAAAATCCTGCTCAGGGGTCGCGGATCGGCGGCCTGTTAATAAACATAATACTCTTTATCCGGATCAATAAAAATCCCATTGCCGATATTTTCAATGGTTCCGGCACACTTTTCACATAAAGGAAAATATTTTACTCCATCTTCGGCAGGCTCAATTTCACCTTCGATCCGGGCTTTCATTTCCATAAAATGCTTGTCATCCAACTTAACCTCAAAAATTGATTTCTGGACACGGGTTCCGTAATCCTTGATAATTTTTGCCACCCGGTTCAGCCGTTTCGGGTCTGCAATATCATAGGCAACAATCATATCCATTTTAAATCACCGTATAATCAAGCTGTGTAATTTTAAGCCCCTGACCGGAAATGGCCACCTTGTTTATGCACCTGGAACAGATCTTATAAATTCTGACCTGATCATCAGCCAGATCAAGCTCCGCCCGGCAGAATTTGCGGATCGACTTAAGGGCATTGTCATCAATGTCGCATTCGAATACTGATTTCTGGGTGTTCAGACCATATTCCTTGAGGAATTTATGCATTCTTCTCAACCGCTTTGGATCGGTTATATCATAGGTTATCAGAGAAATCATTTCAAAGTCAGCGGCTGATACACATCCGCTACTCCTTCGATTACTTTCCGGTAATGGGCAGCCTGATAAATGATGGCATCCCCGTATGTAATGTTTTTTTCCGCAGGCGGATAATAAAAAGATGCAGTCAGCTTTTTTTCAAAAGCGGCAATGACCCTTTCAAAGGCATCGGGGTTGAGCCTGACCGGGTATTTGCCTGTGGCCGGTTCAGCCGTGACCGACGAGGTATCGATCCGCTGTTCCGGCAGATCAAAATTCCCCATGTCCCCATCACCCATTGTCATCATGCCCATGGGGTCGGCATTCACGTCCGGGATGCATTCATCCGGCACCTGCATCGGTGTTCCGGCAACCATCGGGGCTTCCGTTCTGAAATCCGACGGTTGCAGAATTTTAAGGTTGAAAAGGGAAAGTACGAGGGTGTCTACAATAATGGATCTGAATTCTTCCATGAGGTCCAGAACCAGGGAATACCGTCCGTAATCCAAGGTGTGAAGAAAGCCGGGATATGGGTCCAGCCCGGCAATCCGAACGGCTGAATATACCCGGTTCATCAGAAAGGTATACAAAAGCGACAATACGGAATTGACAGGGTCGGTGGGCGGCCGCCGGACCCGTTTTGTAAAGGTTGTCGGCTCGGTAAAGCCCAGATGAAAACCGCTGAAATAAATGGCTGATCCGCGGCCTTCGTATCCCCGGACGCTGTCAATGGCGTCTGCATCATGGACCCCGCTGATCAGGTGCTGTATCTGTCTGGCCTTGTGCCCGGCCTCCGGGATGTTCCTGCTTCGCTTCATGCGCATCATCAGTGTGGTCATATTGGTCAATTTCCCGGATACAATATTTTTTACCAGTTTCAACCCGAAGTTCTGGTCGTCAACCATCTGGTATTGCCGTTTGTGAAGGAAAACATTTTTGGATTCCGGAGATGCCAGCCGTCCCAGATATCGGCCGTACCGCGTCAGAAAAATAGTGTCTATATTGGATTTCATCAGCATGCACAGGGCGCCGTGCGTGATTTCAATGTTGCCGAAAAGCAGAAGCTGATCCAGCTTATAGGTAAAAAGGGTGTTGTAGACATCATTTCCTTTTTTGACCTGAAGATGTCTTTCTTCCTTAATGATTCTCGCTCCCTGGGTTTTGATATACACAATCATGACTGTCTCCTTTGTTTTTGCTTCCAGTTTAGGAGACGGCCATGACAGGTTCAAGAATTGCAACGTTGCAGTCAACAAATTGTCAAAGAGCAGTTTGAGTTATTGGTTATTTATCATAGAATTTTTCCAAAGCCGTTTCTATTGTATCTAAGAATTCAGGCATATCCTTGCTGAATTTATCGGCCGGTCTGCTATGCTCATTATATCCTGCATGATTGAAATCATTCCGGTAACCGGTCAGATTAATATACGTTTTGATCAGCTCAGGTCGGCTCTTGCAAAAATTAATAAACTTTTCAATCACAATCTTGTTTTCAGTGGCCTCTTTTTTCCATTTTTCATAGGGCAGGTTCTCCTTGAAGATGGCTATTGCCTGGCTTGCCAGGGACCGGTTCTTATTTCTGTAGTTTTCCGGGTCTTCTCCAATTCCATATACAAAACACGTGATCAGAGTTTCCTGCAGGATGGTATAGCTCTGCTGAATCAGATTATGCTCCAAACACCACCGCGAAGCTTGAATCCCGTCTCTTATAAAATGTCCTGGGAATCGATTGATCTGATCTTCAATTTTACCCAGAATGGTTTTAAGTCCAGCCATGTGAGGTTTGTTAAAAGAGAGGCGTTTACAATCTGACAGATTCTGTTTCAGTCTTTCAGCCACAGTGCTGATGTCCCTGCCGCGGCAGGTTGATAGGGTTTTTGTGAATTTCTCAAAACTCTCTGCCAGCTTCCGTATGGTATGTAGCGACGACCTATCACTTTCTTTTGCCCGGGCTAACTCGGCTCTTGCTGAACGGCCGGAGATTCGGCTGATCTGTGATGCATCTCCGGCTCCTAAGAAGCGATCAGCGGCTACGGACCATTCCATGAGCTGATCAAAAGCGGAAAGATCCATTACAGGTACTATCCTTTTTTCTAAAGGTAATTTTCGTGCTTCAGAAAGACTGCCTAAACTTTCCATGGCTCCATAATAAATACCTTTCAGGGAAGCTTTTTTCATAATTTTTGCATAATTCAGAACTACAATGGCAAGCATTGGGATGGACCGAAAAGCATGTGTAATATCGAAGATGATTTCATCTCCATCCCGTATAGATTCAAAGACCTGGGTGAAAATTTCCCAGATTTCTTTTTCGTTGCTCCCATCCTTGATTAACTGTTGGTCAAGGGAGAAACGCCCTTCGATATTTTTGATGCAAGTTTCAAGACCTTGCACAGGTATTTTTTCCCCTGTCTCTGGGTTCCTGTGACCATCATCCTTCCAGTTTTGCCGGAAAGCCTTTTGTGTCGTAAATATTACGACCCGATCCTGATTTTGCCAATCCATACAGTTCATTCTAATGGTAGCTTCCTGAACAAATCTGACATTGGCAATTCGCTCCGACCGGTACTCATAGGTACATGGCAGGTAATCATTGGTTCCGAGAAATGACAGATAAAGGTTAGGCATCTTTATTCTCCATATTTTCTAAATATTACATGTTTGAATTGCCGGACCGTTTGAGTGGTGCCGTTGGTATTCTGGATTTCAACGGCCTTCCTTTCAGTAGTGGAATAGACAGGAACCAGCTTCATATCAAAAGCAAAGTTTACCATCAGCCAGCATGCGCCAAAATCTCCCTGGATCAAAACATAATCTCCAGGCAAGGCCATATCAGCCAGCCATTGCTTTATGGTTTTCAGTAACGGGTCAAGTTTTCCCATATCCGGCGGCAGGTTTTCCCATATTTTCCTTAAGTCAGACGGCAAGGGAATGAAATCCTTGATGCCGTTTTTGTCGGCATCCTGTTTTTGTAGGTCGTTGATATCGTGGTTTAGCAGTATAAATAATTTTGTCATGGTTAAGACGCCTCTATCTTATTCCTTTATTTCTGTGATACGATACGCATTGCCCCCTATCAGCTCTGCTTTTAATGTTACCGTGACCGTTTTTTTCTTTTTCATCATTTTTTCCAGAAGAGGCTCAGGAACAATATTTTTTTCTTTATTTTTTTCATTTTTTGTTGTCGCGGTTTTACCTTCCTTACTGGCTGAAATCGTCTGTGTATTGGGTGCATATGACAGAATAACCTTTTCCCAAATTTCAGGCTCAGGAGCTTTTTTCGGTTCAGGCAGAGGTGTGGGCGGGGTAGAAAATGATTCGGTGCTATTGTCTGAGGTTGAATTAACGAGGTCTTTTTTTTCTGCAGCTTCCCTTACCGTTTTGGCCATTTCTCCTTTCGGGAGATCAAACAGCCCATACCCCACCGCCGTTTTTGCGCCCACGCCTTCTTCAGTCAGTGCTTTTCTGAAGGCTGTTTTTACCATGTTCGTCAGTTCCGGATTTTTTTTATTCGGGTTACTCTCATAAGTAAAAATTTAAATACCAATTATATCATACCACCCCTATTACTCGTTTCACTCGAAATTTCCCCACATTGATTAAAGGAAGGATTCAGGGGTGATTATTTTATTCATAATAATTCTTATCTGTCTAATAAAATTTCTTCGATTTTTTGTTCCAATACTTTTGAATATTGTACAGAATAAGCAGGATTTTTATGTCCTAATTGCTTTTGAATGGCTGCAGGATTCCCTGTCTTTTTCATAATGTAAATACCCATAGCATGCCTCGATGAGTGAGGAGTTTTGCCGCTGATTCCTGCTTCTTTGCATACTTTATTCCATATATTGTTAATTACACAGGGAGTAAGTTTGCCTTTGCCTCTGCTAACTGTGGAAGAGGGCAGAAACAAAGTGTTTGACTGCCATTTTTCGAAGTCTTTTCCTCTTTCTTTTTTAATATAATCTTTTACAGCATTAATTCCCGGTTTTGAAATTTGGTATTTATATGTTTTCTTTCCTTTGATGTAAATTTTTTTCGTTTTGAAATTTACTTTGTCAATTGTGATGTTAATAACATCACTGCGTCTCATACCGGTTTCCGTCAGAGTATAAACAATAGCCCTGTCACGGTAGGGACGCTTGTACTTAAGCTGAGGCTTTTCCTTATCCTTATATCTGTGTTTATCTTTGGATAATGCAGTCAGTGTAACCAGGTTATCGGCAACATCGAGAAGTTTTTCTCTCTCATCGGATGTAATGGCATTGTCAATATCCAGAAATTTTCCCGAGTCAGACAATTTGATTTTAAGCATTG
>MGTJ01000006.1:73604-75427 GCA_001799395.1 Desulfobacterales bacterium RIFOXYA12_FULL_46_15 | reverse complement strand
CCATTGTTTTTTTACGGCAGCTTCATATCCGTCGGCAAGTTGCAGGCAGGTCATCCCGGTTGACAATGATGAAAAGGGAAAAAATTTATGCCAGTAAGCTCCGGCATGCAGACCGTAACCCAGAGATCCCAGTGCTTCAAGCTCGGTTGCAAACAATCCTGCTTTTGCCAGCTGGCAGATTTTCACCTGCTGTGCAAATCCCTTTTGGGCTGCCTGGCGCCAGAACACAGCAAAGTCCGGGGGAAACGGAAAGGTGTTAAAGACTTCGCAGCCTTCTTTTTTATAGGTATTGATCTGGGTTGAAAAATCAGAGGTGCCGTTTTCATAGGGTCCAGGATCTATAACGGTATAACCTGATTTTTCCAATGCAGGGAGCAACATCCCGCGGATGGCATTGCCATCGGCATCATTGGGAAGAAGAACACCCACTTTCATATTGGTTTTAACCTTACTCCACTGATCCACATAAAGGTCTGCAAAATTATTGACACCGAAACAGAAATGATAAGTCCATTTGAATGGTGAGGGTTGATCCGGTTTTGCACCCCGGCCGAAATAAAAACTTTCCCACGGGGCTGTTGTGGACAGGCACGGAATACCGGCGGCTTCACAGGTATCAGCCACCGGGTTGACGGTTTCCGGTGTGGAAGAGGTCAGCATAAAATCAATATGTTCGCCGTTTATCAGATCTTTTGCCACCTGGCTTGCCCGGACAGGATCGGACTGGGTATCACCGGTTATCAACTGGATATCATACCGTTTGGTGCCAGCTTCAATACCTTTGGCCATCTGCTTGTTAAATTGTTTGATCAGAAAGGCATCCCCCTCACCAAAGGGGCTCAGCGGCCCGGAACGGGGCCCGATAAACCCGATACGGATGATATCATTGCCCTGGGCATAGGTATGGCGAACAAATGACGGTACGGCGAGTGTGGCAGCAACACCTCCTGCCAGCTTTCCGGCGGTTTTGATAAATTCCCGGCGCGTAACCCTCTTCTCTTTTTTTTGAATTCTGCTTTTTTCCATGCTGACCCTCCTTTTAATTTGAAAATAAAACCATCCTGAATCATGAATGATTCAAAGGCTTTTATGATGGTTTAAACGATTCCAGGTAGATCCGTTCGCATTCCTTTGGCGTTGTCCGTTTCGGGTTGTTCATGCCCACAGGATCTGCAAGTGCTGTTTCCACCATTGCCGGAACTTTATCTTTAGTTACACTGACATCATCCAGGTATCGGGGGATACCCGCTTTTTTTGAAAGCAGTTCGACAAGCTCCACTGATTTTTTTGCTGCCGCTTCCAGAGACATTCCCCTGATGTCGGCACCCAATGCCTCGGCAACATCAGCAAATTTTTGCAGGTTTGCCTCCATATTAAATTTCATTACCCCGGGTAACAGCATGGCATTTGCCAATCCGTGCGGAAGATCAAAGTATGCACTGAGCTGGTGGGCCATCTGATGGCATAACCCCAGTCCGTTCACATTAAAGGCCATACCGGCCATCATGGAAGCCTCGATCATATCTTCCCGCGCTTTGATATTTTTTCCATCCCGAACCGCTGTGATGAGTGACCGGTTCACCATTTTTATGCTTTGAACGGCCAGACCGTCTGCAACAGCAAACCCGACCACGGATACATAGGCTTCAATCGCATGGGTCAACACATCTATTCCTGTAAAGGCAGTGGTTGAGGGGGGTAAGGATATTGTCAGTTCTGCATCCAGCAGGCTGATATCCGGAACCAGAAGCGGGCTTAAGACACCATATTTAAGATGTTTTTTCGTATCGGTGATAACGCTGACCCAGGTCACCTCGGAACCG
>MGTJ01000006.1:0-73595 GCA_001799395.1 Desulfobacterales bacterium RIFOXYA12_FULL_46_15 | reverse complement strand
GTGGTCGGGATTGCAATAAAGGGTAAGAGTTTGGGCCCGATTCTTTCAATACCGCCGATGGCAATATCATATGAACCGATGGTTCCGCCATGGGTATATACGACATTGGCCGCTTTAGCCGCATCAATCGAGCTTCCTCCCCCGATGCAGACGATAAGATCCGGGGTGTCTTCCTTCATCCGGGCCACGGCATTGTTAACCATCGTATCTGTCGGATTAGGGCCGATATCCCCGAATAAGGTGACTTTCAGTCCTTTTTCTTCCAGCATCCGGACAAGACCGGTCACCATTTCAAATTCTTTCATGGTCTCGTCGGTAAAAACAATGACCCGGTTTTTTCCCAGGGCTTTAATCTCATCGCCAAGCGTTTTTACCGAACCTGAACCGATGATGAGTTTTTTAGGCCATAAATTAAAAATACCAGAGGACATCAGATTCTCCTTTTCAAAGAAATTACTATTTCCACACCGTTGGTAAAGGATCTCTCCATACCAATGGTATCCCTGAAACAGATACAGTAATTTAAAGGCTATTTCGCCTATTGTAAATTATACGAAAGTATAGTTTTGAATCTGCCTTAGGGAAGAGCGGATGATAGTGATGATTTTTTGAAATGAAGTGAACTGGAATTTAATCAGGCCTGGCCGTCGACCAGATCACCTTCTGATGGTCTGCCAATATCTTTTGAACAGCAGAAGTCCTGTTCCTGACCTCAAGTTTTTTAAAAATACTTTGGATATGTTTTTTAACGGTTATCTCGGAAAGAAATACTTTTTCGGCAATCTCAGCATTCTTAAGACCATGGAAAACATGACGCAGGATTTCGCATTCCCTGCCTGATAATTTGTAGATCTTTTCAAGCTGGTTTTGCCTGATTTCGGTGGACGGTTTTTTAGGTTCGATAGAAACCAGAAAAAACCTTTTATTCTCCTGTGTGATATCTTTGAAGATCATCCGGGATGAGATATTCATCACCTGAGAAGGATTGATCTGCATAATCCTGTGCCTGGGCACAAGGAGGCAGTCTTCCCGGAAGGTTCTGTGTTCATTGGCGATTATCCGGCAGTCTTCCAATAAGATGGATGGGAGATGCATTTCTTCTTCCCGGCAGGCTTGATTTCCGGTCAGGTCCCGGCAGAATTGTCTGGCCATCCGGTTCATGTGAATCAAACGCAAAAATTCATCAAAAAGGAGAATACCTTTGGATGAGTTTTCATCAATGATGTCAAGAAATATATTCCGGATCTTGTTGTTTGAAAGGAGTGCATGATGATCCAGGGCATTTCCCAGGTAAGGTGAGAGCATACTGAGCAGGCGAATGTCTTTTTCGGAAAATTTTTTTGACTTTGCCGGCCGGTACAAACCGACCCGGCCATAGTCTCTGCCTCCGGCAAAAAATTTAACATAAAGTTTGTAATGGATCTTCTGGGGTTTTAGGAAATCACAGTAAAATTCACTGGACATAAATGTTTTATAATCAATAAGGTCTTCAACCCGGATAATTTCTTTATTGCTGTTTTCCCCGATCATCCGGTAGGGGTCGTACCGGTGGTAATATTCCTTATATTGTTTGACATAATGCTCATCAAGGTTGATTTCTATACCGCCTTTGGACCCTCCGTTTTTTTTTGGGAGATAAAAAACCGAGCTTTCCGCAGAAACCTGATTGAATAAAAAACGAATGATCCTGGACATGAAATAATTGGGATCAGGTGAGGTATTTGCCAAATGAAATATTTCATGGATTTCTTTGAAGACTTGAGTATTAATTTCCATTTTTCCTCCAAATCTTGTCAGCCTTTAAATCCTTATTTGAATATTTGACATTCATTTTGTTGAATAACTTTCATACTCTATGGTATATGACCTGTCAAGTTTGGACCGTTTTTGTCAGGGAGTTATCTTAATGAAAAAGAAGATCAGTATTATCGGCGTTCCCATGGATTCCGGAAAAATTATATCCATGGATCTGGTGGAAATCAATCCCATTCTTGATATAGCCAACAAAACCGCAGAACTTGCCGCTGAGTTGACTTTGTCTGCCCTTGAAAAGGGTATTTTGTGACTCTTGCCGGATATATTGAGGCCCTTAAAAAATATAAGGGGTTTCTTCAAGATATTGTCTGCCATAAAACTCTTGGTTCCAGAGAGGCGAGATTTGCTTCAAAAAACCCTGAGTTTAAAAACGATTTATCCTCACTTCTAAAATTCCTTGGTATAAAAAAGATCTATCACCATCAAAAGACTGCCATGGATCTTATCTTTAAAGGCATTCATACCGTTATTGCCACACCCACGGCCAGCGGGAAAAGCCTTATTTATAATCTGCCCGTCATTGACAGGCTCATGGAAGACCCGGCATCCTGCGCCCTTTATCTTTTTCCTTTAAAAGCCCTGGCAAGGGATCAGCTTAATACCGTGCAAAATCTTTTGAGAATAACATGTGAACTCCACCCAGGAGCACCGGAACTGAAGGCAGCAGTGTATGACGGGGATATCAGCCAATATCGGAAAACAAAGATCAGGAAAGACCCTCCCCACATCCTTTTATCCAACCCGGAAATGCTCCATTTGTCCATGCTGGCCCATCATCATTTATGGGAATCATTTTTCAGGAATTTGAAATTTGTGGTGGTAGACGAGGTTCATACCTACCGGGGCGTCATGGGCTCCAATATGGCCTGGGTATTCAGGCGGCTTCAAAGAATCTGCCGGTTTTACGGTTCAAATCCTGTTTTTATTTTCTGTTCCGCCACCATTGCCAATCCGGCAGGCCTTTGTGAAAAACTGACAGGGCTTGAAGTCTGTGTTGTGGATGAGTCCTTTGCACCTGTGGGGAAAAAAGACATTATCCTGATGCGGGGGCTTGAAGGGGCTGCCAATACAGCCATTGCACTGATCCATGCAGCAGTCTACAGGAATTTAAGAATCATCTGCTATACCCAGTCCCGGAAAATCACCGAACTTATCGCCCTCTGGGCATCTAAGCGGGCTCCCGGCTTCTCCGGCCGGATCAGCGCTTACAGGGCCGGTTTTTTGCCCGAGGAAAGGCGCATTATTGAGGAGCGGCTTTCCACAGGAGAACTTCTGGCCGTGGTTTCCACCAGTGCCCTGGAACTGGGCATCGACATCGGCAATCTGGATATCTGTATTCTTGTCGGATACCCCGGGACCATCATGTCCACCTGGCAGAGGGCAGGCCGTGTCGGACGGGCCGGCCAGGATTCAGCCCTTATCCTCATTGCCCATGAAGATGCCCTGGATCAGTATTTTATCAATCACCCGGATATTTTTTTTAATATGCCCCCGGAAAAAGCCGTCATTAATCCGGAGAATAAGGTTATCCTGAGCCGTCACCTCGAATGTGCGGCTGCTGAACTGAGTCTGCATAAAACAGACAGTTTTCTTTGCAGTGAAACCGTTCAAAAGGCCCTGGCTGGGCTTGAATATAATGCAAAGCTTTTGAAAAGCCGGGATGGTGATTTCTGGCATGCGGCCCGAAAATCTCCCCACCGGGAGGTAAACCTGAGGGGGACAGGTAAAAGCCTGACCATTTTTATCGAAAAGACAAAACAGGTTCTTGGAGAAATCGATCGGCATCGATCCTATTTCGAAACCCATGAGGGAGCAGTTTATCTTCACCGGGGAGAATCCTATGTCATCACCCTTTTTGATTATGAAACCGGAGTGATTGAGGTCAAACGGCAGGATGTCCAATATTTTACAAGGGCAAGATCATCCAAATCCACAACCATTATCAAATTGCTGAAAACCTCTTTTGTAAAAGGGACCAGGATCGGTTACGGCACCTTGAAAATCATTGAACATGTTACCGGCTATGAAAAGAAACTGGTTGCAAACCAGAAATCCCTGGGTATCATTCCCCTTGATCTGCCGAAACTTGAATTTGAAACCGAAGGCCTCTGGATTGAAATCAGCGATCATGTCAGAGATTATATTGAATCTAAAATGATGCATTTCATGGGAGGGATTCATGCCATTGAACATGCAGCCATCGGAATTATGCCGCTTCTGGTCATGACGGACAGGAATGACCTGGGCGGGATTTCCACCCCTTTTCATCCCCAGGTGGGCAAAGCAGCGGTGTTTATTTATGATGGTGTTCCAGGGGGGCTTGGATTGACGGAACAGGCATATGAAGATGCCAAAGCACTTATCCAAAAAACTTTTGAGACCATTGCCGGTTGCCGGTGTGAAACAGGCTGTCCTGCCTGTGTGCATTCCCCCAAATGCGGTTCCGGAAACAGGCCCATTGACAAAGCGTCTGCCCTTAAAATTCTTGAGCAGATATTAAACCATGAAAAATCGGAAAGCCTGGATGAAGTCCGTGAATCTGTAATTGAATTTGCGACTGAATTTCCTTCAAAATCTGATTTAACCCCATATCATGCCGGGGATTTACGATACGGGGTTCTGGACATAGAAACCCGGAGATCGGCAGAAGAGGTCGGGGGCTGGAACAGGGCCGAGAAAATGGGGGTCAGTTGCGCAATCCTCTATGATTCAAAAAAAGATTCATATCAGGAATATTTCCAGGATGATATTGAACTGCTCTGCCAAGATCTGACTCAATTTGATCTTATTGTGGGATTCAATATCATCCGCTTTGACTATAAGGTATTGTCAGGGCTTTCGGATTTCGATTTTTCTTCTCTTCCCACCCTGGATATTCTGGTAAAAGTCCACGAAAGACTTGGCTACAGGCTTTCTCTTGATCATCTGGCAACCGAGACCCTGGGATGCCGGAAAAGTGCTGACGGACTTATGGCGCTTAAATGGTGGGAGCAGGGCGAAATAGAAAAAATCGTTGCATATTGCCGCCAGGATGTTCAGGTAACAAAGGATTTGTATCTTTTCGGGAAACAAAATCAATTTCTTTTATTGAAAAACAAAGCCGGTCAAGGTGTCAGGATACCGGTGAATTGGTGAAAATTTAAAAAAAATATTGATTTTATAGAATCTCTTTAATATATGAAAGCTGAATTTGAGCCTTTAAAATTCAATCTTTGGATATCTGAAACAAGGATCTGTTAAGAGGAGTGAAATGAAACACCATATCATTTTTAATGTAGTTTTTTTGTGTTTTTTAAGTTTTATCAGTCAAAGCCTTGCAGAGGATAAAAAGTATGTGGGTGCCGAAGCTTGCAAGGCGTGTCATGAAAAGGAATATTCTAATTACCTGAACTTTGCCAAAAAAGTAAAATCTTTTGAAAGTATTAAAAAAATGGAAAAAAAGCTGACTTTGGAAGAATATCAGGCCTGCTTTGAATGCCATACCACCGGATACGGGAAACCGGGCGGGTTTGAATCTGAAGAAAAAACGCCAGGGCTGAAGAATGCCGGCTGTGAAGTCTGTCATGGCCCCGGAAGCCAGCATATTGATGGGGGTGACCCTGAGATGATCATACGGGATGTCACGCTGGAAAACTGTAATACCTGCCACAGTAAAGACAGGATCGAAGCCTTTGATTTCAAACCCCTTTTATTTGGCGGGGCACATTAGCCGGAGGATTTTATAAAATGTTTGGTACTTTTATTGACTTCATAAAACAAAGACTGTGGCTGAGAGTTCTCATCCCTTTATCAATCATCGTGATGGCTGTTGTTGCAGCCAATCTCGGATATAATATGGTGAACCAGACAAAATTCGGTGAGACCCAGTTGAATTCCCAGAACCGGATGCTGGCCCTGGCAGTGGAAGGCGGTATGTTCGATGCCCTTTCCATTGGGGACAATGATACGGTCAGGGCCCAATTCAAACGACTGGGAGAACAGATAACCGATTT
Organism: Desulfobacterales bacterium RIFOXYA12_FULL_46_15; assembly: GCA_001799395.1. GTDB lineage: Bacteria > Desulfobacterota > Desulfobacteria > Desulfobacterales > Desulfobacteraceae > Desulfobacula. The sequence continues at coordinate 67,788 of MGTJ01000006.1, read as the reverse complement.
AAAGGTCTTTGTTTACGATTTTCAAGGGCTTGTTTCTTTTTGCACAGATAACAGGTCTGTAGGGAAAAAAATCCAGGAGATCTTTGATGATGCCTCAAACCGGGATATTGCCGAGATGCTGGAAAAGGGTAAGACTTCTGAAAAATCATTTCATATTTTCATGGAGGGCAAGCCTTTTTTACTTGAAAATAATCCCATCCTGAACGATAAACGATGCTTTCATTGTCATGGTGAGAACCGTAAGGTTCTGGGCGGTATTACCGTAATTTCCTCTGAATCGGGAATTTTTAAAGCCGTCAGCAGTGCAAGACAGGTCAGTCTCTTTATTGGAATTCTGGGTCTGGCAGTCATCATCCTGTTTATCTGGTTGTTTTTCCATTTCCTTGTCAATAAAAAAGTCAGAATGGTTATGGATGCCACACACGACATGCGAAGGAAAGATTTTTCAAAAATCTATGAGATTAAAAAAGGGGATGAGATCAATCATATCCTTGCCCGGATCAATCTTGTCAACCAGGATTTAAGACAGACCTTTAGACAGTTTTCCGATAATTCAGATACCATATTTCATTCTGCTTCTGATTTAAACCTGATTTCAGGGGATTTGAATGCTGCAAGCACAGATACTTCTCAAAAGGCAACAGCGGTTTCTGCTGCTGCAGAAGAAATGAGCAGCAACAACAAATCCATTGCCGTTTCCATGGAACAGGCAACGGATTCACTGAATGCAGTAGCATCGGCCATTGAAGAAATGAGTGCCACGGTAAGCGAAATTGCCAGGAATGTGGGTGCCACCAAAGAAATAACCGAACAGGTTGCCATGGGCTTTCATATGATCATGGATATTGTGAATGAGCTGGGTAAGAGGGCCAATGATGTCGATCTTGTTACCGATGAAATCCGGGCTATTTCAGAACAGGTCGGCATGCTCGCCCTGAACGCCAAAATCGAGGCGGCAAGGGCAGGAGCTGCCGGTAAAGGATTTGCCGTAGTTGCCCAGGAGATTACGGAACTTGCCACCGAAACCAATAAATCCACTCTTGAGGCAGATGAAAAATTAAGGTGGATCAAGGAAAAATCAAAGGAAGTCGTGGAAAAGGTGGCAGGGCTTACAGCCATTGTAAAAGAATCTGATGATGCTATCTCCAGCATTTCTGCCGCAGTGGAAGAGCAGAATGTCACCACCCGTGAAATTGCCAAAAATCTCAGCAATGTTTCTTCCGAAATATCTGAAGTAAGCACCAATGTAAGTCAGGGGGCTGTCGTTGCAGCCGAAATTGCAAAAGATATCACCCTGGTGGAAGAAGGTGCTAGAAAAGTTCAGGCCAGCAGCAGTCAACTGAATGATAATGCTGCAAGTCTTTCATCCATGGCTGAAAATTTTATGGAACTTATAAAGAAATTCAAAATTTGACTTCAGGATTCCTGCCGGAATATAGTAAACCGGTAAAAAGAGTCTAACAATGAAACGAGGGACAAAAGATGTTTACCAAAGCAGGTATGATATCGTTGATAGCAGGTTTTGTTGTGGCCGTTTTCACCGGGATCTCGAAATTTATGGGAACCGATAATTTCTGGGTGGGTCTGACCATTTCAAAACTTCTGGGAGATGATACCACTAAGGCCCTTATTGATTTTTCAGATGAAGGGATACTGCATGATTCCCTTTATTTTCTTGTGGTTAATCTTCCTTTTTCCGGTTTTTTAATCGGGCTTGGTGTTTTTCTTCTGGTTTTTTCCTTATTTATTAAAAATCATTAATTTAAATGTCCTGCCCTGATTTTGAAAATATAAGGCTGAACAGAAAGACGCTTACATTCCAGCCGCCTGTTGAAAAGCTGTTTCTTCAGCAGGGCATGGCCTCAAGGATATGGCTCTTTAGAATCGGCCTGATTCTGTTTTTTATTGTTTATATAAGCCTTCAATTTTATCATGTTAAAGGGCTTTCCTTTTTCATACTCTTTTTTTTTCTTCTCTTCATCATCCTGATGGTGGGATATATCATTGAATATCAGGCAAGGATGTTGTTTTTGAAATCTTCCCTGTTACAACAGCTTAAAAAAGAAGCAAAAAAAAAAGAAGGCCTGAAAAACAATGAGATTTTTCGCACCAATAACAGTCTGATGCTTGAAATCCTGGCCCATACGGAAGCTGAAGCACAGTTAAGACAAAGCGAGGAAAAATACCGGAATCTTGTCACCTCTTTACCGGAAGGCATATTTATCGTCCAGGACAGGGAAATCGTTTTTGTAAATCCCGGCATGGAAAGACTGACCGGATGGGGTGCCGATGAATTGATAGGGAAAAGCGCCGATCTTTTGTTTTTAAAACATCCAGCCCGTGATCCAGGTATTGACATTTTGCCCATGGATTTTTTTATCCGGAAGGACGGGCAGAAAATATTCATTGAAAAAAGCTTTGTTGAAATCCTGTATGGATTAAACCCAGCCCTCTTGTTCAGTGCCCGGGATATTACGGAAAAAATCACTGCCACCCTTGAAAAAAACCGTTTGCAAAAAGAGCTTGAAAAGGCAAAAAAAATGGAAGCCTTCGGCATTCTTGCCGGCGGGGTGGCCCATGATCTGAATAATGTCTTGTCCGGCCTTTCATCCATACCTGATCTTCTCTTAATGGATCTTCCCAAAGACAGTCCCCTGGCAGAACAGGTCAAACTGGTAAAGGAATCCGGCCGTAAAGCATTATCCATTGTGGATGAGCTTCTGACCCTGGCCAGAGGATCGGTAAAAATCCGGGTACCGGTTCAATTTAACAATCTCATTGAAGATTATCTCAACTCTCTTGAATTCATGGAATTAATAAATAATTACCCGGATGTGGAAATCGTCAAAAACTATGATTCCGGTCTGCCGCTTCTCACAGCCTCAAAACTACATATGCAGAAGATCATCATGAATCTTATCTCCAATGCTGTAGAAGCAGTGGGGGAAAAAAAAGGAAGGGTTGTCCTTAAAACAGGGCTTGCTTCCTTTAACCACCAGCGTATCAAAGGCTATGAAATAATAGAAAAAGGCCGATTTCTAAGGTTTACGGTAATGGATACAGGTCATGGAATCTCAGGGGAAGATATGGATCACATTTTTGAACCGTTTTATTCTAAAAAAATTCTTCACCGAAGCGGGACCGGCCTTGGCCTCAGTATTGTCTGGAACGTCGTACATGATCACAAAGGCTATATTCATGTAAGCAGCAGAAAGGGAAGAACTTTTTTTACCATTTATTTTCCTTTACCGGATAGGATACAGAAGGCTGATATGAAGGTTGATGCCTCCGTTCTGTTTACGCTTTCCGATTATTCAGGGAATAATGAGGCTATACTGGTGGTTGAGGATATACCGTTACAGCAGAAAATCACATCCAATATGCTCAAACGGATCGGTTATAAAGTCGAGGCTGTTTCAAGTGGTGAAGAGGCAATTTTATATGTCAGGACCCATCAAATTGATCTTGTGGTCCTGGACATGAATCTTTCTTTCGGGCTGAATGGGTATGAAACCTATGAACAATTATTATTGATTGATCCTAAAATAAAAGCAATAATCACAAGCGGTCAGGAAATGACCGGACATGTTGAAAAAGTAAAGGCCCTGGGTGCAGGGGAATTTATAAAAAAACCCTTTTCGTTTCAAACCCTGGGGCTTGCCATAAAAAAAGAATTAAAAGACAGGGAAATACAAGCATGAAGACCTTGGAAATATACACACCTTTATCCAGGAGACAGTTTTTAAACTATTCGGCCGCAGTTTCTACAGGCTTTATAGGGGCAGCCTTTCTCACTGGGTGTGCCATTGACCCGGTTACAGGCAAAAGCCAGATTATGATGGTATCAGAACAGCAGGAAATCGCCATTGATAAACAACAGTCACCTTTCCAGATTTCTTCAGACTATGGCATCAGCCAGGATGACAAGGTTAACCGGTATGTTTCCATGGTGGGAAAAGGATTGCTGGCAAATGTGCACAGACCTGCCATACCATATTCCTTCAAATGCGTGAATGCTACCTATATCAATGCCTATGCTTTCCCCGGCGGAACCATTGCAGCAACCCGGGGAATACTTCTGAAGCTTGACAATGAGGCAGAGCTTGCTTCCCTTCTGGGCCATGAACTGGGCCATGTCAATGCCAGGCATACGGCGGAACAGGTATCCAAAGGCCAGCTTTCCTCTCTTCTCATCGGCGGGTTGTCCATTGCGGCAGGGACCCAGGGCTCTGCCTTTGGCGAGCTGACACAGCAGCTGGGTGCTCTCGGTCAGGGGCTTTTTCTTTCAAAATACAGCCGGGACAATGAAAGAGAGGCTGATTCCCTGGGCAATGAATATATGGTCAAGGCAGGATATCCTTCCAAAGGGTTTGTCAGACTGATGGAAATGCTGGACTCTCTTCATAAGGAAAAACCAGGTTCTGCGGCCATGCTCTTTTCTACCCATCCCATGAGTTCTGAAAGATTGGATGCAGCCGTTCTAAGAGAAAAAGAGCAGTACCGGTATTCAAAGGAATATTCATTAAACCGTGACCGGTATATGGACAATACAGCCTCTTTAAGGAGAAAAAGACAGACTGTCGAACTTTTGCAGGAAGGAGAGGAATTTCTTGCTTCAAAAGAATATGACAAAGCCGAGAATGCCATTAAAAAATCCATTGATAAATCAAGGGAAGATTATACTGCGCATGTTGTGATGGCCAAATGCCTTCTTATCCGGAAAAAATTTCCCGAGGCATTGTCCTATGCAGATACTGCAAAAACATTATATCCTTCAGAAGCTCAGGGGTATTATGTGGCCGGGATTGCCAACATTGAGCAGAAAAAATTTTCCAATGCTTATAAAGATTTTACACAATGTGAAGAAATCCTGCCGGGTAATCCCCAGATGGCTTTTTTCCGGGGATATTGTCTTGAAAATAACGGCGAGAAGGACCCTGCGGCAAATCAATATATGAAATATCTGAAAATGATAAATTATCAGCAGAACAAATATTCTCAATATGCCTATGCCCGTTTGAAGCAATGGGGGTATGCAAGATAACTGATGAAATTTAAAAGCCTTGGACACTGTCTTTCCTTTCTTGAAAAACAAAAAGAACTGATAAAGATCAGGGAACCCGTTGACCCGTATCTTGAAATGGCTGAGATTACCCGTCAGGTATTTGAAGCAAAAGGCCCTGCCGTAATGTTTTTAAATATCAAAAATTGCCGGTTCCCGGCAGTATCCAATCTTTTCGGCACCTATGAACGAACCTTAAGGATATTTGAGCCTGAACTTCGATCGGTTCAGGCCCTGGTGGAGCTAAGATCAGATCCATGGCATTTTTTAAAAAAACCTGGGAAAATACTTTCTGCGCTTTCTTCATTACTGCATGCTTTCCCTTTGAAAAGCCTTACCCATGAAATTATGGAAAAACACTGCGGGATTGAAGATCTTCCCATGATCCAGTGCGGGCCGGGCGATGGCGGGGCATTTATCCTTCTCCCCCAGGTATTTACCAGGGACCCGGACCAGGATTCGGTTTTACAATCAAATCTTGGCATGTACCGTATCCAGATTTCAGGAAACGATTATCGTTTTGGCAGGGAAATCGGACTGCATTATCAATTGCACCGCGGAATCGGCGATCATCATAAAAAAGCCCTGGAAAAAAACCAGGCCTTAAAAGTAAGCATTTTTGTAGGTGGCCCGCCTGCCCATACGCTTGCCGCCGTAATGCCGCTCCCTGAAGGGGTTCCTGAAATTGCTTTTGCCGGAGCCCTGGCCGGAAGGAATTTCAGGTATGCCGTTCAAAACGGTCATATTCTTTCATCTGACGCAGATTTCTGTATCACAGGACTCATTATCCCTGGGAAGACAAAAAAGGAAGGGCCTTTTGGCGATCACCTGGGATATTATTCCCATGTCCATAACTACCCGTATATCAAGGTCGTTTCCGTTCTTCACAGAAAAAATGCCGTCTTCCCGTTTACCGTCGTGGGACGTCCGCCCCGGGAAGATTCGAATTTCGGAAGGCTGATTCATGAGATCACCGGGTCTGCTGTAAAAGCCGAGATTCCCGGGGTGACGGCACTCAATGCCGTGGATGATGCCGGAGTGCACCCGCTTTTACTGGCCAAAGCCCATGAGCGATACCAGCCTTATGAAAAGAGGCGTCCGAGGGAGCTTTTAACCCATGCTGCACATATACTTGGAACAGGCCAGCTTTCTCTTGCAAAATATCTTTTGATCTGTGCCCATGAAGACAATCCCGGTCTTGATGTAAAGGATACAAAAGCCTTTTTTATCCATATGCTGGAGCGGATTGATTTTTCCTCAGATCTTCATTTTTTTACAGAAACCACCATGGACACCCTGGATTATTCAACGCAGAATATCAACCAGGGCTCTAAACTCATTGTGGCGGCTGCAGGAGAAAAAAAACGCAGATTAGCCCTGGAATTTCCGGATAGATTTTCTCTTCCTGATGAATTCGCACGGCCGAAATTTGCCGGCCCGGGCATGGCTGTTGTCAAAGGCCCTGTCTTTAAGACCTATACAAAGGGAAAAATCGAAATCAACCGGTTGAAAAAAAAAATCCAGGATCAGGGTGGTTTTTTATCCATCCCCCTGGTTGTCGTAGTGGATGATCCTGATTTTTCAGCAGCTTCATTTTCAAATTTTTTATGGGTGACATTTTTAAGATCAAACCCGTCCCACGATGTCTATGGTGTGGATGAGCAGACAAAATTCAAGCACTGGGGGTGCCAGGGACCCCTCATTATCGATGCAAGGATCAAACCTTTCCATGCAGCGATTCTTGAACGTGATTCAAAGGTTGAAGACAAGGTGAGGGAAATGGGGAAAAAGGGTGGTCCGCTTTTTGGAATTATCTAAACGGAGGGAAAATTGCCATGAGAAAATTTTTTTCAAAAAAAATAATTGTGATTTTAGGGATCATTATTCTTTTATATTCTCTGGCCGGCTTTTTTCTTATCCCTGTCCTTGGGAAAAATATTATCCGGGATAAATTAACAAAGACATTGGGCAGAGATGTTCTGATTGAAAAAATGTCGGTAAACCCTTTTTCTCTGACCACAGGAATCGACGGTCTGAAAATTATCGATAAGAATAAAGAGGATTTTGTATCAGTAAATAAGATTTTCATCAATCTGAGTGCCTCTTCTCTATTTATACTGGCACCCGTGGTATCACAAGTATTGATTGAAAATCCTTATATAAAGCTCGTTCAACATCCTGACGGGTCCTTTAATTTTTCAGACATGATGAACCGGGAAAAAACCAAGGACCAGCCCAATGGGAGCCCGGCCGGGACTAAGGATGACAGTAAAAAAGAGATTTTCGGATTTGTATTGAAAAATGTCAGCATTATGAACGGTGAGGTGGATTTTCAGGACAAGAAAAAAGAAGTTGCCCATCAGATCAAAGATTTTTCATTCATTGTCCCTTTTTTAAGCAGCCGGAGACAAGATATTGCCAAACCTGCCGATATTGATATCCGATTTGTGTTCAACACGGCAAAATGCAATCTCACCCTTGAATCCGCACTTTTTGCCGATGACCTCGCAACCAAGGCGACCCTTAAGGTTTCAGATGTGAATATGATGCATTATCTTGCCTATATCCCGGTTCCTGAAAATCTTAAGCTGGCAAGCCTTGACGCGGGTTTTGACCTCCATGCCGACATGACCCGGAAAAATTCAAAAATTTCTCTTCTGATAGACGGCAGGATAGATACAGCCAATGCTGCAATCATGGGAGCTGCGGATGAGAAAATCTTAAGTTTTCCCTCTCTTTTTGCAGAGATTTCACCCTCAGATATTCTTTCAGGCCGGTTGAATATTTCAAAGATCCTGCTTTCTTCCCCTGAATTGAACATTGAAAGGAATGAAAGCGGTGACCTGAGCCTTTCAGCCTATATCCCTGCCCAAAATAATTCCCCTGAAACAGATGGAAAAAAAGTAATCCCCTTTGCCCTTGAAGTGGAAAATTGTGAAATCAAAGATGGCCTGATTGCAATAAAAGACTTGTCCAATAAATCCCCTTTTGATACCGTCATTTCCCCGCTGAACCTCACGGTAACCCGGTTAAAGGTAAAAGATGCCATATCAGGGGAATTCCAGGTGAGCTTAAAAACCCTTTTTGAGGAGACCCTTGAATCAAAAGGAGAGTTTCAGACCAAACCTGTCAAAGCCAAAGGCAGTCTTTCCATGGGCAATTTTCATTTTAACCGGTATGCCCCCTATTATGAAAACCGGGCCGGTCTTGATGTCAGGGACGGTGTTCTGGATTTTTCTCTGGAATTTGAAACATCTAAGGAAGAAAACAAGACAACAATCACCAGTCATGAATTACTGATTCAGTCCCTGAGTGTATGGGATCGTAAAATCAAAGAAGAGATGATCAATATCCCGGAAATCAAACTGTCAGGTTCATTTGTTGATTTGACAAATCGAAAAATAGATATTGGCGGCCTTTTTACCCGGAATGGAAAAGTCCTGATCAAAAGGGATAAAAAAGGTCTGATCAATCTTGCAGAGTCTCTCCTGCCGGAAAACAAAACCAGGGAAAAAGTCCTGGAACCTGTTGAAAAGAAAGATAATCCTAAAAAACTGACAGACGCTCCGGCAACCCCCCCATGGGCACTTACTTTAAACTCATTTGATTCAAGAGGATTCAATTTTTTATTTAGCGATTTAACCTGTGCCGAACCGGTGAATATTGAGCTTTCGGATATTTCCATGAATGCCGGATCATTCCGGAATTTTGGGGATGAAAAAGGAAAATTCAATACCCGCATGAAATGGGGTAAGGATGGAAACATTGAAATTTCAGGAGAGGTAAATCCCTTGAATCTCGATGCAGGTCTGATTATTAATCTTGAAAAAATAGACATTAAAAGCCTTCAGCCCTATTTCACAGATACGGTCAAAATCCTTGTCACAGAAGGAAATCTGAATGCAAAGGGAAAACTTCTGGTTGACATGAAACAAAAAACCGGAAAACACATCGGATTTTCAGGAGAAACATCTGTCACAGGATTTTCAAGCCTTGATAAAAAATCAAAAGAAGATTTTTTCAATTGCAATTCTTTCTATCTGACCGGACTTGACATATCCTTATTCCCGGTTGAGATTTCAGCCAAGGAAATCGCTTTGACGGATTTTTATTCAAAGATTATGGTCAGCGACTCAGGGGAGTTTAATTTATCAACCATTTTCAAATCGGATTTGCCAAAGGACAAGGCCATTGATGAAGACCCTGAACCGGTAAAACCTTTCATGGAAAAACCAAAGATCAATATTGAAAAAATAACCCTGCAAGGCGGAAATATTGATTTTTCAGATTATCTGACCAAACCCAATTTCAAGGCCGGGATGAAGGAAATCGCAGGGTCCCTGACCGGGCTTTCGTCGGATGAACAATCCCGTGCAAAGCTTCATCTTAAGGGGGTTCACAGTCTTTCTTCACCGCTTGAAATCCTGGGAATCGTCAATCTGCTGGCAGAAAAAAAATTTGCCGAAATCAATGTATCTTTTAAAAACATAGACCTGTCTGGTTTCACTCCCTATTCATCTAAATATCTTGGGTATAAGATTGAAAAGGGAAAGCTTATTTTAGATCTGAAATATACGATTGACGACACTGTGCTAAAATCAGAGAATCGGGCCCGTTTCGATAATTTCGAGCTGGGTGAAAAGGTGGACAGTGAACATGCAACATCATTACCCGTCAGCCTTGCCATATCACTTTTGAAAAACAGACAGGGTCAGATTGATCTTAATCTCCCGGTGGAAGGCAAACTGGATGATCCGCAATTCAAATTGGGGCCGGTTATACTCAAAATGATCGGAAATATGATCCTTAAAGTCATTACCTCGCCTTTTTCAATTATTGGGTCCATGTTCGGCGGGGGAGGGGAGGAGCTGAGTTATGCCGAATTTGAATTTGGCGGATCAGAAGTCCGGGAAAGCGATTATGAGAAAATTGATAAACTGGCTGTGATACTCCAAGAAAAGCCATCTGTCAGACTTGAGATTCAGGGCGTTTATAACCCGATACGGGATGCCGAAGGCATTCGAGAAAAAAATTTTAATGATTTATTAAAAAAAGAGAGATCAAAAAAAGCATGGTATTCGCTGCCTTTCTCCAAAACTCCGGAGAATGCGCCGCTCACTGCCGAAGAAAGGGAAAAATATACACAAAAGGTTTATGATGACGCACAGTTCCCTAAACCCAGGGATGAAAAAGGCAGTTTAAAAAAGATTGGTCTTGAAGAAAAAAAGAAACTATTGATTACCCATATCAATATTGATGAAACCGATCTTCGATCTCTGGCTGCAAATAGAGCGGAAAATATCAAGGCATATGTTTTATCTACAGGGAAGGTTGAAAAAGAAAGGATTTTTATGGTTGAACCCATAGCAGTTGAAAAGGAAAAAGCAGATCAGACCGGCAGAGTGAATTTTATATTAAAATAAAAGCAGGGAGGACACATGGAGGAAAAGCCATTGCAAAGCGTATTTTTTCATTTTCGGTTTAAATTTATTGCCATTACTACCATCGCTTTCCTTTTATATGTGATTTTAAGCGGTTCCAGGGAATTGAGCGAATTTTCAAAAAGCTCTGAGTTTCAACTGATGGGACCTTTTTTGATCTTTGTCATGGTCCTGTATTTCATTTTCAGGAAATTCCCCATAAAATGCCCGAATTGTTACAAGACCATACCGACAAAAAAAAACTGGCATTGTCCCGAGTGTGGAAAAATGCAGGGCAAAGACCGTTATTTAATGGACAAATGCCTTCACTGTAAACAGATCCCGACCATATCCGTTTGTGACCATTGCAAAGAAAAATTCAGGCTCTGATTCCAACCTAATTGTCTTCCGCAGGCCTGACCGGAAAGATAATGGTAATATTGGTGCCTTCATTTTTCGTGCTTGTTACCTGAATTGTGCCGTTGCAGCTTAAGATGGCACTTCTGGCAAAGGAAAGACCCAGTCCTTTGCCATGGGGCTTATGAACGGAAAAATAAGGTCTGAAAACAGAATTCATGTATTCGGGTGCAATCCCGTATCCTATATCGCTGATGAGAATGGTAACGGCAGAATCATCACAGGAAGTGGAAATAGAGACGATCCCTTTTGAGGGCATTGCCTCAAAGGCATTTTTGATAATTTCCCGGAATGCTTTTTTCATATTCATCTCAGCAACCCTGAGTTTCGGAATATCGGCAAAATCTGTCTGAATTCCTATTTTTGAGCTGAAAGCGCTTTTGATTTCAGAGACTGCCTCTTTTAACAGGCTGTTTATATCCGCTTTTCTCAAGGGTTCGTCTTGAATGGAAATAAAACACTGGATATCGTTTATTGCTTTTGAAATCTGTTCTATGCCTTCTGTTGAGTCTTTTATGATTTCCGGGTATTTTGTCAGAATTTCATCCAGGGCAATATTTTTTTTGAGGCGGGCAATATCGTTCAGGGTATCATGGGCTTTACCGGACAGATCATTAGAGGCGTTGGGATGCGGAGTGATCAGATTCTGAAGGGTTTCATATTTTTCAAGAAGAAGCGTCATATCAGCCCTGTATCTGTCCATGAGGTTTAAATTTTCTTTGAGCCGGTCACCGGAATCATTCAGCCGGCCGAGGTTAATCGAGGAGACATCTCCCACGGCTGCATATTTGTGGGCTTCCTGAAGTTCTTTTTCCTTTATTTTCAATGCAAGAATAGCAGTTTTCAGACGGGCACTTTTATTATCAATCATTTTTTCAAGGCTGCGGTTATATTTGGTAAGATTGGATTCAGCCACAATTCTTCTTGCGATTTCTTCATTGAGTTTCAGGTTTTTATCAGCGATCTCTCTTGTCTTTTTTTCAAGATCGATCAGATGAATATAGGATCTTAACGCTGTTGTAATGGTGGTAAACAGTTTTTGAGTGGTCAGTTCCGTTTTTTCTTTATAGTCATTGATATCATAGTTCAGAATGATATTCTTTTCAGGGGCTTTACCAGGCTGACCGGTTCTCAGGATAATTCTTAATTTATCATTTTTTTCATCTTCCCGGATAAATCTAGCCACCTCAAGCCCGGCTTCATTGGTTTCCATCACTACATCCAGAAGCATGCAGGCCGCATCCGGATGGTCCTTGACCAGTTGTTTTGCTTCTTCCCCGGAATAGGCGGATAAAAACTCCAGGGTGTAACCATTATAGGAATAATCGGAAAGAACGAGCCTGGTCATGACATGGATTTCATTTTCATCATCAACAATCAGAAGTTTGAATTTAGGCGGTTTCTTTTTCGTCTCCATCAGGGAAAGGCTTGATTCCTCTGCAAAGAGAAGGGTATCGTCCTTTGTGGTTTTTTTATTAACGATATTCATAATGTCTCCGAAAATGAAGATACTGTTTTGATGACAGGATGGAATAAGAATAGTCGATTAATCCCGGATTGTCAATTCTGAGGATAAAATAGCAATAATAGCAGTAATGAACCTGATGGCCGTTTGGGTAAAATGACTCCCCCCCCCCACCTTAAGGGAAGGGGGGAGGGGGCTGTTGTTAAAATTCTCCTGAAGCAGTTGCTTTTATTGAGGTTCTCGCAAGCTCTTTACCGGTTTTATCTTTTACAATTGCTTTTAAAACAAGGTCTGCATCTTTAATGGTGATTTTTGCTTTCCATTTTCCGTTTTTCTCCACAGGCACGGGTTCATGGGAAACATCCAGAACCAGAACTTCAACGGTCAGCCCCAGACTAACTATTTCTTCCTTGCTGAATCCTTTAACCTTGCCTTTGACATCCCGTTTAACAGGAAAGGAATCCGGATAAATTGAAATAACACCCCCGTCATCGACAGAAGTAAATTCAACGGTTTTATCTGCTGCATAGGGCTCCTGCAACATCGTAAACAAAACCAGCACCACAATCCATGATAAAATTGATACGATTTTTCGTTTCATACCTAACCTCCTGTTTTTTTTAATGTTAATATAATCGTCCATATCAAATATTCCCTGTGAATTCCAGGTTGAGTTTTTGTTGAAGTTTATCAATCAATCTGAAGATTTCCTTTAAAAGGATATGATCAATAGAGGATAGATTTCCAGGATTGATATAATTATCCGGTTTTTTTTGTTCATCCATGATGGTGGTTATCTGTCTTATGAAACGAAGCTGCATCAGATAATTGTATCCGCGGACGATATCCATATATTCCTTACCGGTCAGGGCATGCCTGGTATAAAGCCTGAAAAACCGGGTCAGGGTGTTGGTTTGCGAAATACCATTTTTTAAGGCATAGATTCTTGCAAAATCGATAATAGGCAGCATGGCTTTTTTAAGATCCAGAAATCCTTTTTCGTCACCTTCGGTTTCAACCAGAAATTTACCAAAACGGGTTATGGGTGGTTTATAATAAAGGGCGTTTTCCGTAAGATGTCGCAAAAAGCCTGGCCAGCCGTTTATGGTATCGATCAGAAATTGTTTTAACTCATCGGCAAGGGCCATATCACCAAAGGTGCACCTGAAATCAAAAAATATACTGGAATAAAGAAGAGTTTCAGGGTTTGATGTTCTGACCCAGGTATTGAAATAGGTTTTCCATTGGGACAGGGGCTGGCACCATTTGGGGTTTTGAGCCATGTTACCGCCTTTGCAGAAACTGTATCCGGCCCTGTCCAGATGATTGCAGATCAAACCGGCAAGCGTATCAAAATATGATTTTGTTTTTTCAGGATCTTTTGTATCTTCAAACACAATGGCATTGTCCTGGTCTGAGATAAGAGTCTGCTCTTCCCGGCCCTCCGATCCCATGGTCAGGAATGCAAACCTGCAGGGCGGGGGCCCCGTTTTTTCCATGGAAAAGATGACGACCCTGTTAATGACGGCATCCGAACATGCAGAGATCAGCCGGGTGATATATTCCGGGTTCGCACCATTTCTTAAAGGATCAAAAAGTATTTTCTCAAGTTTTGAATGAATGTTTTCAATTTGCCCCATGTTGCGGGCAGACAGGGCGGTTTTGATTAAAAGATAAGCAGATTCTGCTTGTGCTGAAATCAGATCTTTCTGGCTGATTATACCTGTGATATCACCGGACTGGCTGTAAACCGCCACATGCCGTTTGTTGTTTTCGTGCATGGTTAAAAAAGCTTCAAAAACCTGGGAATCGGCGGAGATGGAAATCAACGGGCAAGACATGATGGCCGATACCGGTTCTGATAAGTGATGTCTGCCCGTAACAACCTTGTGTTTGAAATCTGCATCCGTCACAATACCCTCAATGGTTTTCCCTTTGTTTTTAACCAGAATAGCTCCGGCGTTGTTTCTGCTCATCTTAAGGGCTGCTTCCTGTATGCTGGTTTCCTTTGCGCAGGTGGAAATATTGGGTTTGAAAACCGAAGAAATGGGGCGGTTAAAAAAAGGCAGGCTGAATTCCTTGTCTATAACCTGTCTTGCAATGATCCCGGCAAAGGATTTATTGATCATGCATTTGCCGAATTCATTGGTGAAATACTCCTGGAATGAAGAATAGTTCCGGCACAGGTTTAGAAAAATATTTGCATCAAGGGTAATAAAAACAGAATCTTCCAGCAGCTCCAGGGATCTGATGGAGACCCCGTCATTAAAGAGAATGGATAGTCCTCCGAAATTTCCCCCAGGGTTTAGATCTCCTTTAAGGGTTTTTGTATTCCGGTCTTCAAAATAATATTGTCCCATACCGCTGGAAAGGGTATAAAATTTTTCAATCCGGGTCAGTTCCTGTTCCAGAAGAACTGTGTTTTTTGCAATTTTTTCATAGGAGAAATAATTTAACAAAGACTTTTCCTCCTTTGCAGGAAGAACGGAAAAAGGGAAAATGCGGGATCTTTTTTTAGGCAAAATGATATCCTTTCTCCTGGATTTCCACTCGTTTAAGGTTCAAAAGCCTTTCGAGCCGGTAAAAAAGCCTGCTCGGAAAACGGATAGTAAATAACCTTGTTAAACCCGAATAGTTTTCCAATTAAAGAAACAGGAAAGCTGTTGATTCTCATATTGAAATATGAAACCTCATAATTGTATCTGTCACCGGCAATATATAGATTATCCTGGGCCTTTAAAAATTTTTGTTTCAGGGATTCAAACTCTTTTTTATTTTCAGGGTCAAAAACATCTTTAAAACCGGAAAAAAGTTTATTGATCTGAATGGTCAGATCGGTTTGAGATGCTTCGAAATCCTTTGTCATTTTTTCTTCAAGGGGAAGTTTCCGGTTAAGGACGTCCATGAGGAGAAGATTTAAGTTTTCATTAATTTGAACCATATCGGATGGCAGGGATGGAATGTGTTTTGTCATGAACCGGGAAAGGTCCGGCAGCAATGCAAGCCTTTCCCGGCAGGACTCTACAAGGGCTGTCTTTGAGGATTCGATCCGGTTCTGGGATCTGTAGAAACTGCTGTAACCGCCCAAGATGATACAAAACAGGATAATTGCTGCCAGGATGGAAAAGAATGCAATAACTTTCAAAAAGGGATGCTGCATAAAAGACTCCTTTATCATGTGTCAGGTTATATAAAAATCAGGTATCATCTTAACATCTGCCGGATCAATGGAAATCTTCATCAATATTTCAACCGTGCATAATAGGATTTTTTTGATGCCTTTATGGCGTCCCGCAAGGTCAGGACCCCATTGCTGTTTAAAAGGGGGAGCAGTTTTAAAAAAATCTCAGCCGAGGCAATGGCATCCCCCAATGCCGTATGCCGGCCAATAATATTGACTCCTAATCGCCCGGCAATGCTTTCCATATCATGACAGGCATAAACAGGATGAAGGATGGCTGACAAAAGGAGGGTGTCCAGAACCGGATTCAGGATTCTGATTCCGGTGGTTTTTTCCTTTACTTTGAACATCTTCATGTCAAAGGCAATATTATGTCCCAGAAGAACCGTTTCAGCCGCATAATCTTTGAATACCGGCAAAATGGTGTGGATATCCTTTTTCCCGGACACCATCTCGTAATTAATGCCGTGAATCCGGTAAGACTCCATGGGAATATCCCTTTTGGGGTCCACCAGTTCTTCAAAGATGTCCTGGTAAACAATCCGGTTGTTGACAATCCTGACAGCGGCAAGAGAGATGATTTCATCCCCGCCGTCCGGGTTCAGGCCTGTGGTTTCCGTATCAAAAACCGTATAGGTGATGTGTTTTAAATCTGTATTGAAAAAATCATTGTTTTCTTCATCCATGTTGAAAAGATCAAGATCATAAAACTCAGGTCTGCTGCCGGTAATGACCGGAGCCTGGTGTTTTTCCTTTATATGGGTTTTTGATCCTGCATTTGCAATGATATTGATCCGGGATGAATGGCCATCTTTGTCACAGATTATCTCGAATGAGGCTTTATTTTGCTTTAAAACATAGAAAAGGCTTGGCAGGGAATTGATCCGTTTTTGCATGAGGTTTTCAATCCTGTGTTTTGAAAGAAAAAATGAGTCCCATGAAATTTCAAAAATAATAAAATTTTTATTTTTATATGAACAAAGATTCAATTCAGTGTTCCGGACCATTTTTGAGAGGTTCTGGAAAAGAAAAATAAATGCTGAAGTAAAAGAATAGGTATCGGCCAGCAAATATGACTCTTCATCGGTCAGGGAAAGTTTTAAATGGATACCATAAAGATCTTCTGTTTTTTGTTTCAACCCTGAAAGAAAGTCTTTCAGGGGATGCCGGGTCAGGGGTAACCTGGTTGATATGGCCTCAAGAAGAGCTTCTGATACCTCTTCATATTGACGGGGCCAGAGATCAAGCGCTTTTATCATCTCCTCTTGAATTAATAAAGTGTCATGGGGACCGGGGCAGTGCGGGTTGAGCAAGTCTTTGGCCTGTTCAACCTGGCTTGCTATGCTGTTTTTAAGTGAAATCAGTTTTTCATGGGTGATGTCATAGAGGTTGATGTCATCGGTGACATCTAAAAATGCAAGGATAAAACCCGTTATATTTTTTTCCGGGTCAAGGACCGGGATGGCATCAACACTGATGAGGCGGTCGGTATGAATGGGAGTAATAAAGCTTGAGGCCACGTTTTGCCCCGATATTCCCAGCCTGCTTTCGATTTCTTCCATGGCATGGGCAATGAGGGCCTTATCAAAAAGATGAAATACGGATCGCCCAAGACCTAAAAAAATTTCAGACTTCCTTTGCCCGGGATTTGGTGTGAATATTTTTTTTGCAAGGGAATTGAACAAAAGAATCCGTCCGTTTATGTTACAGATGATCACGCCCTGGGGAAGCTCGGACATGATGGCAGCCAGAAGATTCCTTTCTTTTTCGGTTTCTTTCCTGGCGTTCAGGATCTGTTCGGTAATGGTCCGGTTAAGATTTTCAAACATGTCCGCAAAATCATTAATAACAGCGGATAATCGTGATACATCCCTGTTTCCTGTGATTTTGATGCGATGGGAAGGGTTGGTTGAATAAATGACCTCTGCTTCCGAACAAATTTTTTTCAGAGGTTTGACATAGGTGAGATATATAATTTGAAGACTGACAAAAGCGACAAATGCAAAAAAAAATACAAGGCTTGTGAGATATGATCCGTCTTTGACGGCAATATCCGAAAGAGCGTGGATTTCATCAACAGTTAATTTTTGCCAAAGGAAAAAAATGATGCCGGCTATAATTAAAAAAGTTGCAATCAGCGTGAGAAAAACAAATTTCCAGAATCGGTTGGTCTGCATCATGGGGTAAAAAGGCAAGAAGAATTCCGGAAGAATCATCCGGAATTCTTCTTTTACAGGTTATTGAAATAAATTATCCCCACAATCCTACGCCAAAACTGGCAACAAACAGGATACAGAAAAGGACGACGCCAACCAGCCATTTATCTTCAAGTGCCATGATATGTTCTCCTTAAAGGGTTAAATTAATCCGAGTCTTTGGTTACATTCATGAGCTCGACATCGGCCCTGCGGATCTGCTCTTCAGAAGTGGTGGACATTTCAGCTTTAAAGCAGAGGGCCCACATCATGACGATACCGACGATCCACCAGATGATCTGCCAGGTCCATAGGGGCGGGAACCCGGAAATGGAAATACCTGTGTTGCCCATCATGATACCGGGTCCAAGTGCAAAGAAATACCATATCGGTACAATGATCTTCATCCGGGTACGCCATTTTTTCCCGTTTTCAGAAGGTCCGTCAATGGAATCGATCCATGTTCTGACCTCTTTCTGGCGGGCTATGGTTTCCTCGCTGTCTTTAAATCCTATACCGCGGCAGAGATAAGCCACCACAAGACCGGCAAAAATTCCCCAGAAAGCCGTGTGCATGGAAAGGGGGTATTGATAGATGTAATAGGTTACAAAGCAGGCTGCGATACCGGCAATCATCCCAAGGACTGCGCCGATTTTCGGGAATTTGAACCCGTAGTGGACACCGATCAGCAGCAGGTACATGATGGTCCCAAAGGCTGTTGCAAATCCGCCGATCATAACAATGGCATCCGTGGCCGTGATGGAAACGATAACGGCGGCAAGGGTCAAAAGGGTAACGAAAACCCGGTTGGTCCAGATCTGTTCATTATTAGTCCCAGCCTGTTTTCTGACAAATCGCCACCACACATCCCTCTGGATGATGGTGCCGCCGGTGCCGATATAGGGGGCGGCCGTGGAATGGATGGCGGCTATGGCGCCGAGGAATACCAGACCCAGGGCAGGTCCTGGCAGGAATTTACTCATGAGCATTGGAACGACATCGCCATCTACCTTTGGGGCTAGTTGTCCGGCCAGCTCCAGGATTTTTGCGCCCATGCCCTGGAAAGCCGTAAAAAAGAACAGGGCAAACCCGACAACAAAGGTGGACATAAACACCTGCTGCCAGGCCAGGGGTTTCGGGGATTTGATCCCGAAATTCCAGAGGGTGAAGGCGGGAGAGGACTGGATACCCATAAGGGCAAACATATAGGTCAGGATCATGACGGCGGTCCACCCGCCGCCCAGGCCGAAATTAATGACTCTCGGAACTGTCATTAATTTCGGTTCAAGCTTGGCCAGGGATGCGGAAAAACCGGACCACCCGCCGAAAAGGGGGTCAATAACAACATAAACCCCTAATAGAATAATACCCCCGACCAGAAGAATGAATTGAATAACCCCGACCCAGGTACTGGCTTTCAGACCGCCGGTCACCACATAGAACCAGACAATCCCTGCCATGAACCAGAGGCCGATGGTTTGGGGAACCCCAGCCACCCAGTAAAAGAGCTTTGCTGCGGCAATGAGCTGAAGCCCGCAATAGAAAATGGAATAGAGAAAAGCCGTCAGAACCGATAGCCACCGGAGCGCTTCACTGTTGTAATAATAAGCAAACATGTCGCCAGGGGTGATAAACCCGTAACGTTTTCCCATGAGCCAGTTTCTTTTGGCAAAAAAAGCACCGGTAATGGGAATGGTCAATACATAGAACGAGGCAAAGGCATAGGCAAGCCCTGCCTTCCAGATCAATCCGGGGTGTCCGATAAAAGTCCATCCGGAAAATGAGGCAGCCGTCGCAGCCATTAAAAATGCGGCAAAGGGAATGGACCTTCCGGCAATTGCATAACCCGAGGATGTTTTTTCACTGAAAAAGCCTTTTAATCCCCACCAGAAGCAATAAATACAATATAGTATCAGCATTGCCCAGACCCACATTACTTTTGAATCCATAATTGATCTCCTTGAGTTTCATCTTAAATTTGGGTTGATCGGAACTCATTTGATTATCTGTTTTTAAAGGATAATCACGGCATAGCCACCACCTCCTTCCTGCCCCTCTCATCTTCACTTTTGTTTAAAGGTTGATCTTGAAATTATCAGGCTTTTTTGCCATAACCGATTTTGCCGAGGGATTCTTCGATTTCATCCAGGATGGCATAATCATCTATGGTAGCCGGTACCTTATAGTCTTTTTTATCAGCTATGGATCTCATGGTGCCCCGGAGGATCTTGCCGGAGCGGGTTTTGGGCAGCCGTTTGACAATGGTTGCGGTTTTAAATGCAGCAACCGGACCGATTTTGTCCCTTACCAGGTGGATCACTTCTTTTACAATGTCTTCCGGATTTCTGTCCACACCGGCATTCAATACCATCATGCCCAGCGGGACCTGTCCTTTCAGATCATCTGCCACGCCCATGACCGCACATTCGGCCACATCCGGATGACCTGCAATGACCTCTTCCATGGCGCCTGTGGAAAGACGGTGTCCGGCCACATTGATAATATCGTCGGTCCTGGCCATTACAAAGACATATCCGTCTTCATCAATGAATCCGGCATCAGCTGTTTCATAATAACCCGGAAATTCTCTTAAATAAGAATCCTTATAGCGCTGGTCATTCTGCCAGAGGGTGGGCAGGGTTCCGGGGGGAAGGGGCAATTTTGCTACAAGGGCGCCGATTTCTCCGGGTTTGATCTGATGGCCGTCAGCCCCGAGAACTGCAAGATTCCATCCCGGAGCCGGCTTTGTGGGAGAGCCGGGTTTGATTTTAAACTGGTGAAGACCGGCACAGTTGGCGGCAATGGCCCAGCCGGTTTCTGTCTGCCACCAGTGATCGATGACCGGAACTTTCAGTGCATTTTCCGCCCAGGACAGGGTGTCCGGGTCCAGCCTTTCCCCGGCAAGGAAGAGATAATTAAAACAGGACAGATCAAAATTCTTCATTAAAAGGGCTTTGGGATCTTCCCTCTTAATGGCCCGAAAAGCGGTAGGAGCAGTAAAAAGGGTTTTGACCTTGTGCTGGGAGATGACCCGCCAGAAGGTGGACGCATCCGGTGTCCCCACCGGTTTTCCTTCAAAAAGAATGGTGGTGCACCCTTTAAACAGGGGGCCATAGACAATATAGGAATGGCCCACCACCCAGCCGATATCGGAGGCGGCCCAGTAAACATCCCCTTTATCAACCCCGTAAATGGCGCCCATGGTGTATTTCAGGGCCACCATATGGCCGCCGTTATCCCGCACTACGCCTTTGGGCTGGCCTGTGGTGCCGGAGGTGTAGAGGATATATAAGGGGTCGGTAGCCTTAACCGGGACACAATCCCTTGGCTCAGCTGTTGCCATTTCCGTTGCCCAGTCAAAATCCCTTCCGTCCTTCATGGATGCAGTTGCCTGGGGTCTCTGGACAATAATACAGGCATCGGGCTTGGACTCTGAAAGATCAATGGCCTTGTCAAGAAGCGGTTTATATTCTATGACTTTTTTAATTTCAATACCGCAGGATGCTGACACAATAACTTTGGGCTTGGCATCATTGATGCGGGTGGCCAGTTCATTGGCGGCAAACCCGCCGAAAACCACGGAATGGACTGCCCCGATCCTGGCACAGGCCAGCATGGCAAATACGGCTTCCGGGATCATGGGCATATAGATGATGACCCTGTCGCCCTTTGCGACACCTTTTGAAAAAAGAACACCGCTAAATTTTGAAACCTGTTCTTTCAGTTCTGAAAATGTATATTTTTTGATGACATTGGTGACCGGGCTGTCATAAATAATGGCGGTCTGATCTCCCATGCCGTTGTCCACGTGGAGATCAACCGCATTGTAGCAGGTATTGGTTTCACCCCCTGTGAACCATCGGTAAAAGGGTTTGTCGGAATCATCCAGAACCTTGTCCCATCTTTTATACCAGTGGCAGTCTTCGGCAACTGTTCCCCAGAACCCGTCAGGATCTTTCATGGAGCGTTCATATGCGTCCGTATATAAGTTGAACATAGAAAATCCTCCTGAAATGAAAAAATATTTAGTTTATTTTTGAACCATTTTCCGGATCTCTTCTACAACTTCAGGATTCGCAAGGGTCATGACATTGCCTACATCCCCCCTGTTGGAAATTGCGCCCAGAACCCGTCTCATGATTTTTCCGGATCTTGTTTTTGGCATATCCGGCACAAGCCAGACTTTTCTGGGTTTTGCGATTTTACCGATCTGTTCGCAAATAGCATCGGAAATTTTCCGTGCCAGTTCTTCACTGGGGGCTACGCCTGTTTTAAGGGCAATATAAAGATCGGGTTCTTTTCCTTTAATCTCATGGGCAACCGGGACAACCGCAGCCTCTGCAACCTCTTCGACCACCATGGCAGCGGATTCGATTTCCTTTGTTCCGAGACGATGGCCGGATACATTAATTACATCGTCGATCCGGCCCAGGATCCTGTAATATCCGTCTTCGGATCGTGTGGCTGCATCACCGGCCAGATAGGGCCAGTCTCTCCAATCTTTGCTGTTGGGGTTTTTACAGTATTTTTCAAAATAGGTTTTAACAAACCTGGCCCTGTCTCCCCATACGGTCTGAAGCATTCCGGGCCAGGGGTTTTGGATGCAGATATTGCCGGCAATACCGGGCTCAGTGATTTCATTGCCGTCTTCATCCAGGATAATGGGGTGGATACCGGGAACCCCCGGTCCGGCACTGCCGGGTTTCATGGGATTCAGCCCCGGGACCGTGCTGCAGAGAAAACCGCCGGTTTCCGTCTGCCACCAGGTATCCACAATAATGGCTTCCCCTTTACCTACGGCAGACTCATACCATTTCCAGACTTCGGGCTCGATGGGTTCACCTACCGTAGTCATATGTTTGAAATGATAATTGTATTTGGCAGGTTCCTCAGGCCCTAGCTTTCTTAAGGCCCGAATGGCTGTGGGAGCGGTATGAAAAATATTGACATCCAGTTCCTGGGCGATTCTCCAGGACCGTCCGGCATCCGGATAGGTGGGAACGCCTTCATAAATCACACTGGATGCGCACAGGGCAAGGGGGCCATAGACGATAAAGGAATGGCCGGTGATCCATCCGATATCGGCCATGCACCAGTATACATCTTCAGGATGGATGTCCTGAATATATTTGGACATGGCCGTAACATAGGCAAGATACCCTCCGGTACCGTGCTGGGCGCCCTTGGGTTTGCCTGTGGTGCCGCTGGTGTACATTAAAAACAGCGGGTCTTCAGACAGCATTTTTTCAGGTTCTATCCTTCTGCCATAAAAATTTTTCAGTTCTTCATTGATAAAAAAGTCCCGTCCTTTGACCATGGGGGTGTCTGATGAATATTTCCCCGGGTATCTCTGCCAGACAAGGACTTTGTCCACGACCTGTCCGTCTTTGGCCGAGAGCCTGGCTGCATCATCGGCATTGATTTTGTGGTTTAACGGTTTTCCTGCCCTGGAATAGGCATCCATGGTGATCAGAACCCTGGAGTTTGAATCCACAATCCGGTCTGCACAGGCACTGGCGGAAAATCCGCCGAATACAACGGAATGAATGACACCAAGCCTTGCACAGGCCAGCATGGTGATGGGGAGTTCGGCCGACATGGGAAGGTGAACGGTGACCCTGTCCCCTCTTTTCAATCCTGCAAAATCCCTTAACAAGGCTGCAAATTCATTCACCCTGACATAAAGTTCCTGGTAAGTGATATGCTGGATGGGTTCTTCTTCCAGTTCAGGCACGAAATGGATGGCGGTTTTGTTTTTATTATGTTTAAGATGGCGGTCAATGCAATTGTAACTGGCATTGAGAAGTCCGCCTTTGAACCATTTATAGCAGGGGGCATCACTGGAATCCAGAACCTCATCCCAGTATTTGTACCAGGTTAGAAGTTCTGCAAATTCAGTAAAATAATCAGGAAAATTCTCCAGGCTGAACCTCTTAAAAATTTCCTCATCTGTAAGATTGGCTTGAGCAATGAATTTAGTAGACGGATAATAATAATCTTCTTCTTTCCAGTGGACTGCGATCTGTGCTTCAGTGGTTTCGATGACTTCTTTTTTGCTCATGGTTCATCTCCTTTGACTCTGTTTTACGGTTAATAATTTCAACAGGACCTGAATGCAGAAATTCACTACTGCATTGCCTTTAATTAACAGTGCCGTTCTTTTCCATCATCAGATGAGGTTCAGAAAACGTCCTTTGGGAGAGTGAAAAATAGTAATTATTTAATGAATTCAATTTATGCTCTATGCATTAATAAGAACAAAACTTTTAGTCAACAGAAAAATGCATTTTTTTTATCATTGCAAGAAAAACAGGTTTGCAGGTATACTAAAGCAGAATAGTGGAAATTTAATTAATTTGAGATATGAAAGGAAAGGAAAATGAAAAATCCTATTGATAATTACTGGAATCTGAAACTTGGGGTAGTAAAAGAAAATCTTGAAAAAAATAATTTTGAAGTTTTTATTGCAAAAGATGCGAAAGAGGCGAGCGAAACGGCATTAACTGAAATAATTCCAAAACTTGACATTAAAACCGTTTCCTGGGGAGGGTCCATGTCTTTTGTTGCCACAGGACTTTTTCATGAATTAAAGGACCGTCCGAACCTTCAAGTTCTCAATACCTTTGATAAGAGCCTTTCAAAAGATGAGATGATGGACTTAAGAAGGCGGTCCCTGATGGTGGATCTTTTTATCACCGGCACCAATGCCGTTACTGAAGCAGGACAGCTCGTGAACCTGGATATGGTCGGAAACAGGGTGGCAGCCATCATGTGGGGGCCGAAAAATGTACTTCTGATAATTGGAAGAAATAAAATCTGCGGGGATATCGAAGAAGCCATGATCAGGGTTAAAACCTATGCGGCTCCGGTGAATGCAATGAATCTTGATAAGAAAACACCCTGCCGGGAGACCGGGGTCTGCCAGGACTGCAAAAGCCCTGACAGGATCTGCAATTACTGGACAATTACGGAAAAGAGTTTTATAAAACACAGGATCAAGATTATCCTTGTGAATGAAGATTTAGGATTTTAATAAATGCAGAAGATACTTATTTTCCAACAGAACGGGTCCGGGCGGGCAAAAATAGAAGGCATCAAAGAATTCGGGCAGGGCCGGTTCATTATCGAAACCGTAGATATTGACATCCCCCTGCCGCCGGTTCTGGATGATACCTCCCCTTATCTGCCGGAAACCCTGGAGGCCGATCTTGTCATGGACTTTTTCAAAAACCGGGATCTTTCAGAAGATTTAAGTCTCCTTTGTGACAAATTGAATATCCCGGTCATTGCTTCAGGCAAAAAGCATACCCGGGGCAGGGCTGTCTGCCCACCCACCTGATGTTCCCTTGCAAGACAGGTCTGTCTTGGGGATTATGGAGAGTTTTTTGGAACGCCTGAAATTGAAGTGACCACGGAAAAGGGTGTGATTAAGGACATCCGGGTTTTGAAAGGGGCGCCCTGCGGGGCCACCTGGCACGCGGCCGAAGAAATGAAGGGTCTGCCCATTGAAGACGCATTGACACGATTCGGCCTTGAGGTCCAGTTTGTCTGCTCGGCCGATCCGGCAGCCTGGGATCCTTTGTGGGGGAAAAGCCCGGTTCATATGGCCGCGGATGTTCATACCGCCGTGCTGAAAGCTGTTTTAAAGAAACAGGATAAAAAATGAATCATAGTCATTTTTATTCTCCTTTTATAGGGGCCCGGCACAAGATGAGCTGCCGTTTTTCCATCAATGGCTCAGGGTTGATCAAATGGCGCTTGAACCAGTTTTTTGAAGCATTTTTTTCAAGGGCCAGGGAGAGAACTTCTGAAAAATGAAATACCGGCAACCGGTTTTCCGGTCTGCACCGGATTTCCAGGTTCAGATGGCACATGGCACAGGCCGTGACAATGCATTCAGCCCCGGATTTTATGGCGCCCTGCATGATCCTGTTGACGAGTTTTTCCGATATCCCGGGCTTGCTGACCGATAAAAAGGTCCCGCAGCAGGTGGATAGAAAAGGCCATTGAACAGGATCTCCGCCAAGGGCAGCCATGGTTTTTTCAATAAGGCCGTAATGATTTTTCTGTTTATTCATTTTTGGCGGTCTTGCCAGCATACAGCCATAATAAGGCGCGATTTTCAGCCCCTTGAGCCGGCCGCCCAGACCTTTCAACAGGCCTTTGCCGTTCATTTTCACCAGCAGTTCAAAAAAATGGAGCAATTGAATATCTTTGTGAAACGGTTTTTTAAAATGATCTTCATATTCTTTTGCTTTTTCTTTAGAGTCGTTTAATTCCATTTTTGCATGACTCAGCCTGAGATAACATCCCGGGCAGGCAATCAGCAGGGGCTTATCCGGCGGGGCAAGAAAAAGGTTCCGTGCTGCAAGGGACAGGGCCAGTTTTTTATTTACACTGTGGGTGGATGAAGAACCGCAGCAGTTCCAGTCATCTATTTCAGAAACAGTGATATCAAAATGTGCGAGAAATGATTTTAAGGATGCATTGTTTTCTTTGGCCGTGGTGGCAAGGGAACATCCTGGAAAATAGCTTAAGTCTTTAAGGGTCATGATATCCCTCCGGACAGGTTGAAAAGAGATTTAATTCCTTTTTTGTCCTTAACCTTGGACGGCAGAAGATCCAGTTTCTTTTTAGCCAGCATTTTGAGCCCCAGATTAAAGTCTGAAAACAGGTCTTTTTCAGCAATTTTATATTTCATCATGATTTCAAGTTTATGGGTCCGGCCGTGCCGGAAGATGGAATTGATAACCGAATTGTGAAAGGATAAAATACCGGGTTCGGCAATCAGGTAATGTTCCAAAATTGCCATTTGCCTCAGCGAATCCATGATGGCTGCCATATCCACGGCATTGGGGCATTCCATGGAACAGGTATTACATCCCACACACAACCAGATGGTTGAACTCTTTAATACTTTTTCCTTTAATCCGAATTGAATCATCCGGATGATTACATTGGGAAGAAAGTCCATATCTTCTGCAAACGGGCATCCACCGCTGCAGGCAAGACAATGCCAGCACCGGTTCAGATTCGCATGGCTCAGTTTTTCAACCTGTTTCGCAAAATCGCCTGAAGTTTCAATGATCTCAATCGTATCCATAGGACAAGCTCCTTGCCGGTATATTGCCGGGTTATGCTGAACAGATAATTATTTTTTTCGTCAACCTGTTTGATCAAATTACCTGGTATGAACAAGATATTCCTTGATGTAAATCAAGCAAAAAAGAAATCAGTCCCCGGAAGTCCTGCTTTTAATACAGGATATCAAAAGTCTGAAAATTTGACAGGTTTGTTTCGGTTTCTGTATTAACATGGTCAACTCTGGAAAGAGAAGGGCCTTTTTCGCACCAACGGGCCATTTGCGTCACTTTTTCAGGATCACCTTCAAATAAAGCTTCCACCGACCCATCGGCTATGTTTCTGACCCAACCGTTTATGCCTATCCGGTCCGCCTCCTGTTTTGTTTTTAACCTGAAAAAAACTCCCTGGACCCTGCCCGTGATTCTCACCCTGATCCTGATCTTCTGTGTCATACACCCTCCATTAATCGGATGGTTCATTCAGTGCGGCTTTTCTGATAATATCGCTGCCGAATTTTTCCATAATTGAATCAACTGCCTTGTCTACGGATTCCCATTGTTTTTCCGGCAGATTCTCTTTTCCTATCAATTGCATCTGCACCGGCATATCTTTGCCTTTAAGAGAGGTTACCCCTATCCCCACTAGCCTGATTTTCTTTTTTAATTCGATTTTCCGGTACAGGGCCAAAGCCTCATTAAAAATTGCAGCAGAGGAGCAAACCGGTGTATTCAGTGTCTTACTCCTGGTGATCTGGGAGAAATCAGAGAATTTTAATTTAATAAAAATAGTTTCACACAAAAGGCTTTTTTTTCTCAAATCCCTTCCCACGGTTTGAGACCTGTCAAGCAGGATGCTTTTAATGGCTTCAAAATCAGAAATATCATTTGGAAGGGTTGTTTCACTGGATATGGATTTTCTTTCATGATCGGTCTCGACCTTTGACGGATCAATACCGTTGGCAAGCTCTAAAAGACGGGGACCCATTTTCCCGAATTTCAGGGTGAGAATCCGGGGGGAATATTTTTTTATATCCCCAAGATATCGGATCTTCATTATGTCCATGTGTCTCATGGCCGAACTTCCCACACCAGGCACTTTTTGAATAGGCAGAGCAGCCAGAAAAGCTGAGATTTCGGGTTTTGTGATAATTGTCAACCCATCGGGTTTGTTCAGGCCTGAGGCGATTTTAGATAAGAATTTAATGGGTGCAATGCCGATGGAACTTGTCAGGGAAAGTTCAGCCTCAATTTTTTTTTTGATGGTACGGGCCATATCCTGGGAAGATCCGAAAAGCCTTTCACACCCGGTAATATCAACATAGGCCTCATCAATTGAAACCGGTTCCACCAGGGGAGAAAATTGAGACAGGATGTCCATGATTTTTTTGGAATCGCTCTTGTATTTTTTCATGTTTCCGGGGACGATAATAAGGCCTTCGCATTTCAGCTTTGCCTGGAATACCGGCATGGCGGAACGTATACCGAATTTTCTGGCTTCATAGCTTGCAGTTGAAACCACGCTTCTTTCTGAATTTCCAGCCACAATCACCGGCTTGTGTTTAAGGGCCGGGTTGTCTCTTTGTTCGACAGAGGCAAAAAAAGCATCCATGTCAATGTGCAAGATCATTTTTCTGCATCTCTAGAACATATTTATGGATGAGTTCATATTGTTCAAGGGAACATTGTTCAAAAAGGCAATGACAATGGTGGTCTTCATCAATGCTCAGGATTCTCAATTCAGCAGAAAACGAAGTGTTTCCTTTATAATTCGGTACGTCAAGCGTGAACCGGATGGCATCGACGTCATAGGGTTTAAACCCCTGGTTTTTAAACGACATGCCTCCTGCGCTGATATCCAGCACCTTAACCGTTTTCCCTTTAAACAGGATGGAAAATCCTTGCCCCTCTTTAAAATGATATCGGTAAGTTTGCCGAAGTTCCTCTGTTTCGTGCCGGATGATTTTAGTTTCGGGTTTCTTTTTTTTCCAGAACAAATTCCACCCTCCTGTTTTGTGTCCTGTTTTCTTCCGATGTATTGGGTAAAAGCGGCATGACTTCTCCGTATCCTGTGGCAGTAAGCCGGTCAGGGCCGATGCCCCTGGAAATCATATACTTTAATACGGTTGTAGCCCGGATGGCGGACAATTCCCAGTTGGAAGGGAAGATTTCAGTGGAAATAGGGATATTGTCAGTATGTCCCTTGATATTGATTGTATAATCCGGATAATCATAAAGGATATCAATCAAATCATCAAATATGGGGGCGGCTGAAGGTTTCAGTGAAGCCGAACCAGAGTCGAACAGGGCTTTCCCATTGACGCCGATAATGATCTTGCCGTCCAGCATCCGGGTTGACAGATATTCTTTTTCAGTGCTTGAACGGACAAACCGGGCCAGGTTTTCATATAAGGATTTTTCACGGGGCTTAAGACCGGTGACATCTTCTATGGTAATCTGAGTATCCATCAATTCCGGGATTTTGAGAAGATCCATGAGCCCGACGAGGTTTTCATTATTTTCCACCTTGATTCTAACTGCATCAACAGCTTTTTTATATTTGTTTTTTTCAAACAAGGTAAGGGTATAGAGAAGCACAAAGAAAACAAGGAGCAGGGTCATTAAATCTGCATAGGTGACAAGCCAGGTGGCCTCATCATCATAGGTGATAAATGTATTGTTACAGGTATTGTCTCTCATTTTTCGTCTTTCAGGCTCATTTTGTTCATGGGCTTGCGAAGCCTTGAAGAGATGAAACTGGAAAGCTTTTCATAGATAATCACCGGGTTATTGTTATTGATGATGGAAATGGCGCCTTCCCGCTGGATTTCAAGGTTGATGATTTCAATGACAGTTCTTGAGCGAAGCTTTCCTGCAATGGGAAGAAAAAACAGGGTGGATAACAAGGAACCGTAAAAAGTGGTCAGCAAGGCTACGGCCATGGCCGGCCCTATACTGGAAGGGTCCTGGAGCCGGCTCAGCATCTGCACAAGCCCGATAACCGTTCCCAGCATTCCGAAGGCAGGGGCATAAATACCCATTTTCCTGAATACATCCTGGACAATGAAATGCCTCATCTGGAGCGATTCGATCTCGGTTGTCAGGGCTGCCCGGATCACTTCCTCTGAAGAACCGTCTGATAAAAGGCCGCAGGCTTTTTTTAAGAAAAGGGAATCCGTTTTGATCTTGCCGAGTTCAAGAAGTCCCTGACGTCTGCTGATCTGGCTGAGCTTGATCATAACGGCTACAGCATCATTGGGGTCTTCCTTGTCTTTGGAAAAAACAAAATATGCAGCTTTAAATGCAGCAGCCACATCCCTGAACTGAAACGTGATCAGGGTGGTGGCAAGGGTTCCGCCGAAAACAATCATCAGACCCGGGACATTGAAAAAATTATGAATGTCGCCGCCGATATAAATTGCGCTGAAGATTAATGAAAGTCCTGAAATAATACCGATAAAAGATGCAATATCCATGTCAAATTATCTTCCCCTATTGAAATCTACCCGGGTCTTTATCAAATCAACCGTCAGGGTAAGTTCAGGTCATGCTATATGATAAAATTTTCATGTTTACAATTGATATTTTGATATGTGAAGATCAAGAAATGAAAGTACAGGATAATTTTTAATTTTTGTTTTTAACCTGATCCAGAACCTTTCTGATCATCTGTGCCATCTCGGATTTAACAACCGGTTTCATTAAAAACCCTTTAATGCCGATTGTTTCAGCTCTTGATTTGTCCATTTTTTCACTGAATCCGGTGCATATGATGACGGGAATATCCGGTCTGACTGCAATCAATTCCCGGGCAAATTGATCCCCGGTCATCTTGGGCATGGTCATGTCGGAGACGATCAAATCAAAACCGGCCGGATTTGATTTAAACAGATCCAATGCCTCAATGCTGCTTGTCCTTGTCGTTACCGAATACCCGAGCCCGTTGAGGATTCTACCAGCGATTTTGACAATCGAAGGCTCATCATCAACATATAAAATCCGTTCAGTACCTGTTGGCGAATCCTCTGTTTCATAGGATTGCTGCACACCGGATTCTGATAGGACCGGCAGGTGAATTGTAAAAACACTTCCCTTTCCCGGTTCACTCGCAACCAGGATATTGCCGCCATAGCTTTCCACAACCCCTTTTACAAGAGCAAGCCCCATCCCTGTTCCTTCCCCTGGCTTTTTTGTGGAAAAATAAGGCTCGAAAATCAAATCAATAATTTCCGGTGCAATCCCGGTCCCGGTATCCGAAACCTTAATTTCGATGAAATGTCCTTGTTTCAGGTGAGGCCTCTTTGCCATATCAAGGTCATTCATTTCAACATTGCTAAGGGTTATTTTAAGGACACCGCCATTGTCTTCCATGGCATGGGCGGCATTGGTACACAAATTCATGAAAATTTGATGAACCTGTATGGGACTGCCTGCAATCAGGGAATCGGTCCGGATATCGGATTCAATTTTTATGGTGGCCGGAATGGAGGAACGGATGAATTTAAGGACTTCTTTTACAATTAAATCAGGTCTGACCGGCCTGATTTTCTCATCTGACTGCCGGGAAAACCCAAGAATCTGTTTGACAAGCTCTTTTGCACGTTTACCGCCGGCATAGATTTCCTGCAAATCGTCTTCAAGGGTTGTACCCTTTTCAGCTTCATTGATGGCCAATTCGGTAAAACCGAGAATGCCGGATAGAATATTGTTAAAATCATGGGCAATGCCGCCGGCCAGGGTTCCTATGGCTTCCATTTTCTGGGCTTGCAGAAGCCGTTTTTCCATTTCCGCTCTTTCTTTGTGGTATCGATGAATATCCGTTACATCCGCGATTGAAACAAGGACTGTCGAAAGCCCTTTGTTCTCACGGTCAAGCACTGTTTTCCGGACGATTACATTTAAACCGGCTCCTTTAAAATCATGGGTCTGGATTTTGCCTTCATACCAATCTTGGCCGTCGTTAAAGTCAATCACCTGATCAACCAGGTGCCGGATATCATCTCTGTTCATAACAGCATGAAAGTCCAGGCATAATTTTTCAGCAGAATCAACCTGGTAAAGATCAAGAGCAGCCTTATTTGCCTGAACCGTTTTAACAGCAGCAACAAGACGTTCAGCTTCATCTTTGTCCGATGCAAGATAGTCTTTTAATTCTTCGGATTTTCGTCCCTTCTTTATCGTTTCAAGATAATCGACAGCTCCGGAAAAATCCTGGAGCAACAATGCAAAGGGAGATTTTTCGAAAAGTGCTTTGTACAATGCTTCGCTTTCCTGTAATTTTTTCTCTGCATGTTTGCGATCCGTGATATCCTTAAACAGCAGGAGATAACAGTCATTCCCTTCCCAGTTAACCTGAATGGCGCGAAGTTCTGCTATTCCCGGCTCATTATCTTTCCTGTTGATATCCACCTCAAATGAGCTGTCCAGTGTAATCGGACTCCCGATCCGTTTTCCGAAAAGCTCCTTGTTGCCGGTTCGGAACACGGCTTCGGCAGCCGGATTGGCATAAAGGATGATTCCTTCCAGGTTGACGACAAGGATGGCATCATTATTCTTGGCAACCAGATTGTAAAATTTTTTTTCGCTGTCCTTGGTGGCCGTGGTGCTGCTTACCCGGTCAATGGCGTACCGGAGGGCCCGTGAAAGATCGGAAGCAGTCAGGTGTTCTTTGATTAAATAATCCTGGGCACCATGCTGCAGTGATCGGAATGCCATGTTTTCATCCGTCCTGCTGCTCAGTGCCAGAATGGGCAGCGTGTCATTGTGTTCTAAAATCCTTTGAAAGGCATCAAACCCTTGACAGTCAGGAAGATGCAGGCTTATCAGGACGAGGTTCATATCTTTTTTTTTGAGGTGCCAGACCCCTTCAGCAAGATTATGGGCATGCACCAGATCATAGTCAGCCGTTTCGATCATGGACAAAAGATGACGGATCATCATTACATCTGTTTCATTATCTTCGATAATCAGAATTTTGATTGTTTCAGGACTCATTGTATCCTTATATAAAATTTTTGTTCAGGGCATGACCGGGGAGGTACTCCCACACAGAGCCGAACGATGGCTGCCCATCTGTCATGAACAGGTTTCCTCCTGATCAAACAGGCAGCCTTCTTCAAATAGGCGGATACCGGCATCCACAACATCGGAATCATAAAAAACACCTTTGTTTTTCACCACTTCTTTTATGGCATATTCCCTGCCCAGACTTGGCCGGTACGGCCTGTGGGATGCCATGGCATCCAGTGAATCAGCCACACTGATAATTCTTGCCTCAAAAAGAATGTCCTCTTTTTTGATCCCGGAAGGGTAGCCGGTTCCGTCCACCCTTTCGTGGTGCTGAAAGATAATCCGGGCAATAGGCCATGGTGCTTCGATATTCTTTAAAATTTCATACCCGATCTGGGAGTGTGTTTGTATCAGTTGGAATTCCACGTTGGTTAATCGCTTGGGATTGCTCAAAATTTCAGCCGGGATTGCAATTTTTCCTATGTCATGGATCATCGCGGACATGGATAAGCCCTCAATGAATTTTTCAGACAATTGCATTTTCTCTGCAATCCTGACCGCAATTTTTTCCACGTGTGCCTGATGGCCTGAAGTATAGGGGTCCCTTTTTTCAACAATTGCAGACATTGCCTGGATGGTGCCGCGGATCGTTTTTTCATATTTGGTCAGGCTTTCCTTTAATTGAATTTCCATTTCCTTGCGCTGGGTGATATCCCGGATGGAGTTGATATAAGACTTTTTACCATTCCATTCCAATTCCACCATCCTCATCTCGCCGGTGATCACGGAACCGTTTTTTCTTAAAATTTCTATTTCTGTCGGTTCATCCGAGATGATTGAGAACCCGAATATCTTGCCGACAAATTGTTCCGGCCTGCGATCAAACAATCGTTCAGCAGCAGAATTCATATACTGCACAATCCCCTGATCATCCAGAACGATCATTGCATCCGCGTTTTTTTCGATGATATTCCTGTAGTGTTCTTCTTTTTTCCTCAATGCCTCCTCAGTATGTTGCCGTTTTTGTATTTCCTTTTCAAGCGCCCTGTTTGTCTTTTGAAGCTGGTCCGTTCTCTGACGGATGCCTGTTGTAAGGTCGTCCTTGATTTTCAGATACTCTCTATCCCTGTACCACCTGGCACCGAGAGAGTTGACAAATTGCACTATTTCAACCGCTTCAAAAGGTTTCTGGAGGAAATAAATCCGGTCCGGCGGAGGAATCTGTTTTGATCGTTCCATGATATCAAAATTGAGTTGGCCGGTCACAAAAACAATGTGAGTATCCGGGTCAAGTTTTCGAATTTCTGTTGCAGTCAAGAGTCCGTCTTTGTCGGAAGATAGATTGATATCCATAAAGACCAGGCTGAAGGGTATATTCTTTTCCATGGACTCTTTTACTGTTTCAATTGCCTCATGACTTGTCCCGCACAGCTTCAGGTCGTAACACTCATTTGTTCTGCTTTTCTCAATAATATCTTTATACAGGTTTAATACGGGCTTTTCATCATCAACCACAAGTATTCGAATATTGACAGTATCAGGGGCCATCATGGATTGATCAATCCCAGTGCAAACATCACCTGTTCTTTATCAAGGAAATTACCGACGATCTTTTTTGTCGGTTTTGGTGAACACCTGATTACCGTTGGTGTCACAAGAATATCATCATTAAGTGCAGACATAGGATTCTTAAGCAACTCAACCAGCTCCAGATGATACCCTGATCCCAGTTCAGCAGTAAGCATTTCCTTAAAGAGACCTATTTTTTCAAGTGTTTTCGGGGTTAAATTTGATATATAAACTTTAAGTAAATACACAATGATTTCCTCCAGTAAGGATGTTTTTTACTTACTGTTAAAATGTCAAACGATTTCATCCCAATAATGCATGGGTTAACTCATTAATTGCTTCCATTCCTATGGGTTTTTGCATGAGTTCAAAATTGATATTTTCATGGGAAAGCCCCTTTAACCCGCCAAAGAATTCTTCTGCAAAGGCAGTGATGATGTAGACCGGAACGTCTTTATCTTTTTTCCGGATTTCACGCAGGGTCTCAATACCGCTCATTCCCGGCATTTTCAAGTCAAGGAAAATGAGATGGTAATTGCTTTTATTAAATTTTCCAAGACCTTCTGTCCCTGATGAAGCGGTTGTCACTAAAAACTCAGTATCTTCCAATGCCAGAACAAAAGAATTTC
Organism: Desulfobacterales bacterium RIFOXYA12_FULL_46_15; assembly: GCA_001799395.1. Taxonomy (GTDB): domain Bacteria; phylum Desulfobacterota; class Desulfobacteria; order Desulfobacterales; family Desulfobacteraceae; genus Desulfobacula. Next base: position 32,761 of record MGTJ01000006.1, on the reverse strand, counting down.
TGACTGCCGGTTCATCATCTATTACAAGAATATGTTTTTCCATTTTTCACTCCTTTCCTTTTACAGTTTATCCTGAAACGTTACGTTAAAAGGAGCGTTTCCTTTTATGCGGTTTATCTTTCGGGGCAGTTCCACTTGAAATGTTGTTCCTGTCCCGGGTGTGCTTTGAAAAGCAATTTTACCTTGATGTGCCTGAATAATATTCCGGCTTACCGAAAGTCCGAGCCCTGTGCCCTTACCCACCGGCTTTGTGGAAAAAAACGGGTTGAAAATGGATGTTGATAATTCTTTTTTAATCCCGGATCCATTATCGGCAATCTCAATCCGGACGCTTTCATCAGAACAGGTGGTATGAATGCCTATCTTTTTATCTTTCACTTCCGAAAGGGCATCAAGGGCATTCCCGATAAGGTTAAGAAAGACCTGCTGGAGATTGCCCGGCCGGGCCTCGATTTCCGGTATCCTGTCGTTGTCCGATCTGACCACGGTCACGTTTTCTTTTTCTATACGGTACATGAGAAGATTGAGAACCCGGTCAATCAGTGTTGAACAATTGACCATTTCAAAACCTTCCCCGTCTGTTTTATCCATGCGGGAGAATGTCAAAAGATTTCTGACAATTCCAATACAGCGTTTGGTTTCTCTCTCCATATCCTGGAGCACGCCAAATGCCTTATTGCTTTCAGGGACATGTTTGAGGCTGTACTGGGTGTAATTGAGCATGCCCATCATAGGGTTATTGAGTTCATGGGCGATTCCTGCGGTGAATACCCCCAGTGCGCCCAGTTTTTCAGCTTCGATCAACTGATATTGCGAAGCAGTCAATTCATCCATTGCTTTTTTCAGTTGCAGCTCACGTTCTGTAACATTATGCATGGACAAAAGATACGCATGGGATTCACCCCAGGGAATTTCCACCGGATGGATTTCCACTATTTTGTATGTTTCGTCAGGATTTCCAATTTCAATGCTGGATGCCTTGTTGCTGTCAATGCCATAGGGGAACGGTTTGCCCACAAGATTGATCCTTTTCTTTCCCAGATACCGTTCTGCTGAGGCATTCATCATCAGTAATTTCCCGGCCTGGTCCAATATGACAACCCCATCGCTGTTGTTTTCAAAAATTTTTTCAAACCGTTCCTCACTGTCATTCAGCCGCTGTGCAATTTTTGCCTTTTCTTCAGCAGCCTCTTTTTCGATCCTGGCACGTTCGGCCTTGAGTTCGTTTTCTTTAAGTTTCCGCCAGATCCGCTGATTGTCCAACTGGATATACCGTCTTCTCAAGAGGGCGGACAGCCGGGATTTTATAATGGAAATATCATTTGATTTTCCGACAAAATCGTCAGCCCCGGCTTCCAGAGAACGCATCATTTCTTTTTTGTCTTCATGGGCAGTCAGCATCATGATAAACAGAAGCTGGTTCTCCAGGTTTGTTTTTCCGGCTATTTTCCGGCACACGTCAATACCGTCCATCCCGGGCATGACAAGATCTAAAAGAATACAGTCGTAATCTTTTGCTGCTATCATTTTTAATGCTTTTTCCCCGTTCTCAGCCGTATCCAGGATGATCCCGTCTACTTTGAAGGATTCCTCAAGAAACGCTAGAAATGTGGGGCTGTCGTCTACCGCCAGGATACGGCTGCGATGAAACAGGGCAAGATTGTTTTCCATCAATTCAACATTTCTTGATTGGGTCAGGATTGAGGAAATTTTAGCAACCAGGAGATCATTGTCTGTTTCCTTTGACGCAAAAAAGTCCGCTCCGCTTTCCAATGCAGCATTCTGGCTTTCCGGACCGCCTTCTATGGTAAACATCAATACGGGTATGCTTCGGGTATTGATACCCATCTTTACGGTACGGCAGAATTGGTCACCATTCATTCCCGGGAGGTGATAATCCACAATGATCAGGCTATAGCGTTCTCCGGAGATAGACTCTAGTGCTTTTTCCGCAGTGCTGCACCAGTGTGTCTGCCACCCCTTATTTTCCAGAATTGAAGCAAGGAAAACAGCCTGTGTTTCAGAATCCTCAACAATCAGGATGCGATGGTTATCGGTTTGCATACGCCATTGCCTCACTATGGGGTTTTGCAGTCAGCTCCAGAATCCTGGGAGCAATTTCATCAAGGGGCAGGCTTTCGCATACCCCATCGATTGCTACGGCTGCCGCCGGCATCCCATAGACAACCGATGTGGATTCATTTTCTGCAATGGTATAGCCGCCGGCATCCTTGATGGCCTTTAATCCTTCTGAGCCATCCTCTCCCATGCCTGTCAGCACGACACCAATAACGTTCCGTCCCGAGTGTTCAGCCATGGATTGAAAAAGAACCGTTCCCGAGGGTCGCTGCCGGCAGACCAATGGACTGTTTGCCGGTAAAACATGGCCATTTTGAACAATTAAATGATGATCCACCGGTGGCAGATAAATGCTTCCGGGGACAGGAATCATACGGGTGTCGGCCTTCATCACAGACAGAGGGGTGATTGAATTGAGCCAATCGATGAATCCGTCATGGAAACTTGCCGTTATGTGCTGGACCACGAATATGGGTAACGGAAAATTGCGGGGCAGGCTTCCCAATATTTCGCTCAGTGCTTTCGGGCCTCCTGTTGATGCCACAAGTCCAAGCCATTTATATGAATTCCTCTTCCCGGTCATGTTGTCCCTTAAAGGAATCGGTCTATCAGCCATGGGGTGGCCTGAAAGATAAATGGGTTTTGTTTTCAGCCGTTGGGAAATGACCTTGACCTTGCTCATGATAACCAGCTGGGTACAAATTTTATGGGCCAGCTCATAATAGGAGGCCTGGTTGAAATTCACGGGTTTTTCAACAACCGAAAGTGCGCCGGCCCTGAGGGCGTTCATGGATATCTGCAAATCTTCTTTTTCCACGCTGGCGGAGATGACAACAATGGGAGTCGGCCTTATCTGCATTATTTTCCGGGTGGCTTCAAAGCCTGTCATCCCGGGCAACCGTATATCCATGGAAATAACATCGGGCTGAATGCGGCCGATGATCCGGAGTGCCTTTTCACCGCTGTCCACGCCGGCGGCCACTTCAAGCCGAGGATCTTGATTGATGATATGGATGAGCAGTTCCCTGACGGTCGGCGAATCTTCAACAATCATTACCCGTATTTTTTTCATAGCATCTGACCTATAGCTTCCAATAGGTTTTTTTGATCAAATTTCTGTTTTACAATATAGGCATCCACTCCCAGGTTCAATCCCCGGTCCCTGTCTTCCTGTTTGGTCATGGAAGTGACAATGATCACGGGCATCTCTTTTAGCTGTTCTGATTTTTTCATCTCTTCTATTAATTCGAATCCATCCATCCTTGGCATCTGAAGATCGGTAACAACCAGATCAATTTTCAGGGTCTTCAATAGATCCAGGGCATCCATACCGTCGACAGCCAAATGAACCTTATATCCCTGGGATTCCAGGATGGTTTTTTCCAAAGTGCGGGTTGTCACGGAATCATCAACAATGAGAATGGTTGCTTTGTCATTTTGATCCGGCACGGTTTCCCTGGTTAGCAAGGGGGTTTCTCCCTCCTTCAACCGATCCAGGGTCTCTATCAGCACAGCAGAATTCAATATAAGGGAAACGGAACCATCAGGGTTGACAAAGCCTCCTGCGAAAAAGGGTATATTGTCGGCAGGAGCCGGTAGATCCTTGATCAGGGTTTCTGCTTCGGATAAGACATTATCCACGGACAGGGCCATTATTTTTTGGCCTGAATGCAGCAGAACGATAAATACCGGATTGTTTTCCTCCGGGGCAGGTTTACTGCTGATGCCCAGAAGGTCGGACAGGGCTCCAAACGGTATTGTGCAACCGTTATGATTTATAACAAGATTCCCTTCAACCGTATAGATATCCTTCCAAAGGATTTGGATCAGGCGGTCAATATTTTGCACCGGGATACCAAAGGCCTGTCCGCCTGCCTGAACATGGAGAATCCGGTGGGTGGATATGGTCAGGGGCACAAATAGATCGAACCGTGTTCCTTTTTTTTCCTCAGTTTTAACATGGATTTCTCCCCTGAGACGATTCACGGCCTCCTGAACAACCGTCATGCCGATACCTCTTCCCCGTAGATCGGTGATCATTTTTGCCGTCGTAAAGCCTGGCTGGTAAATATACCGGAACAGTTCCTGCCGGTTGATGGTATTGACTTCATCTTTGGAGACATACCCTTTTTTATATGCCAGATCAAAAATTGCCGTAACATCCAGACCGTCTCCATCATCCTCAACCGTTATTCGCAACTGATTGCTTTCAACTTCAATGGAAAAATGAATAACGCCTGTGGGATCTTTCCCCACGGCTTTTCTTTTTTCCGGCGTTTCAATCCCGTGGCTGATGGCGTTTCTGAGCATGTGCATCAAAGGATCTTTCAATCGCTGCAAAACAAGCCGGTCTGCCTGCACATCAAGCCCCCTGACCTTGAAATCAACCTGTTTGCCTTCATCAGCAGCCAGATCCCTCATCATTTTTCTGAAGAATTGAAAAACATCTTCCGCAGGAACCATCCGGGCTTTCAGGATGTCTGACTGAATTTGCCGGTTCAGATCGGCATTCACCCGGCAGGCAAGGGTATGTTGGTTGCTTATTTCCCTGATTTCAGCAACCAGCCTTGGCAGGAGCTGCTTTTGATCCTGAAAATATTGAAAAACAGTTTCATCCAGGGTTGGATGTTTCATTTGACCAAGTGTCCGGTATAGCGTCGCACAATGGTATCCGTTTGTTTTTGCCATCCCGGAAACCGTGCTTTTCAAGCTTTTGATCCTGCTTGCCACCAGTTGCTGACGTAACCCTTCAGTCATGATCTGGTCTGCAGTCTGCTGGAGTTTGTTCATGCTGTCGGTGCTCACACGGATGGTTTCAATCCTGTCTTTCGGGTAATTCACTTCATGACCCTCGCTTTTTTCAAACTCTGCAACCGGTCGCAAGACAGCCTCGTTTTCTTCCTCCGTTCGGAAGGTTTTGATTGCAGGGCGTTGAATATCCGGTCCTCCGGGCCGGTTAAGTGAAATCATATGGTCTTCAATCCTGTCTAATTCCGTAATTATCATTTGTATCGCATCAGGTCCGGCAGATTTTTTACCATCCCGGATATCGGCAAAAAGGGTTTCAATACCATTGGCGATTTGCCGGATTACAGGGAGATCTACTGAGCGGGCTGCCCCTTTCAGTGTATGGGCTGAACGTAATGCCGTGTTGATGTCCTCCGGAGATGGTGATCCTACAGTTGTCAGAGTGTCAACAATGCGGCGAATGGTTTCCAGATACGTTCGGTATTCACTTTGAAATGCGGCAAAAACTTTTTTTTTGATATTGTTTTCAGCAGAGAGTGCCGGAACAATAGATGTTTTTTGCCCTTCGGTATCTCCTCTGAGGCAATCCTCCAGGACATGAATCAGATGTCCGGGGGATGGGGTTAAGGGATCGCCTGAAATATCCGCGACATAGGTTTCTATACCGTCAAGCACTGTCTGAATGGTATGGGAAATCCCCTCATCCATGACCACCGTACCACTGTCGATTTTGCTAAAAAGCGTTTCAAGGTGCAAGCCGGCATTCTGTACGAAATCTAATCCTACAGCGCGGGCAGCTCCTTTCAGGGTGTGAGCACACCGCTTGAGGTCCTCCATTTCCGTTCTTGAATGGGCTTCACCTGGTTTCCGGGCTGCCAGAAGCCTGCGGATTAAGGTAAGAAGGTTTTTATGCTCATTCCGGAAGGCGGCAAATACTTTTTTGTGTATATCATTCATTCTTTAATCGCCTTCGACAATGGTTTTGAGTATACCGCTGAGTTCATTCAGGTTGGCAACTGCCGTCTCGATCTGGCCGATCCCTGATGCTGTCTGTTCAGTACCCTGGTCGATATCTTTCAAGGCCAGGCTCACCTGGTCCAGGCCAATCTGTTGTTGACCGGTCCCGGCAACGATCTGTTGAAAGGCAACAATGCTTTGTGTTGTGGTATCAGTCAACTGTTTAATGGTTTCAGCGGCCACCTCGGATTTTAACCGGCCGGTTTCTACCCGTTTGACCGCCTCTTCGGTTGACATGACCGACGTGTTGATGCCGTTTTGTATTTCGTTCAGTATACTGCGCACCTCAATGGTAGACTCTTTGGCCTGATCGGCAAGACGTTTCATTTCATTGGCCACCACTGAAAACCGTTCCCCAGGTTTACCGGCACCGACTGCCTCAATGGCTGCATTCAGAGCCAAGAGATTGGATCGCTCTGCAATGTCATTGACCGTTGAAATAATATCCCCGATTGCCAGGGTTTTCTCGCTAAGGGTGACAATGTTTTGCGCCACCTGCTCCACCTGCACCCGGATTGATTCCATGATGGCGTGGGTATCTTCCACTGCCCTGATTCCCATATCGCTGGTCGAACTGGTAGCTTCTGCGGCCTGGGCCACTCTTTTGGCCCTTTCCGACACCTGAGCCCCCGTCTCCCTGATTTCTTCCATGGTGGAACTGGTTTCCTGGATGGCCGAAGCCTGCTCTTTTATGCTGGTCGACTGCTGCTGGATGGCTGCCAGGATCTCTGCCGATGTAGAATTGATATTCCGGACCGCATTCATGGTCTGATCGCTGAATTGTTGCAAATCGGCGGTCATCTGCTTAAAGCATGAGTTTAAATGACCGATTTCATCATTGGATGTTTTGATCTCCTGAATGGAAAAGTCACGGGCAGCGACTCTGTCTGCCCATTTCGAAAGCCTTTCCAATGGAATGCTGATGGACCGGCTGATAAAATAGCTCCCAATAGCACCGAGAATAAAGCCCATGAGCGTGAGGCTGATAACCGTCATGAGGGTTGTTTTTACGTCGTTGCGGCTGTTGTTTTTTGCTGTATCAAGATCCCTGGCGGTCAGCGCCTGTACCTCATCCACAAGAATGGATTGGATGGAACGCCGCAACAGAATGGTTGCAGACAGATCAGCCCTCTCTTTTTTTTCAATTTCAATAATGGTCTCCATTCTCTGGATATTGGCATCAAACAGCCCTTCCATATCCCGGGACCGTTGCATTTCGCCGGGAGACAGATCAAGTGCCTGATAGATTTTCAGAGAACTGATGAAAATCTCCTTGCCCTGATTGATACCGTCTACATAGGAATCTCCATGGAAGATTAAAAAACCGTTCATTTCCTTTATGATTTTATTAGTCATGATTTCCATTTCCGTGGATGCTTTTATTTTTTTTGCATACAGCGGGTCCTGGAGTTTGATGACGGCATGGATGTCGTTATTCAGGATTTTATCCATTTTTTTATAGTCGTCATACAACAGTTTCAAGAGTCCTGATTGCCGCTTTTTTTCTTCCACCAGACTGGCCGACAGGGATATGATCCTGTCGAATTCCTGTTTGATTTTCCCCCCCAATTCCCGTCCCTTATCCGTGGTGCACAGGTCATGGTATTGTTTTAAAGACTCTGTAAAACCATTGATTCCACGGGTGATGCGTTCAACATGTTCGGGTTCTTCATCGAGCAAATACCCGAGAACCCCGATTCCGACCCTGCCGACCTGGATCTCCATTGTTTTGGACGCTTCAGTCTGAATCATTTCGTTGTCGATAATATTGCCCAATGAACCGTTGATCATCTGAATCCTTTCATATGCAGTTACACCGAGAATCGTCAGGATGATAAGCATCAGTAATGTCATGCTCCATAATTTCTTCTCAATTGTAAATTTCATGAAATTCTCCTTAGTGTTATTTTTTTACTAAAACCGGATGGGTTAATATTTTTGGGAGATCCAGCAGTATGATGGTCTCCTGAAATACGGCCTTTCCATATTCCATAGGAATTTCAAAGTGTTGTTGTGCAGACCCGGCCTGATCTTTTCCCCGGAAATACAGGATCTGATCCAACCGATGAACGTTAAGACCCAATCCGGTCTGTTTTAAAAGGAGAATATAGCTCTTTTCATCCCCCTGGGGCAGATCAAGCCCCAGCAAAACGGAAAGTTCCATAACACAGTGAAGATCGCCCCGGATATTGATGACACCAGAGATCACTTTATCTGATTTTGGAAGCGGTGTACAATTGTCACAGGGAAAAACCCCTGACAGATCTTCAAGTTCCAGAGCGTAACGTTCATTTCCCACCCAGAACACAAGCACGGGGACATCACTGTTTTTTTTCGATTCTCTGACCCTGTCTCCGGCAAGATCAGATGCCCGCTTCCGGAATATGGCAGCCATCTTGTCCTGAAGGTTGTCAAGGCATAAATCCTGTGCTCCGGTCATGCGGTGTTCCCTCCCCGTTCATCACCCTTGAGAACCTCCAGATGGAATTCGCTCAAGGCTTTTAATTCCCTGGCTGAAATCCCGTCAGCCAGTTCAAAATTATAATTTTCATCATAGTTCTGAAGAAGATTGATAACATTATCAAAACTTTTTTCGGCCTTTTTCAGATCACCAAGGTTCTGATGCAGAAGGCCAAGATGGTAATGGCCGACAACAAATTTCCTATCCAGATAAAGGGCCTTTCTCAATGAGGCAAGGGCATCATTTGCCAGGCCTTTCTGTTCCAATATGAACGCAGACAAAAGATAAAGAGTGGCATCCATAGGTGTTGCCTTGAGCAAGGCTTCACAGAGCAGCGACGCTTCTTCCCATCTGCCCCGGTTTATCAGGGCAGAGAGTGCCGTCAAATCTGACGGTTTCTTTTCAGAAAGTCTCTGCTCTAATATTTCAGTTCGCCTGCCACCGGGCAATTTTGATTTCCCGGTTTCCTCCAGGGCAACCCTTTTACCCGGTGTAAACGTTGATGATCTGTTCTTCGGATCACCTGGAGATGCAGTATCTGTATCCAATCCTGCAGGAAATGGTGTTTTAAAGACATTGGACCCGTTATTAAGGGCAATTTCGTTTCCGCCGGCAGTATTATTCTGATAAAAGGAAGTCCCCGGCAGCATGACGGTTTTAAATGATTCGAAATACCTGATATTGTGATCCGCATGCCCGACAACCAGCCAACCGTCAGGCATAAGGGATTCCTGAAATTTATGGATAAGTTTTTGGATGATTTTTGAATCAAAATAAATCATGACATTGCGACAGAAAATAATGTCAAATGAAAATAGATTGTGAAAAATTGAAGGAACAGGCATGCTCACCAGATTATGATACTGGAAAAAAACGTTTTTCCGATGTTCCGGATGAATATGCCAGGCCTTTTCATCCTGGTAGAAACAATTCTGTTTAATTTCCCCAGGCGTCCCCCGGAAAGACCATTCAGTATAAACTCCGTTAATGGCCTGGTGCAGAAAATCCCGGTTGATATCCGTCCCGGTAATACGCAGATCCCAATCCTGCAGGCGATGGGAAAAATATCTGTTTATAAGGATTGAAATGGAATAGGCTTCCTCTCCTGTGGCACATCCTGCGCTCCATATCCATAATCTTTTCCGGTTTTTGTTTTTTTCAATGACTGCAGGCAATACAGTGTCCTTTATCCCCATGAAGAGTTTTTCGTCCCGGAAGAAATGGGTCTCTCCGATGGTCAATTCTGAAACAAGATTGTCAAACTCCTTTGATATTTCATGCCGGTAATTCCGGATCATCATCAGGTATTCCCGGTAATCGGCTGCCCCTGACCGTTTGACTGCCTTATCAATTTTGCGGCAAAGCTCATTCTCTTTATCCCGATAATAAACCAGCCCGATTTCTGAAAAAACAAACTGCATTATTTCACGGAGATCTGCGTGATTATTCATCTGTTGTTTCTTTCATGGTCAAATCATCCAAACGGCTCTGCAGGATTGCCTGAAATTCTAAAATCTTTTTTTTCTCCCGGGCGAGCAGAATCCGATCCAAAGATAACAGGTAAAAAGTATCGCCACTGCTGTTCTTCCCGGACAAGGAAACACATTGGTTAAAAATTGTTTCATCATCCAACGGATACAGGTGATCCTGATCAACAGGTTCAATATTCAAAACCGTTTCGGCAATAAATGCCATGGGTGTTTTTTTGCTCTTCAGGATGATAAGGGGTGTATAGATCCCAATTGGCTGTGCAGAAGACCCCATCAGAATGGAAAGGGAAACGACCGGAACGGCCTGTCCTTCAATCGCAATAAAACCGGATAAGAACGAGGGAAGTCCGGGAGGAGCCATTAGTTCAGCCATATGGACAACTTCTCGGGTATCCTCGACTTTCAGTGCGAAACGCATACCGGATACCATGAACTGAACTATCCATATCCTGTTGTATTCTGATTTCATAGAGGTTTCAATCATGGGTGTATATGCCTATTCCCCTCTGCTCAAGATATTTCCAATATCATTCCGATTGCTGTTCGAATCAGCCATCGTTCCTGATATCGCATCTGGTTCTAATCAGCTATTGTCGCAGCTATTTGCCTGGCGTATTATAGGGTGACGAAATATCTTTAAGATATCAGAAACAATTTATATTTTTATAAATGGTTCTTAAATGAGTAAGTCAAATTTTAAAAAAATGCAATACAAATAATTTTTACTGGATATTGCCATAAGAATCATATTTTCTAACTCATTTGCGCTAATACCCGTTCCGGGACAAAATGTTCAATAGCGGGATATCTATCAGAACCATTGATTATCAACCTGCAAATTTGCTATGGTTTCAGCCGGGGTATTAAAAAGGGAAAAAGATGAAAATAAAATTTAAGATGCTGGAGCACAGATGATATTCAACCGGTTATGGGTTTGGGTATGGGTTGCTTTTTTAGTTTTTCCGGTTGGTTGCGCAGATACTGACAGAGAAGAACCGGCCCGGGCAACAGGCTCTGGTGCAGGCAATATCATTATGCAGAAATCGGAAAGGGACTATGCGGTTCTGCCTGAAAACATCCAATGGCTGACCAATGAAGGTGATCCGGTTTTTTCATCTGAAAAGGCAAAAAAGGGAGGAACCCTTCACCTTTCCATCAGCAGTTTTCCCATGACGTTCAGGGTTGTCGGGCCGGATTCAAACGGTTCGTTCAGGAGTGCCATCCTGGACAATCAACTGTCATTGATCAATATCCATCCGGATACCGGTCATATCCTGCCCGAGCTTGCCACGCACTGGGCTTTTGGTGATGATAAAAAAACCATGTATTTCAAACTGGACAGGGACGCACAATGGTCAGATAAAAAGCCTGTGACAGCCTGGGATTATGTCTATGCACTTGAGTTCATGCGATCCGGACATATTATTGCACCCTGGTATAATGATTATTACACAAAAGAAATTGAAACCATTATTGTCTATGATGATTATACCATCGGGGTGAGAAGCACAAAGACAGAGCCGGATCTTCATCTGAAACTCGGGATGGGGCCCTTGCCTGCCCACTATTTCGGACAGCTTGATGAAGGCTTTGTCCAGGCTTATAACTGGAAGATTGTTCCCAGTACCGGGCCTTATGAAATAAGTGAATTTAAAAAAGGAAGATTTGTAAAATTTAGACGGAAACAGGATTGGTGGGCCAGGGATAAGAGATATCAGAAAAATCGGTTTAATGTTGATTTTGTAGTTTTTGACGTGATCCGGGACCCGAATATGGAATGGGAATATTTTAAAAAGGGACTTATAGATGTTTTCAGCCTGACCATTCCCAAATACTGGCATCAGAAATCGGATCAGGTTCTTTTTCACAATGGCTATATCCATAAAATCCGGTTTTTTAATGATATGGAAAGATCGGCCCAGGGAATTTTTCTCAATCAGGATAAGGAAATATTCAAGGACAGACGGGTGTGCTATGCCTTTGCCCATGCCATGGCCATTGAAAAAGTTATTGCCAGGGTACTGCAAAATGATTATTTCCGTCTGCCCCAGGCATTTTCAGGATATGGAGATTATACGGATTACGGGATAAAACCGCGCCTCTATGATATCGGGAAAGTGGAAGCCCTGATGACCGGGGCCGGATGGAAAAGGGGGAATGAAGGGATCTGGCAGAAGGGAAACGATAGGTTTTCAGTTCAGATCACTTACGGCAGTGACGAACATACGTCAAGGCTTGTCGTGCTCAGGGAAGAAGCATTAAAGGCCGGGATTGATCTTGTCCTGGATAAGCTTGATCCAACAGCCATGTTTAAAAAGATCCTGGAAAAAAAACATGATGCCGCTTCCATGGGTTGGAGCACTAATATCCGGCCGTCTTACTGGCAGGGATGGCATTCGGACAATGCCCACAAACCCCAGACCAATAATATCACCAATACGGATGATCCGAAGCTGGATGAACTCATTGATCAATACCGGGCAAGTCTGAAAGAAGAAGAGCGGATCAGGCTTTCAAAAAAAATACAGCAGATTATCCATGAAACCGGTGCATTTGTGCCAAGTTTTATGGTCCCCTATGTCCGGCACGGTTTTTGGCGGTGGGTTGAATTGCCGGATTTTCATGGGACAAGACGGTCGGATAATCTTTTTGATCCTTTCTCAAGCACCATTGGCGGGCTTTTCTGGATTGATCGGGATAAAAAGGAAGAAACCCTGAAAGCCATGAAACAAGGAGACTCTTTTCCTTCAATCACTGTCATGGATGAAAGATTCAAGGTTGAATAGAGAATCATGAATAAAGAAAATATATTGGAAATTGACGGCCTTTGTGTTGAATTCGACATTGAAGCCTGCAGGGTCCGGGCTGTTGATGATGTCGGGTTTCAATTGAAAAAAGGAAGCACTCTCGGGATTGCCGGAGAATCCGGATGCGGAAAAACAATAACCGCCCTTAGTATTATCCGGCTCCTTCCAAAACCGGTTTCAAGGATTGTCCGGGGCAGGGTGGTGTTTCATGGACAGGATCTTTTGACCCTGTCAAAAAATGAGATGCACCGGATCAGGGGAAGAAAAATATCCATGATTTTCCAAGAACCCATGACGGCATTAAACCCGGTTCATTCCATCGGAAAACAGATGACTGAAATCCATGAGCTTCATTTTCCCGGGTTGTCCCATAAGGAGAGGGGAACAGCCTCTGTAAAAATGCTTGAAAAAGTAGGAATTTCAGATCCTGAAACAGTCATGAAAAAATATCCCCACCAGCTTTCAGGCGGTATGAGGCAGCGTGTCATGATTGCCATGTCCCTTTCCTGCAAGCCGGACATTCTTATTGCAGACGAGCCCACTACTGCCCTTGATGTAACTGTTCAGGCCCAGATTCTGGATCTGATCCGGGTATTAAAACAGGAATCCGGAATGTCGGTCATTCTCATCACCCATGATTTGGGAGTGATTGCGGAAAACTGCGATGATATTGTGGTCATGTATGCCGGGAAAATTATTGAAAAAGCAGATGTCCGTGATCTTTTCCGGCACCCGTGCCACCCTTATACAAAAGGGCTCCTGGCATCGATTCCATCCCTTGCAAAAAAACCGAAAATTATGCTCCCCACTATTCCAGGTAACGTTCCGTCTCTTATGAGCATGCCCGGAGGGTGCAGGTTTCAGGATCGTTGCCCGCTTGCGGCCGATGTCTGCCGCAACACGGAGCCCAAAGAGCAAAGAATGGGTAAAAACCATGTTGTAAGCTGCCATATGGCAGGAAAACAAGGGCTATAAAAATTTTCGAGTTTTTAAAATAAGTCTTGCTTTTTTAAAACAAACTCAATAAATATCTACAAAACCCTTCTGTAGGAAGGCTTTTGAGTTTCGTTCTAAAGGCAAGACCCATCTGTGAAAGTGGCTGGACCTGAAGTCTGAAACTATCATACATTAATTTAAGTAAGGAGAAAGTCACAATGGCAAATGGGATCGTAAAATGGTTCAATGATTCAAAGGGGTTCGGTTTTATCGAGCAGGAAAACGGACCGGATGTATTTGTTCACCATTCAGGTATTCAATCAACAGGTTTCAGATCGCTTAATGAAGGCGATAAGGTTACTTTTGATATTGAACAGGGACAAAAAGGGCCTGCTGCAGTCAATGTAGTTGTTCAATAGATTCTTTTTTAAAGGAGGGTTACTGTTCTGAAGTCACCCTCCTTTTTTCTTTTCTTTCAGCAGTGTTGTTTCATGAAATTTGTCTTTCACTACCGGATTCTAATATCTGTCCAGCGAAAAGGGTGCAATGTCGATCTTGGAATTACCCTTGGTCATCATATCACATATGGCCTTTCCTGTACCGGTGGCCATGGTCAGTCCAAGCATACCGTGGCCGGTGGCAACATAAAGGTTTTTTGTAACGGGAGACCGGCCAATGACGGGCAGGTCATCGTAGGTCATGGGGCGGAATCCGGCCCATTCTTCAAGAACAGGGCTCTCAACGGATGTGTTTAGATATTCCTTCGCACCATTGATCAACCGTGCCAACCGTTTTTTATTCAGTGCCCCGTCAAATCCTGAAAATTCCATGGTTCCGCCCAGCCTGTAACCTGATTTCCAAGGTGTCACTACCATATTCCGTTCATAGAGAAGGCAGGGGGTTTCACAGGACCGGGCCGGTTTTTCCATGGTGATGCTGTAGCCTTTTCCCGGCTGTACCGGAATGGAAAGTTTCAGATGCTTATTGAGTTCAGGTGTAAATGCGCCGGCTGCCAGGATGAAATTGTCTGCCTTATACCGGCCTTTTACTGTTTGGACGGATCTGATGGTGTTCTGCTCTGATTCAAAATCCATTACCCTGCATTTTTCTTCAACAATAAGCCCTTGCCGGATCAGATGTTTTTTCCAGGACTGGATCAGCATCTCAGGTCTTAAATGATCGTCATGTTCATTATAATAGACACCTGCCACATCCTCGTGAATGGATGGTTCAAGACGGCGTGCTTCTTTTGCATCAAGGGGCCGGGCGCCGAAATCATATTGTTTTAATACTGCATTGGTGGCAGCATATTTTTCAAAAGAGCGTTTATCCCTGAACAGAAGGAGGAGTCCTTTTTTTTCATAGTCACAGGGGATTGACACTTCATTGAAAAATTGATCATAAAGATCCTTTGAATATCTTAACAGATCATGCTTTGCCCGGGTGGCAAGACTCATATGGGTTTTGCTGCAATGGGTTGCAAATTTCATCAACCATGAGAAACGGGCAATATCCAGACCGGGTTTAATGTAAAGCGGGGAGGTGCCGCAAAGGGTCCGGTATATTTCATGACCGACCACACCCGGTGCACACAGGGGGAGTATTCCGGAAAAATGAAGCAGTCCGCAGTTACCATGGGATGCACCGGCACCGATAACATCTTTTTCAATAATCCGTACAGAAGCATTTTCTTTTAAGAGATAATGGGCACAGGCAAGACCGATGATTCCGCCACCCACGATAATGACATCATTGTTTGGTTCCATTTTTTTATCCTTTTCAGTGCAATTTGAACATACACCGCTTACATTAATCGCTATCAAAGGAATTTTCAATTTTAATGGCGGATATATTTTTATTATTTTTTCTGAACATGCTATAAAGACGGTTAATTTTCAGGTTAAAAGGGTAAAAATGGCGATTATTGCAATAGACCGGCTTAAAAAATATTTTCCTGTGACACAAGGTGTATTTCTAAGGCAAACAGGCCATATTCATGCCCTTGACGGCGTGTCTTTTTCCCTTGAAAAAGGTGAGACGCTTGGTATTGTCGGAGAATCAGGGTGTGGTAAAACCACCCTTGGAAAATGTGTAATGGGGTTGATGGAGCCGACTGACGGAGAAATTACCATCAAAGGAAAGAGATTCTCAAAAACCCATGCCATGCCGAGAAAAGAACTTGCCTCCACTCTTCAGATGATTTTTCAGGATCCTTTTGAGTCCCTGGACCAGAGGCAGACGATCAGACAAATTCTTGAAGAAAAATATATTATCCATGGCAAAGCAAAAAGAGAGCTTGATGCCGAGATCCATCAGCTTATCGAAAAGGTCGGGCTTTGGCCTGATGCACTTTCAAAATTTCCCCATGAATTTTCAGGGGGACAACGGCAGCGGATCGGGATTGCAAGGGCCATCAGCCTTGACCCGGAAATTATTGTCTGTGATGAACCGGTTTCTGCCCTTGATGTTTCTGTTCAATCCAAAATTCTGAACCTTCTTCTTGAACTTCAAAGGAAAATGGGGCTCACCTATATTATGATTTCCCATGATTTGTCCGTTGTCCGGCACGTCTCAGACAGGATAGCCGTTATGTATTCCGGGAAAATAGTTGAAATGGCAAAAGCAGGCGATATTTATGAAAACAGCCGGCATCCCTATACCATGGCGCTTTTATCATCCATTCCCATCCCTGACCCCGGGTTCCGGAAAAACCGTATTTTACTTAAAGGAGAAATCCCTTCGGCAGAACATCCGCCAATCGGGTGCAGGTTTAATACCCGCTGTAATTATGTAAAGGATGTCTGTTTTGAAAAAGAGCCGGTGTTGTATGACCGGAAAGATAACCCTGACCATTTTACAGCATGCCATGTTTTCCATTGATTTCAAGCTTTTATATCATATTGCAGGTGTTTGATTTGTCTTGCACAAAGCCTTATCCGGTGCTAAACTAACTGACTTTTGAAAAATAGGGGTTTTCATCGGTTAAATAAAATTTGAGGCAAAACATAATGGTGCTGATTAAAAAAAACAGCTTTTTGTTGATTCTCTTAGGGCTCTTACTCTGTTGCCAGGGTTGTGGTGAACCCAAAAAAGAAAAGCCTGTGGTGTTTATCATAAAAAGTCCTTTGATCAGTATTTCGGAATCGGATTTCCTTGATGAACTGGAACTGAAAAAAGCAGCCTACCCCTATAAGATTACTGAAAATCCGGAAGAATATAATGAAATGGTGATCAGCCTCATCAATATGCTTTCCGAAGAAGCCCTTCTTCTCAGTGCAGCCGTTGATCTTGGCGTAAATGTAATGGAAGATGAGGTGAAAGCAGCAGAAGATGAATTCAGAAAGGATTATCCTGAAGACGGTTTTGACAAGATGCTTCTGGAAAATGCCATATCCTATCCTTTATGGAAAAAAAGACTGAAGACGAATCTGATTATAGATAAGCTTATTGATCAGGAGATCAGAAGCAAGATTGAAATCACTTCTGAAGAACTTGTTGAATTCTATAATAAATATAATAATGAAGAGACTCAAGATTTAAAAAAGAAAAATAAAGAACCTAAAAAAACTATCGATGAAAATGAACTGGTTTCAGTGCTTCGCATGCAAAAGACCGAAGATGTTTACGGGGAATGGCTTAAAAAACTTGAATCAAAATATCTGATTGAGATCAATAAGGAGAAGCTAAGATCTTTATTAATTGATATTGAAAAAAACGGGGAAAGTGAAAATGAAAAAAACAACTAAATGGTTTTTTGTTTCTTTGATCCTGATGGGGTGGAGTCTTTGCCCGAATTTACTGGCAGAAACCATTGATCGGATTGTGGCCGTTGTGGATGGTGATATTATTACATTGACACAATTTAATAAAGAAACGGAACGGTATAGAAAAAGTATTGAAATCTCTGAAAATTCCGATGAAAATAAAAAAGCACTGATTGATGATCTGAATAAGAAAATCATGGAATCCCTGGTTGACCAATCCCTTACCCGGCAGGAAGCCAGGAAATATAATATTGAAGTTACCGATACAGAAATTACTGCTGCTGTTGAAAATGTAAAAAGAATCAAATCCTTGAGTCAGGAAGCCCTGGAAAAAGCCCTTGAACAGGAAGGATTGACATTTCAGGAATACCGGGACTCTATAAAAAAACAGATTTTGCAATCAAGGTTGATTCATTATGCTGTAAAATCCAAAGTGGTCATAACGGAAGCTGAAACCAGAAAACAATATGAAATCAATGCTGAAAAATATGCAACCGGCCAAAAATACCATTTGAAAAATATTCTCATGAAAGACAAATCCAAGATCGATGAGGCGAAATTTAAACTCGACAACAAGGAAGATTTTTCTAAAATTGCAAAACAATATTCTATTGCACCCAATGCCTCTGATGGCGGGGATCTAGGGGTATTCGACATATCAAGCTTTTCAACAGGAATCAAGGACAGTATTGCCTTGCTGAAAAAGGGTGAGTATACGGATGTTATTCAGACCGCCCAGGGGTTTCAGATTTTTTATGTCGTTGATATTGAGCAGGGTAACGGTAAAACGTTTGAGCAGGCAAAAGATGAAATTCAGGAAAGTCTGTATCAAGAGCAGGTAAAAGAAAAATTTGAAACCTGGCTTAAATCCTTAAAGAAAAAAGCACATATCAAGATTCTGCTTTAATTAATTTTTTGGTTTGTTAAACAGGAAGCATCATGCACAATGATCAAATAAAAGTCCTGAGCGCCAGCCTGAAAAGACTTTTACGCCGGGGGGCCACCAAACAGGTGACCAATATCATCAAAAAGACGCATATGGCCGATCTTTCCAGTGCGTTTAAAGAATTGTCCCAGGATAACCGGGAGAAGCTCTTTAAATTGATAAGGGACCCTGAGGAAATCGGTCTTCTTTTTTCAACACTGGATGAAAGCCTTTTCCTTGAATTTGTAAAAAGTGTTGAATTTGAAAAGCTTGTTGAAATATTTGACCATATGCCTTCCGATGATGCTGCCTGCCTTCTGAATCTCATGGATGACGAGATTTCCGATAAAATCCTTTCAAAGATGAAAAAGGAAGAATCGGATAATGTTGAACAACTCATGAGTTATGGTGACAATACTGCCGGAAGCCTTATGGTGACTGATTTTATAGCGCTTCAGGAAGAATTGAAGGCAAAAGAAGTCATTGCCGCATTGCAGAGTAAATACTTAGATGTGGAGATGCCTTTTTATATTTATGTGGTGGATAGTTATGGAAAACTTGTGGGGGTGAGTTCTTTGCGGCAACTCGTGGTGGTCCACCCTGAAAAACCATTAAAAGACTTCATGGCAAAAGATCTTGTCTCTGTTACCCCTTATACGGACAGGGAAGAAGTGGCCCGGCTGGTTTCAAGGTATGATTATCTGGCCGTCCCGGTTGTGGATGATGACAACCGCATGGTAGGGATTGTGACCGTGGATGATGTTATTGATATCCTTCATGAGGCAGCCACGGAAGACATGCTTAAAATGGCGGGGGTGGGCGAGGAATACATAGAAACCCAGACCATTCTCAGAGGCATGAGAATCCGTCTGCCCTGGCTGTTTGCCAGCTTTCTCGGTGGTGTGGCTGCTTTTTTTGTGATCGGAAGCTTTCAGGCTGATATTGCAAAATTGACCATTCTTGCCGCTTTTATTCCCGTTATCTCAGGTATGGGGGGAAATATCGGCACCCAGAGTTCCACCATTGTCGTCCGGGGTCTTGCCACCGGCCGGATCAGTTTTCAGGATTTTTCCAAAGTTATTTTCAAAGAGCTTTGTGTCGGCCTCAGTCTTGGCATCATCTATGGTATTTTCATCGGAATAATTGCAAAAATGCTCTATACTTCCGAATTATTTTCCATACCTTTGGCATTATCCGTGGGATGTGCAATTTTTACATCCATGTCCATCGCCGCATTAATGGGATCTACCGTTCCCCTTGTGCTTCACAGAATGAATATCGATCCTGCCGTTGCAACCGGGCCCTTTGTTACAACCTCAATTGATATTGTCAGCGCTTTTTGTTATTTTTCGATTGCAGGTTTTTTTCTTGGGCTTTAATGAACCGGCTATGTCGCATTTCAGTACAGATGCAATATTGTTGAGGAAAATTGAATATGGGGATCATGATTTCATTATCAGTTTTCTGACGCGATCAAAGGGAAAGATCTCGGTTATTGCAAAAAATGCAAAAAAGAGTGTGAAACGATTTACTGGTGCGCTGGATCTTTTTTCAGTCAACCAGATCCACTGCGCCTATCCAAAAAAGAAAAACAACGGGCTCATGATCCTTTCCCAGGCAGACCTTGAAAACGGGTTTGGAAATATACGATATGATGTGTTTAAAACCGCCTATGCCGGTTTCTGGGTTGAGCTGACCCATTTTTGGCTGGAAGAGGGAAAACCCCAGCCTGAGCTTTTTGATCTCCTTTTCTTTTCCCTTGACATGCTGAATAGCGGTATCATATCAGGAGAAGTGATCCATCTTCTTTTTCAGATCCGGTTCATGGCATTGTCCGGATTTGAGCCCAATATAGAATACTGCGGGTGCTGCAAAACCCCTCTCGATATGATCGAACAGAACAAAGTGCTGTTTGATTTTAAAGAAGGCAGGATTATTTGCCAAAACTGTATCAAAAGGGAATCAAGACATGGCAGGGCGGTTTCCAAAGGAACTTTGAAACAGCTTTTCTGGATCAATAAAAATGACGTCAACCGGGTGGACAGAATTAAATTTTCAGGACTTGCCATAAAAGAAGGCGAGGGTCTTCTGGAATCTTTTATCCCGTTTCATATTGGAAGAGAATTTAAAAGCCTTCAATTTCTTAAACGCTTGAGGCAGGAAAAATGAATTTGAATAAAAAACTTGAAGGAAAACAGATACGGACATCGGTTCCCTGCAGGGTGGATTTCGGAGGTACCCTGGACATCAGCACCATTTATCTTCCCATGAGTGCACAATCTCCGGTTACATTTAATATTGCCCTTGATCTCAGGACAGGGGTCACGCTTTTACCCTGGCAGAAAGGATATGTCAAGGTTTCTTCAAAAGGGTTTGAACCAGCGGTTTTTAAAAAAGACGAGGCTCCTTTTCATCACCCCATGGGGCTCATGTTTGCTGTGGCACAATATTTTGATGCAGGCGGTGTTCATATCCACATTGAATCGGCTTCACCCCCCAGGAGTGCGCTTGGCGGTTCTTCTGCTGCGGCTGTGGCCATTGTTTCAGCCTTCTGCCACCTGCTTGGTAAGAAAATTGATCCTTCTCATATGGCCTGGCTTGCCCATTATATTGAAGCCGGTGTTGCAGGCGTTCCATGTGGTATGCAGGACCAGCTTGCAGCAGCTTTTGGCGGTGTGAATCAATGGATCTGGAAGATGGGAAAGACAGGGCCCGGGTTCAGACAAAAAAAAATCTTTGAGTGTGATGCCGATATTGAGGCTTTTAATTCCCACATCCTTGTGGCATATTGCGGCATTCCGCATATTTCAAAAGATATTAACAAACAATGGATTGACTCGTTTCTCCGGGGTGAGACAAGGGCTGTGTTTGAAAAAATTGCAGATTTGACAAAAGAATTTTCATTACACATAAAAAAGACAAACTACAGACAGGCGGCTGATCTTATGAACCGGGAAACAAAATTAAGACTTGAAATGACCCCTGATGTGCTTGACAATACCGGGAAAATATTGTTTGAAAGTGCTATCGGCTGCAATTGCGGTGCAAGATTCACCGGCGCAGGAGGGGGCGGCTGCCTCTGGGCCGTGGGTGAAACAGATGCGATCGTGATCTTGAAACAAAAATGGCAGGATATTCTTCTCACGGTTGAAGGAGCAGGAATCCTTGAAACAAAAATTGATAATAAAGGCATCATCATACATTGATTATCATTAACCCTTGAAGAAGCGGAGTAAAATGAATTTCCAAGATGTTATTTTAAATCTGAACAATTATTGGGCACAGAAGGGATGTGTCCTCATCCAATCCTATGATATGGAAGTGGGGGCAGGAACCTTTCATCCGACAACACTTTTACGGGCACTCGGACCGGAGCCCTGGAAGGTTGCTTATGTGCAGCCTTCACGACGACCCACTGACGGACGTTATGGAGAAAACCCCAACAGGCTCCAGCATTATTACCAGTACCAGGTTATCCTGAAACCTTCACCCCCGGATGTTCAGCAATTATATCTGGATTCCATGAGAGTCCTCGGGGTTGATCCCCTTGAGCATGATATCCGGTTTGTGGAAGATGACTGGGAATCGCCTACCCTTGGCGCTTCGGGACTCGGCTGGGAAGTCTGGCTGGATGGTATGGAAGTTACCCAGTTCACGTATTTCCAGATGACCGGCAGCATGGAGGTCAAACCGGTTTCCGTTGAACTGACCTATGGTCTTGAACGGATCTGCATGTATCTCCAGGGAGTGGATAATGTATATGATCTGAAGTGGAATAATGAGATTACGTACCGGGATGTTTACCACCAGCAGGAAGTGGAGCAGTCCACCTATAATTTTGAGATAGCGGATGTAGAC
The DNA here is from genome assembly GCA_001799395.1 of Desulfobacterales bacterium RIFOXYA12_FULL_46_15. Lineage (GTDB taxonomy): Bacteria > Desulfobacterota > Desulfobacteria > Desulfobacterales > Desulfobacteraceae > Desulfobacula. Next base: position 10,676 of record MGTJ01000006.1, on the reverse strand, counting down.
CTTTTGTTTGACCTTTTTAAAAAATACGAGGCAGAGGCTCATCGGATCATTCAACACGGACTTGTAATTCCTGCCTATGAATTCTGCCTGAAATGCTCCCACACCTTTAACCTTCTGGATGCAAGAGGGGCCATCAGCGTGACGGAACGTACCGGTTATATTAAACGCATCAGGGATATTGCAAGGGAATGCGCCGCTACCTATGTGGCCCAGAGAGAAACCATGGGATATCCGCTTTTGAAAAAGGGAGGGAAAAGATAAGATGAATACGTTATTAATTGAAATCGGAAGCGAAGAAATTCCGGCCGGTTATATCCTCCCTGCTCTAAATGCTTTTAAAGAGAATATCCTTACAGCTTTGGACAAAAACAGGATAGAGCACGGGGAGGCACAGGTTTTCGGAACTCCCAGGCGCCTGGCATTGATGATTGAAGGAGTAGGGGATATGCAGTCTACAAATACTTCAACCATTACCGGGCCACCGGAAAAAGCAGGGTTTGATGAAAATGGAAAACCTACACTTGCTGCAGAAAAATTTGCAGCCAAGGCAGGGGTTGACATCTGGGATATCATTATTCAGGACACGTCTAGGGGAAGATATCTGACCGCAGTGATTGAAGAAAAATGCGAGTCTGCTGTCCTGATCCTTGAAAGCATTCTGCCAAAGGAAATCCTGTCAATTCCATTCCCGAAAAGCATGCGATGGGGTGATCTTTCCATCAGTTTTGCAAGACCCATTATTTCCCTTGTGGGACTCCTCGGTGGAAAAATTCTTGAATTCAAGGTGGGAAATATAAAATCCTCATCCTATATATTCGGACATCAATTCATGTCGCCCGGGAAATACAAGGTGACGTCTGCGGAAAAATATATTGAAATTGCCGAGGCTGCCGGGGTTATCCCTGATCTTGAAAAAAGAAAGGCTGCCCTTGTGAAAGCGATTAATTCCTGTGCAAAAGAGCATCATGCAAACATCCTTGAAGACGAAGAACTGGTCAACATGGTAACAAATCTTGTGGAATCGCCTTTTCCGGTTGTTGGTACCTTTGATGAAGAATTTCTTGAAGTACCGGATGAAGTCCTTATCACAGCCATGAGAGAACATCAGAAATATTTTGCCCTCATTGATGAAAAGGGTAAGCTTTTGCCCAGATTCATAGCAGTTAACAATACCCGGGCAAAAGATATGAAACTTGTGGCAAAAGGACATGAAAAAGTTTTGCGGGCAAGGCTTTCCGATGCAAAATTCTTCTATCAAACAGATCTTCAGTCCTCATTGGATGAGTTTGCCGAAAAACTTAAAACCGTCACCTTCCAGGAAAGGCTGGGAACGGTTTATGACAAGACCATCAGAATCGGTAAGCTTGCCGGATATCTGGTGGAGATGTCTTCTTACAGCAATAAAGAAATTTTATTAAAGGATGTGGCAAGGGCTGCAAGCATTTGCAAGGCAGATCTTGTCAGTCATGTGGTGATTGAATTTACAAACCTCCAGGGGATTATCGGCAGGGCTTATGCCCTGAAGGCAGGGGAAAAAGAAGCAGTAGCCCACGCCATTGAACAGCATTACAGGCCTGTCTATTCCGGTGGAAAGCTGCCTGAAAATCCCTGTGCTTCTCTTCTTGCCGTTGCCGACAAGCTCGATACCCTGTGCGGCTGCTTCAGCGTGGACCTGATCCCCACCGGCGGCGCCGATCCTTATGCATTGAGGCGGCAGAGTATCGGTATTATTCAGATCATGATCGAAGAAAATCTTGTATTTTCACTTTTGTCTTTGATTGAAAAAGGGCTCGAACCCTTTATAACCGATCCCCTGCAGAAACAAAAAACTGCCCTTAAGGTCAAAGAATTCCTGCAAAACAGGATGATTAATATCCTGACAGATATGGGGTATTCCAAAGAAGCGGTCAATTCAGCGCTATGGGCTTCGTTTGACAATATCCCGGATGTTGTGTCAAGGGTAAAAGCCCTTGATTCATTCAGAAAGGAACCTGATTTTGAACCACTCGCCATTACATTTAAACGGGTGGAAAATATTATCCGGAAAGCAGCGGTTTCAAACAGCATCCCTGTGGATGAAACCCTTTTCCAGGACCCTTCCGAAGGTGATTTGCACAAAGCCGTCAATGAAGTCCGGCAGAAAGTGGAAATTTTGATAAATGCCGGAAATTACGAAAACGCCCTTTTTGCCATTACGACGCTGAGAGCCGGGGTGGATGCATTTTTTGAGGGTGTCATGGTCATGGCGGAAGATGAACGGATACGGAAAAACAGGATTGCTTTATTATCTTCCGTCTCCGGGTTGTTTAAGGGTATTGCCGATTTTTCAATGATTTAAAAGATATAAAAAGCTTAAGAAAGGAATAAATCAATGGCTGGATATGATCCTGACAAGGATAAAAAACTAAAGGAATGGAAGAATGAAGAAACAGGACTCCTTGTTTCAATTTATCAATATGGCGACGGAGAGCCGAAACTTCAACTCGGCCCGAGGATGCTGAAAAAAAAAGATGGGTCGGAAAGGGCTCCGGCAAAGGCAGGAAGGCTTTCTGTTGAAGATGTCATGTGGCTGCATGAAATTATTGATGAGGTAAAGGATGAATTATCCGACCTGGTCGGACCTCAATAACGAATCCATTGTTCCTCCCCTGGGTGCAAGACGTGCCCCTGATATAGGTCCTGTGGCTTTATTGGTAAGCTGTGAGCCGGATATAAAACTCATCACCGCGGCTCTCGATAAACCAGTGACCTTACCGTTTTTTAACAGTGCCCTTATCGCACCGCGTGATAAGGGTATTTCTGTTGCCGGTCCTTTTATCGGGGCACCTTATGCAGCCATGCTGCTTGACTCATTGATTGCCAGGGGTGCAAAAAAGGTCCTCGTTGTGGGGTGGTGCGGTGCTGTTACGGATGAATTGAATGTCGGTGATATTCTTCTGCCGTCCAGGGCTATTGTGGATGAAGGGACCTCCAGGAATTATAAACACCTGGATGAGGCACTGCCGGTTTCAGTTCCGGATTTGAAACTGCTTCAACAATTGTCGGCTTATCTCAGTTTTTCTGGGATAAGCCATAAAAAACAGGGGATCTGGACAACAGACGCCATTTACCGGGAGACAAAAAAAAAAGTGGCTTTTTTCAGGAATCTTGGTGCCAAAGCAGTTGAAATGGAGTGTTCAGCACTTTTTTCCGTTGCTGAATACCATAAAATCAGTATTGCCGGTCTTCTGATTGTTTCGGACAGTGTGGCTTCAAAGGTATGGAACCCGGGATTCAGGAATAAAACGTTTAAACAGGCAAGAAAAGCTGCATGCGAGGCCATGATGAAATTTTCAGAGATATTGTATGAAAATGAATGAAGCATTACAAAAAGAGGCTGCCCGTCTTCAAAGGGAATTGACCGGACACAGCCACCGGTACCATGTGTTGGATGATCCTGTGATTTCCGATGAGGAATATGATGGGATGCTCAAAAGGCTTATGGAAATTGAAGAAGCATTTCCGGAATGGTCAACACCGGATTCACCCACGAAAAGGGTCGGCGCTCCCCCCCTGGAGTCTTTTGAAAAAGCACTGCACTCCGTTCCCATGCTGAGCCTTGACAATGCCTTCAACGACCAGGATATTTTTGAGTTTCACAAGAGAATTGTCCGGCTTACCGGCCGGGAAAACATTGTCTATATTGCCGAGCCTAAACTCGATGGGGCTGCCGTGGAATTAAGATATGAAAACGGAATCCTTGTCCGGGCGGCAACAAGGGGAGACGGGGTGACAGGAGAAGTGATCACTCAGAATGTCAGGACTATCGGGCCTGTTCCCTTGAAATTGAATGAGGACAGGTCGAAAGCCCCTTTGCTGTTAGAAGTCAGGGGTGAGGTGATCATTAGGAAATCTGATTTTGAAAAATTGAATAAAGCCCGGATGGAAGATGGTGAAAGCATTTTTGCCAATCCAAGAAATGCGGCTGCCGGATCTTTACGGCAACTGGATTCAAAAATCACGGCCAAAAGGCCCCTTGATATTTTTGTATATGGCACAGGCCTTGTTCAAGGGCTTGAATTCAATACCCACCATAGGCTGCTCAATATCCTCCAGGAGTTCGGGTTTCCGGTAAATCCGCATATCAGGACAGGCTTATCCGTTGCCGGGGTGCTGCAGGCTTACAAGGAGCTTGAACGATTAAGAGAAGGGCTTCCCTATGAAATAGACGGAATGGTGATCAAGGTCGATGACATGGCGCTTCAGCAGCAATTGGGCGAGAAAATCAAGAGCCCCAGATGGGCCATTGCCTATAAATTTTTTGCCATGCAGAAAACCACAAGGATTAAAGATATTATCGTCCAGGTCGGCCGCACCGGGGTTTTAACACCGGTGGCCATCCTTGAAAGCGTGAATATCGGTGGCGTTATGGTCAGAAGGGCAACCCTGCACAATGAAGACGAAATCAGAAGAAAAGATATCCGCATAGGGGATAAGGCCCTTGTGACAAGGGCCGGGGATGTGATCCCCAAAATTATAAGGATTTTTGAATCTGAAAGAAACGGCACGCAAATTCATTTTAAAATGCCGGAATATTGTCCTGTGTGCGGCAGCAGAATTGAGAAATTCAAACTCGACCGCTCCCATATCAATAAATGTGTCAATTCATCCTGTCAGGCCCAGCTTAAAGAAAGAATAAGGCATTTTGTTTCCAAAAAAGCCTTTGATATAGAAGGGCTTGGCAGAAAAATTGTGGATCAGCTTGTGGATGAAGGCATGATCCGGTCCTTTGTTGATGTATTTACCCTTGAAAAGGAAAAGCTCGCAGGTCTTGAGAGACAGGCAGAAAAATCAGCTTCAAATTTGACGGAGGCAATTGAAAGATCAAAGAAAATTTCATTTGCACGCTTTCTTTACGCGCTTGGGATTGAGCATACCGGGGAAAATGCAGCCAAATTGATTTCAGAAAAATTCTCCTGCCTTGACGATATCATGGCTGCTTTAGCATCAGGTCTTGAAACAATTCACGGAATCGGTCCTGAAACCGCATCTGCAGTGAGCCGTTTTTTTTCCAACAAAGAAAATAAAACCATTGTCAGGCAATTATTGGAGGCAGGGGTTGAGATAAAAGCTGATCGTCCCATTCAAGCCCGGGACAATCCTTTTAACCAAAAACGGGTTGTTCTGACCGGCACACTGGCATCCTTGACCCGCAGTGAAGCGCAAAAACTGCTCGAAAATTCGGGTGCGATTGTCACGTCAAGCGTCAGTACAAAAACCGATTTCCTGATTGCCGGGAAAGATGCCGGAAGCAAATTGGAAAAAGCAAAACAGTCAGGGGTCAGGATATTGGAGGAAGATGAATTTTTAGCAATGCTATAAATGTAAGGGAAATCTCTTACTGTCAATTTCAATGGTTGTCTTTATATAGGCCAGTTTATTGATTATTTTACCGTCCTTGAAATGGATGACATCCACTCCTTTTCGCATTTCAGGTTTTTCGTCAAATCCTGGCTCGGTGGAAGGCCATTCAAGAACCCACCGGTAGAGAACCTTTTGAAGTTTTTCATCAATAAAGGTTTCAGCTTCAAGAAACCTGAAATCGCCGTGGTTGTTAAACCATGGGGTCCATGCCTGTCGTAAAGCTTCCCGGCCTTTAACATAAGCTCCGGTCCAGCTCTCAAAAAAGATATCTTCATGGAAGAGTGCCATGACTTTATCGAGGTCATGTTTTTCCCATGCCAGATACCAGTCTTTTAACAGGTCATGTATTTCTTTGCGAGATAGTTTCATGGTTTCACCTATAGCCAGTGGTTGATGTAATCGGCATAATATCTCCCAAGGCCTGTTTCCGATTCATTATAGAAAAATAGGCCCTTGTCTTCTTTTATCACGTTCCAAACGAACATTAAAGAAATTGCTTGCTGAAATCACATATTTTTTTTGATTTGCTATTGTTTGTCAGGGATAAAAAATTCAAAATCCATGATTAATCAAACAAAGCGTTAATAAAGAGTGTAGGGTTAAAATCCTGAAGGTCGTCAATCTGCTCTCCCACGCCGATATACCGGATGGGCAGTTTCATATTGCTTGCAATGGCAGCAACGATCCCGCCTTTAGCCGTTCCATCCAGTTTTGTGAGTGCTATCTGGGTAATTTCAACCGCTTCATTAAACAGTCTGGCTTGGGAAAGGGCGTTTTGCCCGGTAGTTGCATCCAGTACCATTAAGATTTCATGGGGAGCGCCGGAAAGTTTTTTCTGAACCGACCGTTTTATCTTTTTAAGTTCTTCCATCAGGTTTTTCTGTGTATGGAGCCTGCCTGCCGTATCAATCAGGACGATATCCATGCCCCTTGCAATGGCCGCTTCCATGCAGTCATAGGCAACTGCAGCAGGGTCTGCGCCGTCTTTATGTTTGACAATGGCGGCATTGGACCGATGTGCCCAGACTTCAAGCTGATCAACGGCAGCGGCCCGGAATGTGTCGGCCGCTGCAATCAGGACTTTTTTCCCCTGGGATGTAAATTTCATGGCAAGTTTACCGAGAGTTGTGGTTTTCCCGGTTCCATTGACACCCACTACCATGATGACATGGGGCTTTTTTTCAGAGATTTCACAGGATTCTGAAACGACCGGGAAAAGAGCGATCAATTCATCTTTTAATACCTGTTTTAGTTCATCGGCATTGGCAAGCTTTTTTGCTTTTTTTCTGATCTTCGCCATCATTTCCATTGTAATTTCCATTCCAAGATCTGATGTGATCAATAATTCTTCCAGTTCTTCAAAAAATGAATCGTCTATCACTTTACCGGAAACAAAAAGCTTATTAATGTCTGTTGTTAATATTTGCCGTGTTTTTGATAGTCCATTTTTCAGCCTTGTTAAGAGGCCTGCGTTTTGATCTTGTTTTTTTTCAGGATCGTTTCTTTTAAACAGGTTGAATACCAATTTATATGTCTCCATTAGGGGTCTTTTTTTTCATGTCTGATCTTTTACATTTTTATCAGCCAGGAATCAAGAATTGTCGGATAAAACATGAACAAAAAATCTATTCAATTTAAATGTATTATCAAAATCTATACTTTACTTTATAAACATCTGCGGATAAAAATACAAAGAAATCAGATTTGGTTAAAAAAGGAAAATACACATGGGTTCTCCCTCGGACGAAAGAATATTTACACTTCAAGAACAGGTAAAAAAACTTCAATCCCAGAAGGATAGTTTGTTAAAAGAACTGGATGCAGTCGAAGAACGGTTTGAAAAAACGGATCAGATGTATCGCAAATTCCTTCCGATTATTATTGATGGCGTTACGACCGGAGAAGATTTGTTCTCAAGGACCTGCAATGATCTCAGCCAGGCGCTTAAAAAGGGGGAGTCTGAAGGCAGGATAGTCTATATCATGGAACAATTAAAAACTTCCATCCTGAAAGAAGGGTTCACCCCACACGGATCAAAACAGAAAAAAGGGCTTTTTTCAGGTTTTAAAAAAGGGGTATCCCTTTCTTTCATAGATGAATACAAACTGAGGTATCATGAAGTTGTCAATAATCTTCGCTCCAACCTGGATGAAAAATATTCAGGCAAACTGGATAATATTGCAGCAAGAATAAAAACTGCGGAAGATACCACTGATATCAGTGAAATCCGTGAGAGCGTATTCAGCCTGGTTTTTGTTTATATTTCAGATACAAATCAGGACAGGGGGAAAGTCAATGACTTTGTCCGGGAGGTGGTTGGGAAAATTCTGGAGATAGAATCCAACCTGTCTGCCAGTTATCAGCAGACCGACTCCATGTTTCAAACCAATGACCGGTTTGAATCCGTTCTGGATGCTGAAATGAAAAGACTGAAACAGACTTTGGATGTGGCGTCAAGCCTGGATATATTGAAGATTCAGGTATCGGAAAGGCTTGCATCCATAGAAAGCGCCTTGCAGAAAAAACAGGTCAAGGACAGGTCCATAAGGGATATTGCCGAAAAAAACAGGCAATCCTTTAAATCCGGTTTTACTAAATTGAAACAGGAACTGGATGAGGCCACACGGTATTCTGAAGAGCTTGAAAAAAAACTGAATCAGGACCAGTTGACCGGGGCGTTTAACAGGCGGGCCTATGACAAGAGAATTAAAGATGAAATGGAGAGATTTTTAAGATATGGTACCGGCTTCTCACTTCTCATGATTGATGCAGATCAGTTTAAACTGATCAATGATCATTACGGTCATGCCGTTGGTGACAAATGCCTTCAGGAAATTATAAAAAGGACCCTTCCTCTGTTAAGGAAAAATGATATGCTGTCACGGTATGGGGGTGAAGAATTTGTTGTCATTATGCCGGAGACCGATCTTGCCGGAGGCAGGGAAGTAGCCGAGAAAATACGGCAGACCATAGAAAAAATCGAATTCATCTATAAGAAAGACAAGGTCAAGGTCACTGTCAGTGTGGGTGTTTCTCAGGTAAGAGAAGGTGATAAAAACTCACAGCAGGTTTTTGATCGTGCCGATATCGCCGTTTACCAGGCCAAGGCAAAAGGAAGAAACCAGGTTGTTGTGAATTGATACAGGTTAAAACAGGAGCAGATATGGAATCTCTGAAATTGAAATCCCTTGAATCATTGCTGAATCATCCCAAAACAACCCATGTCACCGCTGATGTGAATACGGAAACCATTGAAAGAAGGTCGTTTTCTCCAAAAAAGATAAAAATTTTTTCGACCCGGTATACCTGCCTGAAAGATGCACCGGAATTCCGGTTTACTGTAAACCATGAAGCACAAAAGGTTCTTCCGGATATCATAAACAATAATATTCAGTTCATTGTTCCGGGTGACGGTACATCAGAAGCCGCCAGGAAGGCTTTTGCCGGACGCCGGAATATCGGCGTTGTTTTTTCAGGCGGACCTGCGCCCGGAGGACACAATGTTATTGCAGGATTATTCGATGAAATGAAAAAATATAATCCAGACTCCAGGCTCTTTGGATTTCTTTTCGGACCGGACGGCCTTCTTGAATCAAAATATGTAGAGATCACAAACAGCCTTGTAGATACCTACAGGAACATGGGGGGGTTCTCCATGATCAAGACCGGAAGAACAAAAATTGATTCCAGGCAGAAAATGGAAGCGGCTTTGAAAACCTGCACGGAACTTGGGATAGATGCACTGGTTGTGATTGGCGGAGATGATTCAAACACCAATGCCGCCTTTCTTGCCCAATATTTCAAAAGCCGCGGGATTAAGGTCATCGGTGTTCCAAAAACCATAGACGGGGATATCCAGGTAAAAACAGATGACGGTGAAGTTCTCTGCGCCATATCCTTTGGATTTCATACGGCTGCCAGAGCATTTTCACAGAACATCAGTAACCTGACCACAGACGCGGGTTCCGACATCAAATACTGGCATATATGTAAGGTCATGGGCAGGGTGGCAAGCCATTTGACCCTGGAGTGCGCTTTCCAGACACACGCCAACCTCTCCCTGATCGGTGAAGAACTGGCAGACTATACTGACCTGAAGAGAATCGAAAAAGCAAAAGAAAAAGGGCAGATCGATTATACTGCATACGGCATGACCCTTCGGCATTTATCAAGACTTATATGTGATACCATTGTCAGACGTGCGGCCGGTGGTAAAAATTACGGGGTCATCATCATACCGGAGGGCCTTCTTGATTTTATAAATGAAATCCAGGTATTCATTATTAAGCTCAACAAGATCATTGCAGACTATAATTATATTCATGATAAAAATTTTCATTCTTCTTTCCCTGCCCTGACGGACAAACTGGAATATTTTAAGCGTTTGGCCCGGGGAATGGCTGATAAAGGCCAATTCCCGATCTGGAACCTAAGGGATGACGATCTTTTCAGCCAGCTCCCGTCTTTTTTTCAGGAAGGGCTTCTAGTGGAAAGGGATACTCATGGCAATTTTCAATTTTCCCAGATTAAAACAGAAAAAATCATCATGGATATGGTAAAAGAATATTTAAATACGCTCAGGGAACAGGGTAAATATAAGATTGGAATTGAGCGTTCCCTTTTTAAATCCATGATGGAAGACTCAAATCTTATCCCTGACCGGTATGCCAAAGCCATATTTAAAAACCCGGATGATTCCCATCTGCTTATCAAAGAATCTGTTATTTCCCTGAAAACTCTCAGACAGACCCTGATTCAAAACGAATTGATTACACAGGACGAGCCGTTACCAGAGGCAATTGTATCGATATATAAAAAATCAGAACCCAAATTTAAAACCCAGACTCATTTCTATGGATATGACGGACGGGGTTCAGACCCTACCCATTTTGACTGCAATTACAGTTATAATCTTGGGATAATATCCTTCCACCTGATTGCCAATGGCGCTACAGGTCAAATGGCCGCAGTCAGGAACCTTGAGAAAAAATTCGATAAATGGGAGCCCATTGGGATTCCCATAGCCAGATTGATGCATCTTGAAGAAAGAAACGGAAAGATGCAGCTCGTTATTGAAAAAGCGCTGGTTGATGAAAATTCGAATGCCTTCAGGGTGTTTAAAGCCCTGAGAGAAGAATGGCTGGCTGCCTCAAATCAGGACAGATACCGTCGTCCCGGACCTGTCCGGTTTACGGGGGATTCAGAAGAGGACAGGCCTATTACACTGATGCTCAATTCAATTTAAACCTAATTATTTATCAGGATGGTATGAG
>MGTJ01000005.1:2395-22142 GCA_001799395.1 Desulfobacterales bacterium RIFOXYA12_FULL_46_15 | reverse complement strand
ATGCCTGTGTTTAATCTGGTCAACACTGCCCTGCACGCACTGATTTCAACCATTACCCCCTATTCAGGCCCCTATTAAGGATAGAATAAATGAACGCTTTTGACAGTCTCCCCTATATCATCCCGGAATTGGCCCTGACAGGATTCATCATCCTGATCATTCTCATCAGCCTGATGGAAAAGGTCAAGCAAAGCCGCCTTATCCTGACGGCCGTATCCGTTCTATGCCTGATTTCTGCTATTTTTTTGGTGCTGTCTTTTAACCATACTTCTTTGCTGATATTCCGGGACATGCTTGCCAAAGATAGTTTTGCCGCTTTTTTCAAAATCATTATCCTTATCGCAACTCTTTTGACGGTTTTATCAGTCTATGATTCCAATGAAATCAAAGACTCCCTTTTCAGCGAATTCTGCGCCATTCTATTGTCCTGCAGCCTTGGGCTCTGTTTTTTCATTTCCTCGGTCAATCTTCTCATGCTCTATCTTTCCCTTGAATTTGTTTCCGTCACCTCCTATGTTCTCACGGCATTTAAACGGGATGACGGACTATCCAGTGAAGCTGCTCTTAAATATGTTGTTTACGGCGGGGTCGTTTCCGGGGTCATGCTTTTCGGCATTTCATATTTTTACGGCTTTTTCGGAACCCTTGATCTTTTTCTCATTCGGCAGGGCCTGGAAGAGATTTTCAGCCAGCCGGCCGAACCGGTCCTGAAGCTGACCGTTCTTTGCGCATCTTTGTTTACCTTTGCAGGCATAGGCTTTAAAATTGCCGTAGTTCCCTTTCACATGTGGAACCCGGATGTATACCAGGGAGCACCCACTCCTTTTACCGCTTTTTTATCGGTTGCTCCCAAACTTGCCGGTATGGCAGTGCTTGTCCGGTTTATATTTACCGGATTTGTGGCTGACGGCCGGATCATTGCCCATATCCCCTGGCCTGAAATATTGGGGCTTCTTTCGGTCATCACCATGAGTCTTGGTAATTTATCAGCCCTGAATCAGAAAAACATCAAGCGTCTCCTGGCCTATTCCGGCATTGCCCATTGCGGGTATCTGCTTATGGGGGTCAGTACCTTCAGCCAAATAGGAATTTTTTCAGTTAATTTTTATGCCCTGGTTTATCTTTTCATGAATTTCGGGGTTTTTGCCGTTGTCATGGCCATCTTAAGAGAAACCGGCGGCGAATCCATCGATACTTATGCCGGGTTGTCTGAAAGATCCCCATTCCTGGCAGCCGCCTTAAGTGTTTTTCTCTTATCCCTGGCCGGCATCCCTCCCTTTGCAGGATTCATTGCAAAATTCTATCTTTTTTCAGCCCTGATCCACAAGGCCACCCCTTTGTATTACACCATCGCCCTGTTCGGCATCCTGAACTCGGTCATTGCCCTGTATTATTATGCAGCCATAGTTAAAATCATTTATTTCGGAAAACCGGACACCACAGCCCCCATCAAATCCTCACCTCTATATGCATGGATCATTATCGCCCTTCTCATCCCTGTGCTGGCTCTTGGTATTTACTGGCAGCCTGCTGCCCGGAAGGCAGACCAGGCAATGTTCATAACCCATTGATATCCAAATAAACTGCACCCATAAAAACAGACAATCACGCCCCCTCTATCCTGAAACTGTAGCCGTGTCGCTCAAACCCCAGAGACTCATAAAATGCATGGGCCTTCTTCCGCTTCATATTGGCTGAAAGAGCGGCTTTGTAGCACCCTTTTTCTTTGCAGATCCGGAATGCATATGTCATCATGATTTTTCCCACGCCCCGGCCTTGATGGTCAGGATCAACCGCAACATCCTCAATCACGGCTGACTTTGCCCCCATATGCCCGAGATTGTCCATGATCAGCAAGGCAAAGGTGCCGATGATTTTGCCTTCCCTGACCGCCACATGGAGCTGATAATCAGGATATTGCCCCATGCGCTCAAAAAGGCGCTCAGCCTCGAAGAGAGCAAGGCTCTCCCCATCATCCAGACCGGGCTGGACATACAAGGCCAGTACACCAGGCAGGTCATTTTTTACTGCCGTACGGCAGATAACGTAATCATTCATATGCTCCCTCTCAGTGGTTTTTATATTATTATTCATACATAAGAGCCTGACTTAATGAAAGTCTCATGGCTTTATAGGAAGCTATTTTGCTTGCTATCCATCCAAAAGCCAGGGTTACAGTTATGGTAATTAATAAACCGGTGTGGCTTAGTTTAAACGGCAAAGGGTAATCAATGAGCAGGGACCCGAAAAAACGGGAGGCTCTGATGCTCAGGGGCCATGCAGTCAACAGACCCAAAGCGATACTCAAAATGCTGATTACAAGACCCTCGACCAGGAACACCCGGCGGATAATGGCCGGTGTCGCTCCTATGGCTCGCATGATACCTATCTCTCTGGTCCTTTCCATTATGCTAATGCCCATTGCAGATGCCATGCCAAGGGATGCAACCACTAAAACCATCATGGCCATGAACAACAGCATTACCAGAATAATATTCAAATGGTCATAAAGTACCTTCATCCTTTCTGATTGTGATTCAATATTCCGAACGGCTAAGTCAGAGCCTTCTATTGCAGCCTCAATGTTCTTTTCAAGCCCGGCTATATTTTCAAGCCCGGTTTCTTTTCCTGACAAAACAAGATGAGTCACCAGTTTTGAAGGATTCAGCAGGGCATCGAATCCGGCTTTATCCATGTATATTTTTCCCAGCGCAAATTCCTTTACAATACCAACGAGCCTGACCGGTATTGATTGGCCCCCGGCTTCCAGTACATATTCTTTCCCGATGACCGGGTGATGAAAGGTTTCAAGCATTTTCTGATTGACAACAATTTCGTTATGGCCTGATTTTTTCAGCCAGCGCCCTTTTATTATATCCGGCTTTACAAAATCCGTGTCATGGGGCAGAGCTAAAATTGCGGCTTCATCCGTCGTTTCCATCATCCCTGTCCGAATCACTCCCTGACTTCCGCTCCATGCCTCAATCCGGTTAATACCCCGGATCGGCGCTAAGACTGACTGAACCTTAGAAAATGGTTCAGGATACATGAGTGATATCAGAATATCATAGTTCATTGAACGGGATGATGCCTGCAAAATGGATTTGATCGACTGACGGACATTAAATCCTGTACTGAAAATCGCGACACCGAGAGCCATTGCCAGGATGCTGACTGCCAGCCTTTTTTCCCTTTGGATTGAATTTCTGAGAGCAAGCCGGGTGGTATATGAAACCGGCAGCCGGGCGAACAACCCGGCTCTTTTCCGGGGACTGGCCTGAGAAAGGCCTGAATCATTCAAAGCATTTTGCACACTGGTTCGAACATGGGATAATATGGGAAAGAGAGAGGAAATCAGCGGCAGGATGATACCTGCCCCGAGGAGCGCGGCATATATATGGACAGGCAGCCTGTTTGTCAGCACATTGAAATTGAGCTGGCGGGATACAAATCCGGCAAACGCATACCCGGTTGCAATCGCCGGCGGGGTGGCGATGATGCTTGCGGTCAGACCGAGTAAGACAACCATTGTGAGATAAATATAAAGAACCTGGTTCTGTGAGGCCCCGATGGCTTTCAGGATGCCTATTTGACGGACCTGCCGGGCAAGGATTTCGTTCATCAGCTGCCAGACCATTACCGCACCCATTAAAAAGGCCAGGAATCCTATGCTCCCCTGTAAAAAAAGAAGGGTGTTCATCTGCCACTGGTGAGGATGTTCATTCAATATAGGGATAAGCACTTTATCGATTGAAAGACCTTTTTGTTCAAATCCCAGTATCAGTTTAAGGGTCTTTTTTTGAACATCTTCCCTTGTTTTTACCTGATTAAACCTCAGGATCATCCGCCGGCCTGTAGCATTTCCCGTAAGCCCGGTATAGGTTTTCCCGTCAGCATAGGCATAAATGATATGGTCCTGGGAAGACGGTGATAAAACAGGATCAAAACAAATGCCGCTGACGGGCACACGAACGGTTCCAAAGTTTGGGCCATGGATTTTTGCCTCAACACCGGTATTGAAACCGGAAATTTTCAGCCCGCTTCGCTCGATGAGTATTGAGCCTTGTTTTGGGACTCTGTCGCCTTTTTCATGGTAAATCCTTGCCAAATTGAAAGCATTGAAGTTTTCAACGCCAAATACCCATAATTCTTTCCATTTGTCAGGTGCCACTTCAATTCTCAGTTTTGAAAGGTCCCTGAATTCAGCGCTTTCAATATCCGGTAATGCGCTTATCCAGGACAGGTTGATTTTTTCAAAATCCTTTGATTCCAGGACAAGATGGGCAGGCCGGGTCTGGAGAAAATTTTCATTCAGGTCATTGTGTAAAATTGCATAGGATACAAGAATGGATCCGATTCCCCAGACACCGATAACAAGTGACAGAAGTGCGAGTATAGTACGGGAGCGGTTTTGCGTAAGATCCTGAAGTGCTTTTTTAAGTCTTATACTCATATCGGCCTTCCTTGTTCCATCTTTCCGTCTTTCATGACAAGGACCCTGTCATACTTATATTCCCGTGTGTCTTCATGGGTTACCACCACAACGGTTTTTCCATTTAAAACAAGATGATAAAACAATTCGTGAATACCTTTGGCTGTCTCGCTGTCCAGGTTGCCTGTGGGTTCATCAGCCACCACCAGAGGCGGGTCGTTGGCCAGGGCTCTGGCAATGGCTGCCCGCTGCTGCTGTCCGCCGGAAAGGGCAGAGGGAAGCTTGTCTTTATGCCGGAAGATATCGACCTGTTCAAGCAGCAGGCCAGCACGTTTTTTTCTTTCCCCTTTGGGAATAACATTAATGAAATCCATTGGCAGCAACAAATTTTCCATTACGGTCAGGTTGGGTATCAATTGGAAAAACTGAAAAACAATGCCTATGGTACAACCCCTCCACCTGGCCTGGCGGCTTTCGCTTAATGCATGGGCATTGATAGAATTCACGAGAACCTTTCCCTCACTTGGATAATCTATTGCCGTTATCATATTTAAAAGAGTGCTTTTCCCGCTTCCTGATTTTCCGGTAACAGCAACGAATTCTCCCTTGTGAATGACAAGGGTGATTTCTTTTAATCCGGAAAAAGAACCGGCATGGGTTTGAAAGGTTTTTGATACCGCCTGTATTTCGATGAGGCTGGGGGGATGTTTCTGATTCATTGGTTTGTCCTTATTATTTAGGGTGATATCTATATATATCAGATAGCACTATATTGTATAGCATTAAATTAAAAAAAACCTTGACTTAAAATATCATTTTGTCTCCTGTTCAAAGTCTTCGATAGTCTCGTCAATCCAGATTCCAAGGGTAACAATCATCATCCGGTATTGCTTGACAATGGATTTTGATGCAAAGGATCTTTTTGAAGACTGCTCCTTTTCATGTTGGATAATCCATTTCCGGATATCTGACAATCGTGCCTTGAAATTTTCAAGCATTTTCAAAGCATCTTGTTTTTTCATTTTATCTATATGATAGATAAAGGCGTTGAACTCAAAAAAAAAGGGATTCAGATTTGAAGAAAAATGTTCCATTAATTCGTAAAACCGTTCCCGGCCTTTTTCATTTATTGAGTAGATCACTTTTTCAGGCATCTCACCTTCGCGAATGGTTTCACCATCAAGAAATCCGGCCTGAAACAGACGCTTGCAGCATTTATACACGGCGGGTTTGCTGATTTTGACAAGTTTGTCTATATGATGGGTATCCATGAACCGGGTCAGTTCAAATGCGTTCAGCGGGTTGTTCAGCAATATCCCCAGAATAATCAGATCAATAGTTGACATAAATAATTACCTATAAATATTAATATCGTATACTGTTATATAGTATAGTATATTTAAAAACTCTGTCAACTCTTTTTTAAAATATGTAACGTATGCCTGTTCTTCTCAACTCCGGCATTTTCCAGAGGGTGGATTATTTTTTTTGCACCTGGGTCGACAATATGCCAAGAGCCCTGCCAATTCCCGGGTCTTTCTTTAACAGATCTATATTCACAGGCCTTCTGTCATTTCCTCCTGTTATTTCCTTCTGCAAAAAAAAATCAGACTCCTGCACCGCTTCAATATCCGGTATAACCCCCCGGCCCTGGATGGATTTTTTATTGGGAGTATAATACCTTGCAACCGTATATTTGATGCCGGAGCCGTCCTCAAAGGGGATAACAGTCTGAACAGATCCTTTTCCAAAAGATGCTGAACCGATGATGACGGCTCTTTTATGATCCTGGAGTGCTGCGGCAATAATTTCGGACGCGCTGGCCGTGCTTCCATTGATAAGCACGGCAATGGGATAATCTCTTTTGACATCACCTGCCCGGGCCTTGAAAACCCTTTCATCCTTTGGATGCCGCCCCTTTATGGAAACAATAACACCCTTGTCGAGAAAGAGATCAGACATCTGTACGGCCTGGTCCAAATGACCGCCAGGATTGTTCCGAAGATCCAGTATGAGCCCTGAAAGTCCTGAAAATTCAAGGTCTTTCAGGGCATTGGCCATGTCCTCGACCGTATGTTCACTGAAATACCTGACTGCAATATAACCGAATCCCTTTGGATCAAGCATTGCGCTTTGAACACGCTGGACCGGCACAAAATCACGCCTAAATTCGCCCCGGGTGGTAGCTTTTAATGCTTCAAAAGCTTCGGGCGGGAGGAACACACTGTAAGGGTCAAGATTTTCCATCATGCCTTGGATGGCATTTTTCACCAGGATGTCAGGATCAGGCTCATCCACATAATTTTTTTTAAGCTCTTCCAGGACCCTTGAAAACCGCATCAGGGCAGCATTGGTTTTTTCATCCATGGCATAAAGCGGATGAAACCGGCCGGCAAAGCAGATGAGGCCGATAACGGCCAGGAGGACAAGGGACAGCGTGTTTTTACAGGATTGATTCTGCATTCCAAGCTCCCTTTTATGAAAAAGGATTGTCAGCATACAAAAGGCCGGCTGCCGGCCGCAAAAGAAGGCCTTTCTAATTTAAAGCATTTTCAAGCATCCAAAGATAGTCTTTTTTTTGAAGCACCCTTGGGTTTGAAGGATTTGAATTATTCATAAAGGACATATCCGCAATCTTTTCAAACTGATCTTTTCCAATGTTCAGGTCTTTAAACTGGGGGATATGAAGACGTTTTGACAAATCCCTTATCATTTGAATAAAGGATTGTGAAGCCGTCATATCATGGGGGTCTGTTATACCGGACAATCTTGCGAGCGTTGCCATTTTATGATAGCAATCCGGCAGGTTGTAAGTCAGCACATGGGGAAGGAAAACGGAATTGGCAATACCGTGGGGGATATCATACAATGCCCCGATGGATTCGGAAATGCAGTGGACGGCGGTGACGTCGGAATTGCCGAATGCGAATCCGGCTATGGTTGATCCGAACATCAGGTTTTCACGATCTTTTTGATTGTTTTTGATATCCGTGTACGCTCCTTCAAGTGAGCCCAGTATCAGTTCCACAGCTTTGATTGCATGATTGTCCGTTATCAGGGTGGCTGGTTTTGACAGATAGGCTTCCACAGCATGGGTCAAGGCATCAAGCCCTGTGGAAGCGATGATTGAAGGCGGCAGGGTTTGGATCAGATCCGGGTCCACAATAGATACGGCCGGGTACATTTTAGGTCCCTTGATGCTCATTTTAAATTTCCGGTTTACATCAGTGATGACCGAAACCCATGTAACTTCACTGCCTGTACCGCAGGTGGTGGGGATGGCGAGGAACGGAAGGGGGTCTTGTCCGTATTTTTCCCTTCCCTCATAGGCTTCAATATTGCCTTTATTGGTGCACAACAGGGCAAGGGCCTTTCCTGCATCCAGAGGGCTTCCGCCGCCAAGGCCGATGATGAGATCCGGGGCGAGCACCCGCATCTCTTCTGCAATTTCATTAATGGTATCGGATTTCGGATTTGCCTCAATCCGGTCAAATACTGTAATGCCGGGAACCTGGGGTATGAGTTTTTCAAGAAGGCCGGACCTGACTATACCGGCATCCGTCACCAGAACCGGGTTTTTTGCTTTTAGATAATCTTTAATGATGGATTTCAGATTTTTGATTTCTCCTGATCCAAAATACAGTCTTGACGGCATATGAAATTGCATGGGTCTGGTCTCCTTAAAAAAATTATGATTCAGCATAACTTAAAAAGGCTGCTTTTTGCAAAGCAGCCTTTTTTAAGAAAAGGAAAAAAGATGAAAAATCATTTTTTTTGGTTGATTAACAATATAGCAAACCTTGTGCCATATTCTTAAATAAAAATTTTAAAATTTCCAACTTACTTATTTTATTAAAATTTTATATCGACACTATTTTTTTAGCTATAGTTTCCGGCGTCTTTAAAATTTTTTTACACCAGAAAAGTTTAAAATCTTGAACCAATAAAAAGAATTTAAAGCCGTAATTCTATATAACTTATTGAAATAATTTATTTTATATCAATAAAAAATAAATGTTCAAAATTTTGAACCCATCAATAAAAAATTCAAAAGCAAATCAAAATACGGTAAGCGGGTGAAATCAATCTTGCACCCGCTTACAAAAAAATCAATATTTATAATGTTCGGACTTAAACGGCCCATTGACGGGAATACCCAGGTAATCTGCCTGTTCCTGTGTCAATTTGGTAAGGGAAACAGAAAGATTTTTTAAGTGAAGTCTTGCCACTTCCTCGTCCAGCTCTTTTGGCAGGGTATAAACCTTGACCTCAAGATTTTCCCTGGCAAGTTTAATCTGGGCCAGGGTCTGGTTTGAAAAACTGTTGCTCATGACAAAACTTGGATGGCCTGTGGCGCATCCGAGATTCACAAGCCTGCCCTCGGCCAGGACAATCACGGCTTTACCGGACGGCAATATCCATTTGTCCACCTGGGGTCTGATATTGATTTTTTCGGCTTTTGGATTTTGAGTCAGATAGCTCATTTCGATTTCATTGTCAAAATGCCCGATATTGCAGATAATGGATTCATTCTTCATCTGCTCGATGTGTTCACCCTTGATGACCCGGTAATTGCCAGTGGCGGTCACAAAAATATCCCCATACGGAGCAGCCTCTTCCATGGTAACCACCCTGAATCCTTCCATGGCAGCCTGGAGGGCACAGATGGGATCAATTTCAGTCACCCAGACAATGGCGCCATACCCCCTCATGGAAGCGGCACATCCTTTTCCCACATCGCCATAACCGGCAACTACCACGGTTTTGCCCGCCAGCATGACATCCGTTGCCCTTTTGATGCCGTCTGCAAGGGATTCCCGGCAGCCGTAAAGATTATCGAATTTTGATTTGGTCACGGAATCATTGACATTAATGGCCGGGAAAAGCAGTTCTTTTTTTTCAGCAAGCTGATACAGCCTGTGAACACCTGTGGTTGTCTCTTCCGACACCCCGCGGATTTTTTTTGCAATCCTTGTCCATTTCCCCGGGTCTTTTTGATAACACATCCGCAGCCGGTCTATCAGGCATTTTTCATCCATGCTGTGAGTGGCCTTATCCAGAAGCGAAGGGTCTTTTTCGATTTTTACACCCTGGTGGATATAAAGGGTTGCATCCCCGCCGTCATCCACTATCAAATCCGGTCCGGAGCCGTCCGGCCAGATCAATGCCTGTTCCGTACACCACCAGAATTCCTCCAGGCTTTCCCCCTTCCAGGCAAAAACGGCAGCGCTTCCTTTGTCTGCAATGGCTGCGGCTGCATGATCCTGGGTGGAAAAAATATTACAGGAGGCCCACCGGATATCGGCCCCCAATTCATAAAGCGTATCGATAAGCATGGCAGTCTGTATGGTCATGTGCAGGCTGCCGGTTATTTTCAAACCTTTCAGGGGCTTTTCAGGGCCGTATTTTTCCCGGATGGACATGAGCCCGGGCATTTCTTTTTCAGAAAGCTGCATGTCTTTATGGCCCTCTTCTGCAAGGGAAATATCCTTGATCCTGTATTTCAGATCAAGATCGAGGTTGAGAAACGCATTGTCTTTATTTGTTTTTGTCATTGATGGAACTCCTTATTGGATAGTCGTAAAATACACATATCAAAATATGTTGATATGTTTTTTTGATTAAAATACAGGCGCCGGGTATCAATGTCAATAAAAAAAAAATAAAAAAAAACCGGCCGGGCTTGAATAACTAAAGCCCGGCCGGCATATCAATCCAATAATAACTATGGCAGAAAAAGCTTATATCCCGGCAAGATCCCGGATCTCATCGGCCCGGTCGGTTCTTTCCCAATAAAAATCAGGATCTTTTCTTCCAAAATGGCCATAAGCTGAAGTTTTACGATAAATCGGACGAAGGAGATTAAGCGTCTTGATAATAGCGGCCGGTCTCAGGTCAAAAATTTCTTTCACAATCTCGACGGCTCGTGACTCAGGTATTTTCCCGGTTCCCATGAAATCCACCAGAAGAGAAACCGGCTGAGCCACACCGATGGCATAGGCCACCTGGACTTCACATTTGTCTGCAATGCCGGATGCTACAAGATTTTTTGCTACATACCGGCCCATATAAGAGGCACTCCTGTCCACTTTTGACGGATCTTTTCCGGAAAAACAACCGCCGCCATGGCTGCCCTGGCCGCCATAAGTATCTACGATAATCTTCCGGCCGGTAACACCGCAGTCTCCCATGGGGCCCCCAATGACAAACCGGCCCGTGGGGTTGATAAAAAATTTGGTGTCCCCATCCATCATATTTTCAGGAATAACTTTTTTAATGACTTCTTTAATGACGGCAGCCTTTAAATCATCATAGGACACATCCGGTGAATGCTGGGTTGAAACAACTATAGTGTCCACTCTTTGGGGTTTACCGTTTATATATTCAATCGTTACCTGGGATTTTCCGTCCGGTCTGATAAAATCAAGGGCACCGTTTTTCCTGACCTGGGCCAGGCGCTTTGTCAGGCTATGGGCATACACAATGGGCATGGGCATCAGTTCAGGTGTTTCATTGGTGGCAAACCCGAACATCAGGCCCTGGTCCCCGGCACCCTGCTCTTTAAAAAGTCCTGTTCCTTCATCCACACCAACGGCTATGTCGGCCGACTGCTGATCAATGCTGGTAATAACCGAACAGGTCTGCCAGTCAAATCCCATACTTGAGGAATTGTATCCGATATCTTTGATGGTATTTCTGACCACATTGGGGATATCCACGTAACAATCCGTGGTGATCTCGCCTGCAACCATGGCAAGTCCTGTGGTGACAAGTGTTTCGCAGGCAACCCTGCATTTTTTATCCTCGGCCATGATGGCATCAAGGATACTATCGGAAATGGCATCTGCGACTTTATCGGGATGACCTTCAGTTACAGACTCGGATGTAAACATGAAAGATTGTTTTTCTGACATTACAAACTCCTTTTATATGGAATATCACTATTAATAAACAGCATATTTCTAGTTAAGATCTTCATTAATAATTTTTTATTTCTATTTTGTCAATGTTGCCTCCCAAACCGGTAATTTTTTTTATATTCTCCTTTAAAAAATATTTTCTTGACAATCTGCCTGAAATTCTATTTTTTTGATGAAGTTTATAAAACATTTACTTCTTCCTGGAGAAACCCCATGCCGGAAAACAGCCACACAAGAATTACAGGGATCGGGTCAGCACTTGTTGATATCTTGATCAACGAGTCTGATGAATTTTTAAAAACCCTTGATAAAAAAAAAGGGGGCATGACCCTTGTGGGAGATGAGGATATCCGCCATATCCTGTCTGTCTCAGGAAAAAAAACACTTGTTGTTCCAGGTGGTGCAGCCTGCAATACCATCGTGGGAATTGCAAATCTCGGCGGCCGGGCCAGATTCATCGGCAAAAGGGGAAATGACGCCTATGGCAGGACCTTTGAGGAGCAGCTTGTCAAATCCAGGGTTGAACCCTTTGTTTCCCTTTCAGACTCCCCGACCGGAAAGGTTTTGTCAGTGATCACGCCAGATGCCCAGCGGTCCATGTTTACATTTCTTGGCGCTTCCACAGAGCTTGACCCTGAATCCATCAGTTCCGCCATGTTTCAAGATACGGCCATTGCCATGATTGAAGGATATCTGCTGTTTAACAGGGATCTGATGATCGCAGCCCTGAAGGCGGCACAATCGGCCGGTTCCAGGATTGCACTGGATCTTGCCAGTTTTGAAGTGGTGAATGCATCAAAAGATATTCTTTTTGACCTGGTCCAGGACTATGTCGATATCCTGATTGCCAATGAAGATGAAGCCAGGGCCTATACCGGGTATGACGATGAAATAAAAGCGGTTCAGGCCCTTTCGGAAAATGTCGACTATGCAGTCTTGAAAGTGGGGGCAAACGGCAGTTATGTCTCACACAAAAAGACCATCATAAAAATCCCGGTCCGGCAAGGGCTTCCTCCCATTGACACCACAGGGGCCGGGGATCTCTGGGCAGCAGGATTTCTTTTCGGCATTGCCCATGGTTTTTCCATTGAAAAAAGCGGCAAGATTGCATCGGCCTGCGGCTATGAAGTCTGTCAGGTCATGGGTGCCCAGATCCCGGGCGAGGCATGGGAAAGAATCAAAAAACTGATATGAAACAAAAGGATTATTTTCAGTCTGCATTATTTTTATAAAACCGAGCAAGCTTCTCAGGCTTTTCACCACATAAATAAAGGCTTATCAGCATCCAGTTTCTCAAGGTGCATCCAACCAGGCCTTCTTTCTGCCATCTTCTGGGTGAAGTCATCACCGGCTTATGGATAAAACATATACCTCCCCTTTCTCTTTTTAATCTTCTCATCAGGTCCACGTCTTCCATGATTGGAATTTCGCTGTATGCCCCCAGCCTGAAAAAAACGGATCTCCGGATAAATATGGCCTGGTCGCCATAGGGAACTCTTGTGAGCCGTGACCTGAGAGAGGCTGTCCTTTCAATGATCCGGTAAGCGAATGCCCTGCCGCCAATGGAAAGGTCAAAGGCACCGGCATTCACTCTTTTGTCCTGCATTGCCTCTTGGACAAGCTGAAATGCATTTTCAGGAAGAACTGTATCGCAATGCAGAAACAAAAGTGTTTCACCTGAAGCAGTTTTTGCACCGCTGTTCATCTGAACCCCCCTGCCCGGTGCTGAAATAATCTTTATCACCTTTGAATCCCGGATACAGCCGACAGTGGAGCCGTCTTTTTGTCCATCCACCACAATCACTTCCATTGTTCCGGGATAGCTTTGGTCCCGGAGATTTTCTATGGCATCATTGATCCTTGCCTGTTCATCCCATACAGGGATAATCACGGAAATATCAATTCTCATAGGATTTCAGCATATTGCGGATGTGCGGGCCGATCCTGCCACCGTTTTTCACCCTTAAAGACAGGGCATCCAGATCTTCAGCAGTATCCACATCGTGAAGCCTGGCAACCTGTTCATATTTCAGGCAGAGCATATCCATGGACTTCATGGTGTGTTGAAACACATCCCTTGCAGACCAGTTCATATCATGGAAAATTTTCTCTGAAAAAGACTCTTTTCTAAACCCGATGAGATAATATCCCCCGTCTGCGGCAGGCCCGATGACGGCATCTTTTGTCTCAAGAATCCTGAAGGCCTGAAGCAGGACGGTTTCAGTGATTTCCGGGATATCGGTCCCAATGAGAAGAAGTCTGTCATAGCCTCTTTGAAACACATCTTTAAAGGCATTGGACATTTTTTCCCCAAGATCTTTGCCGGTCTGGGCAAAATACTGATACCCGTTTCCAAGCCAGGATCTAAGATGGCCTTCCTTTTCAAGAGGCAAAAAATAAATAGATATGTCAGGAAACGATTGCAGGGCTAAAAGCGTATCATGGATGAATCCCTTGTAAAGCGCCAGTACAAAGGATTCATCCAGAACCTTGGAAAGTCTTGTTTTAACCTTGCCCTTTTCAGGGAATTTTAAAAAAACAATAACTGCTTTTTTGCCAGGGCGATCAGCCTTGCCCATTAAAAACCACCTTGAACACATCCTTGTATTTTTCTGCAAAATGAAAGGTGATGCCTTCCTTGATATGTTCCGGCAGCATCTTGAATTCTGGTGTGCACCCTTCCGGCAGGATAATTTCATTAATACCGGAACGTCGGGCCGCAATGATTTTTTCTTTGATCCCGCCCACAGGCAACACTTTTCCGGTCAGCGTGATCTCCCCGGTCATGGCAAGGGGGCGGCTGATGGCTTTTTTTGTGGCCAGGGAAACAATGGCTGTTGCCATGGTGACGCCTGCACTAGGACCGTCTTTCGGGGTTGCCCCCTCAGGCACATGAATATGGATAAAGGCTTTGTCAAAATAATTTTTATTGATCTTGAATTCACCAAGGTTTGCCCGGATAAAGCTGTAGGCAATCCCGGCAGATTCCTGCATGACATCCCCGAGTTTTCCGGTTAGCTTGATGCCTGCGGCTTTGTCATGCACCCGGACAGCCTCAATGGGCAGGGTTGCCCCGCCCATCTGGGTCCAGGCAAGACCGGTCACCACACCCACACCCGACAACTGTTTCTCATGTTTAAACACCGGGGGTCCCAGATATTTTTCAAGGGATTTGATATTGACCGTGATCTTGGCTTTGTTTTCCTTTAATATGGTCACAATGCTTTTACGGATGATCTTGTTTAAAAGCTTCTCAAGAGTCCTGACCCCGGCTTCCCTGGCATATCCCTCAATCAGGTACCGGATGGTCGGGTCGGTAATGGTGATGACCTTGGACGTCAGGTTGTTTCGTTTCAGGAGTTTGGGCCACAGATGTTTTCTGGCAATCTCCATTTTTTCCTCCGTAATATAGCCGGACAGGTTGATCCGGTCCATCCGGTCAAGAAGCGGCGGCGGAATGGTATCGAGCTGGTTGGCCGTGCAGATGAACAATACCTTGGAAAGGTCAATCCGAAGATCCATGTAATGGTCCATGAATTCAGCATTCTGTTCCGGGTCCAGGACTTCCAGCAGGGCCGAGGCCGGGTCACCCTGGTAAGACATGCCGATCTTATCCACCTCATCCAGCATGATGACGGGGTTGCCCACCTTTTTATCTTTTAATGCCTGGACGAGTTTTCCGGGCAAAGCCCCGACATAGGTTCTTCTGTGCCCCTTGATTTCTGCTTCATCCCGCATCCCGCCAAGGCTGAACCGGTAAAACTGCCGCCCCAGGGCTTCTGCAATGGATTTTCCGATGGAGGTTTTTCCCACACCCGGAGGACCGACAAAAAGGATGATGGAACCTGAAATGTCTTTTTTATAAATTCCGGCTGCAAAAAATTCAATGATCCTTTCCTTTACATCGGACAATCCTGCATGGTCCCGGTCAAGGACTTCCTCGGCCCGCTGGATATCAATATTGTCCTCGGAGTAGATGCCCCAGGGAAAAGAGGTAATCCAATCCAGATAATTTCTTGTGACCCCGTATTCGGAAGATCCTGTTTCAAGCACGGATAATTTTTCAATCTCCTCTTCAAATCGTTTAACCACATGCTCCGGGGGTTTTAAGGCTGCAAATTTCTCTTTAAATTTATCCACATCCGATGTTTTGTCATCCTTCTGCAGACCCAGCTCTTTTTGAATGGCCTTAAGTTGTTCTTTAAGGAAAAATTTGCGTTTGTTGTCATCCACCTGGGTGTTGACGTCTTTCTGGATTTTAGTCTGGAGTTTTGCTATCTCGATCTCTTTTTGCAGGAGCATCATGACCTTCTTCATCCGCTCAATGATGGAAGGCATTTCCAGTACCTCCTGGAGGTCATCTCCTGAAGCCGTTGTGATGCCGGCTGCAAAATCCGTCAGAGGAGAAGGCTGATCCGGGCTGAACATACCCAGATATTGCCTTACCTCTTCGGAATAGAGCGGGTTCAGTGAGAGCAATTGTTTGATGGCATTGATTATGGCAATGGCATAGGCTTTCACCTCGTCTTCATTTTCCTGTACTTTTTCAAAATATTCCACCTGGACGACAAAGGGCGGTTTATCGGAAAGAAACCGGACAATGCGGAACCGTTCAAGCCCCTGGGCAATAAACTGGATATTGCCCTGGACATCGACAACATTCATCATCCGGACAATACATCCCACCTTGGGAAAATCATCCTTGTAAACGTACTGGCCTTTGACTTCTTTCAGATAGGCAAGCCCCAGAAGGCCTTTACCGTCCCTGGAGGCCTTGGCAATAGTTTCTTCCCATCTTGTCTTGCTGACCATCAGGGGCTGAATCTGGGCCGGCATATGGGGCCGGCCCGTAATGGGAATAAGATACAACACTTCCGGTTTTACAACCTGCTGGACCAGCCCGCTTTCGGCCTTTTCGATTTCTTCTTCAACTATTTCCGGTGTAATGGGATTGTTGTCATCGGTCATGGATCACCTCTTCAGTAGCATTATTGATTATATTCAGATGAAAACTTTTCTTATTATAAGCTTGATTTTTCTTCTGACAACCTGAAAGAGCAAAATCCATACCATACTATAAAATGCTGCGGGCCATATTACGTGCCTTCCCTACCTTGCTTTCCAACTCAGCCAGCCTTTTTAAGGTATTATAAACAATACGTCCACGAACACATTTAAGATATATGAATTACCCGGATTTTCTGATAGACTCACGGCTGTTTTAAAAACCATCAGGTAATCCAGGTATGAAAGAATTAATAAACCAAACCCAGCCTTTCCAGGCCTTGAACCCATCCCTGACCGGTATATTAATGATTATATCCGGGGGATTCATTTTTTCCATTCAAGATGTCATTATCAAATATATCAGCGGCAGCTACCCGGTACATGAGATTGTGTTTTTCAGAAGCCTTTTTGCGATCCTCCCGATTTTTTTCATTGTCCGCATGGAAGGAGGTATCCACCTGCTCAGGATGCATAATACGAGCTACCATATCATACGGGGACTGTTGATGTTCTTCAGCTATACTGCATACTATCTGGCTATTGCTGCCATCCCTCTTTCCCTGGCTGTCACCCTTTTTTTCTGCTGTCCGCTCTTCATCACGGTATTGTCGGTTGTTTTTCTAAACGAAAAAATGGATAAAAAAGGATGGGTCGCCTTATGTTCAGGTTTCATAGGCGTCCTGGTGATCATGGGACCTGATCTGGCAGCCGGCTGGTCCGATTTCTCCCTTATTCATTATGGGCCTTTTCTATCTGTGCTTTCCGGTTGTTTCTACGCAACCAATGCCGTATGCACCCGGAAATTCGGAATCCATGAAAGCGGCTCTTCTCTAGTCTTTTACCCCATTCTGACCTATCTCCTGTTTGGCGGCCTGCTCTGGATGGTTATGGGAGACGGCCGGTTTGCAACAGAGGAGAACAAAAACATGGACTTTCTTCTCAGGAGCTGGACCGTTCCGGGCACAAAAGATCTTTTGCTGCTCCTTGTCCTCGGTTTCGTTGCCGCAGCCGGGACCTATTGTCTCTCCCTGGCTTATAAAATCTCAGATGCCTCAGTGGTTGCACCGTTTGAATATTTTGCCATCCCCATCAGTGTCGTCTGGGGATATTTATTTTGGAAAGAAATGCCGGGTCCAATTCAGATTATCGGCATATTTATGATCATTGCAGCCGGGATTTATGTTATGAAAAAGAAATCTTATTCTCCAAAATGAAATTTGTATGATTTAAAAAAGAAAATAAAGGAATTATCTATGATGAAAGACTGGAATTTTGATGAAATTATTGATCGCAGCAGTACAGCTTCAATGAAATGGGAACCGGATGTATTATCCGCCATATTTGGAAAAGGAAAAGAAAATTTACTTCCCTTGTGGGTGGCGGATATGGATTTCAAATGCCCCACTGTTGCCAGGACCGCCATGGAAAAACGCCTGGCCCATCAGATATACGGCTACAGCCTCATTGACCCGTCCTATTTCCCTGCCCTGATTTCCTGGTATTCGCGCCGGCACCATTGGGAAATCAATAAGGATTGGATTGTGACTACTCCCGGCATTGTCCCGGCCGTCCACTATATGGTTCAATGTTTTTCCAAACCCGGCGACCAGGTTATTATCCAGACCCCGGTTTATTATCCCTTTGCCAGGGCCATTCAGAACAACGGCCGCAGGGTTCTGGAAAATCCCTTGCAGATTGACGGTGATCATTACCGGATGGATTTCGGCGACCTGGAAAAAAAAGCCAAAGACCCGAGAGTCACCATGGCCATCCTTTGCAGCCCGCACAACCCGGTGGGAAGGGTCTGGACAAGACAGGAACTTGAAAGATTCGGAAATATATGCATTGAAAATGATATTCTCATCATTTCCGATGAAATCCATTGTGACCTGATCATGCCAGGATTCCGGCACACCTGTTTCCCGACCCTTTCGGAAAAATTTGCCCAAAACTCCATCACTGCCATTGCCGCCAGCAAGACATTCAATCTGGCAGGCCTTCAGCAGTCAAGCCTCATCATCCCCAATTCAGGAATACGGCAGGAATTTTCAAATTATATGGAAAATCTCGGGTTTAATAATTCCAACGGCGGAACGCTTTTCGGCCCCATTGCTGCAGCCGCCGCCTACAACGAGGCAGAGCCCTGGCTGGAAGACCTGATCCCCTATCTTTATGAAAATTTCATCTATTTAAAAACCTGCCTGGAAGACCAATTGCCCGGTGTTAAGGTTTATAACCTTGAGGGAACCTATCTGGTCTGGGCAGATTTTCGAAAAACCGGGCTGGTCCCTGACAGACTCATTCAAATATTGGAAGAAGATGCCAAAATAGGCCTGGATCACGGGGAATGGTTTGGCAAAAACGGGGCCGGATTTGAGCGGTTCAACATTGCCTGCCCAAGGTCAGTCCTGGTCCGGGCAGCAGAAGCCGTGGTCAAAGCCATAAAAAAATATTAGAAAAAAAACACATGACCGGGAGGGGGCCGCAATGCCATTTGTTTTACAAAGATAGGGTTCTTTTAAAGAAATTTTTCAGGCTGACGATAGAATGAAAGTCATATGGGTAATCCGGCCTGGTTTAAGGCCCTGTGGCAGTACACTATTTTAGATGGAGAACAAGATCTTTATGGGACTCTTTGATGCAGCATATTATACAAGTCACTATCAGGATGTACAGTCAAGCGGCATGACTGCCTGGGACCATTATAATACTATAGGATGGCAAAAAAATTACGACCCCAGCCCCTATTTCAATACTTCATATTATTTTTATAAAAACAATGATATTGCAATCGCCGGAATCAATCCGCTGACTCACTATCAGACTTTTGGCGTTTTCGAGTTACGGAATCCAAGCTCCTTTTTCAACACAGCCTATTATCTGACCAATAATATCGATGTGGCCCTGAGCAACATAAACCCGCTTGAACATTTTATGCAGTTTGGGGCTGCAGAAGGCAGGGTTGCTATAGAGGCGTTTGACAAATCATATTATCTTTCCGAAAACCCGGATGTTAATAACAGCGGAATCCCTGCCTACAAGCACTTTATTCTTTATGGCGCCAGGGAAGGGCGTGATCCCTCCAGCAGTTTTGACTGCAGTTACTATCTCCAGTTGTATCCGGATGTTGCAGCAAGCTCTTTCTCCCCTTTTGAACACTATTATCTGTTCGGCATGAATGAGAACCGGAGAACATCAGCCGGGATTACAGTCCCATCCGGCAATACAGACACTGTTGAAGGCAATGAACTTGCAGACACCATTACCGGGAGCACCGGTGATGACACGATAAACGGATTAGGCGGCAATGATACCATTCAAGGAATGGCTGGTGCCGATGTTATTGACGGCGGTTCCGGCAATGATACGATCAATGGCGGCAGCGGAA
>MGTJ01000005.1:0-2382 GCA_001799395.1 Desulfobacterales bacterium RIFOXYA12_FULL_46_15 | reverse complement strand
CGGAGGCACCGGAAACGATTCCCTGATTGGCGATTCCGGTAATGATAGCCTGGATGGCGGCACCGGCGATGATACGTTGAGCGGTGGAAACGGTGCTGACACAATCTATGGAAAAGAAGGTGCTGACACGCTGACAGGGGGGATAGGCAATGACACCATGGACGGCGGCGATGACGATGACTCGATAACCGGTGGCGGAGGGGAGGACACCCTTACCGGCGGTGACGGAAGCGACCGCTTTCTGTTTACATCTCTTCTGGATGGGAGCACTACGGCAGGCGAAGGAGATGTTCTGGCTGCTTCGGATTTTGTCAGTAATGAAGATACCCTTGAATTTGCCGAATCGGTTTTTGGTGACAGCGGTCTTGCCGGGACTGTATCGTTAACCTCTGTTGCGTTCAATACGGATCAGGCCACAACGCTTCTCGACCTGACTACGGCTGCCGATACGGATCGGGAAGGATATTCCGTCCTTATCACCTCCGGTACCCTGGATGCCACTCTCTATAATGCCGTGGATTCGGCAGTCGCTGCCGGTGCGGCAGCAACCGGCAAAGGTTTTGTTATTCTCAGCAATGGGACAAACACGGTTGTCCTCTTTGACAGTGATTTCAGCACGGCATCAAGCGGCTCTCTGGTTGAACTGGTTACTCTCACCGGAATGGCAAGCCCTTCTCTCCTGGTTTCTGATCAGGACCTGCTGATTTACTGACGGATTTTGCAGAAATGAAAGGGTCTTTTGCTGTGACCTGATTGTTTAGCGATACAGGCGATTATATCTTATCCATACTCCCAGCCGCCAGAGAAAGCCTTGTGGCAGCAGCTTTGTAATCGTGCAGGGATTTTAAATGGTTCATCATGCTTTGCTGCACGGCCACTTCGGCATCCAGAAGATCGGTGATGGTGAAGAGCCCGCTGTTGTAACGGTTTTTGACGATGCGCAGGGATTCCCCGGCCTGGCCCACGGCAGCTTTTGCAACCTGTATCCGCTCCCATGAACTTTTGGCATTGAAAAAGGCCTGTTTTGTTTCACCGCAGACCTGCTGGTTCAGGCTTCTGAGCATGGCATCAGCCTGTTTCAGATTGCTTTCGGCCTCCCGGACGGCGGCTGAAAGCCTGCCGCCCGTGTAGAGCGGAAGGGAAAGGGCTGCCCCGACGGTGTAGCTGTTGCCGTGGTCATCCAGCTCTCTGGAATTGATTTCATAGTTACCTGTCAGGTTGACGGAAGGAAGACGGGCGGCTTTGGATTTATCCACTTCTTTTTTTGCAATGTCCTTTTGAAGCAAAAGGGATTTTATGTCCGGCCTGGCGGCCAGAGCTTTATTGATCCATGAATCAAGATCGTCTGTAATAGGCTCCTCTTGTTCCAGGGGTGAAGTCAGGGTCAAATCAAGATCGCCTGTAAGGCCCATGACAATGGTGAGGCGGCATTTGGCAATGTCAGCCCCGCTTCTGGCCTCGGCCAGTTGCTGTTCCAGATCGGCAATGTGAACCTGGGCCCGCAACAGATCGCTTTTGGCCACAAACCCGCCGTCATACCGGGACTGGATCAGTTTTAAGTGGGACCTGGCCGTGTCCGTAGCCATACGGATGACAATTTCATTTTCCCTGGCCAGCAAAGCCCCGATATAGGCAATAATGGTTCCGGCAATAACCTCCTGCCTCGCCCGCTGTGCATAAAACTGTGCCGAATCCTGGTTCAGGCGGGCCTGCTGGACGCCGTACCAGGTCCGGCCCTGGTCATATACCGGCCAGACCACGGAAAGGGAAGAATTATAGTTCCCGATATCATCCGGGTCATTCAGCCGGGCAGGGTCAAAATCCTGGGAGGTGATGGACTCCTGGTTCAGTTTGGTGCCGAATGCCCACATAGGGTTGTTGGTCCGGCTGTACCCGCCGTTGAGATGGACCTGGGGCAAAGCCCCGGACCCGACATGGACGGCTTTTTCTGTTGCAGATTCCACCCTGAACCCGGCAGCCTGGAGCATGGGGTTTTTGGCAAGGGCTGTGTCAATGGCCCCGGAAAGTGTCAGATCCGATGCAAGGACTTGATTTTGGACAAGCGGCAGACAGAGGGCTATAAACGCAAGCATGCGAATGACCAGTATTTTGACGGGTTTCATGGGTTACTCCTTGACTTTGATATGAACGGATTCCCAGCGTTTGTCCATAAAATACAGGATGGGCACCGTCATCCTGGAAAAAAGCAGGGAGGCCACTTCACCGGCCATGAGCGATATGGCAAGGCCCTGAAAAATCGGATCAAACAGGATCACGGAGGCGCCCACCACCACGGCCGCAGCCGTCAGCATCATGGGCCGGAACCGGACGGCCCCGGCATCAATGACAGCCTGATCCAGGGGCATGCCCTGCCCGATTCTG
>MGTJ01000004.1 GCA_001799395.1 Desulfobacterales bacterium RIFOXYA12_FULL_46_15 | reverse complement strand
GGGTATTTCATGCTGGCCGGGGATGTCAAAAAACCTGTGGTTTACACGGTGGACCGCATCCGTGACGGTAAAAGCTTTATCACCCGCCGTGTGGTTGCGGTTCAGGATGGCCGGGCTATTTTTTCCATGTCTGCCTCTTTTCACAAAAAGGAGCCGGGATTTGAGCACCAGGATACCATGCCGGACATAAAGGGGCCTGACGGCATTGAATCCGAGATCGAAATGGCAAAGCGTCTCTCAGACAAGATTCCGCCGGAAATCTATGGAAAGCTGATCTGTAAAAAACCCATTGAAATCCGGGTGGTCAATCCGATGAATCCTTTTGCTCCCAGGACCATGCCGCCGGAAAAATACATCTGGTTCAGGGCTGTTGACAAAATCACGGATGACATGGCCATCCACCGGTGCATGCTGGCCTATACTTCAGACTTCCACCTGCTGGTGACAGCCTTGTATCCCCATGGAAAGACCTTCTGGTCCAGGGATATGCAGGTGGCAAGCCTCGATCATTCCATCTGGTTCCACAGGGATTTTAAAATGGATGACTGGCTTTGTTATGTCATGAAAAGCCCCAATGCCGCTTTTGGAAGAGGTTTCAGCCTCGG
This sequence comes from Desulfobacterales bacterium RIFOXYA12_FULL_46_15, assembly GCA_001799395.1. Lineage (GTDB taxonomy): Bacteria > Desulfobacterota > Desulfobacteria > Desulfobacterales > Desulfobacteraceae > Desulfobacula. The sequence continues at coordinate 6,531 of MGTJ01000004.1, read as the reverse complement.
CTCCATTTTTACGCGAGACGGGATTCTGGTTGCCAGTGTGGCCCAGGAAGGGTTATTGAGGCGTTTGAAGAAACCATGATTGTGGAGGTTACAAAGTGTTTTATTATGGATGGCCATCGACAATTCTTTTATGATGCATTATAAATTGAAGAATGGATATAGGCTTGTGATGAACTTGGGATTTGACATTGAATGAACTTTGAAAGCGTACTCAATTTCGTAAAAAAAAGCGCGGTTAAAAGGATATTGTTTCTTCCCCATGCTGTACGGCAAATGTCAAAACCCGATCGGATGATTTCTGCAAAGGAAATAAGACAGGCCATCGAACACGGCGAAGTCATAGAAAATTACCCTGAAGATCCCCGCGGCAGCAGCTGCTTGATTCTTTGCATTAAAACAACACGGCCGATACATGTTGTCTGTTCACCTAAGGAAGAATATCTGGCAATCATCACAGCCTATTTACCGGATAAAGAAGATTGGAATAATAATTTTAGAGTAAGGAAAATATTATGAAATGCATGCATTGCCGGGGGACAATGGAAAAAAGCGTTGCTCCTTTCCATATTGACCGGAAAGGATACCATCTGACATTGGACACTGTCCCGGCTTGGGTCTGCCGTCAGTGCGGAGAAGCGTATTTCGAGGAACATGAGGTGGATTCGATCCAGGATATCATCCAAACCCTGGAAGATCGGACCGATAAAATGATTGCTGTGGCTTAACCTCGACTACAGTTTTTGGGGCAAGGATCAACTTTGAGCTGATTTTGAGTATAGCTCACCGGTGATCCCTCAAATTTAAAAAAATTAATGCCATTCATCAAAAACACAGAATCCGAGAGTCCATCTCATCATAAGCCTATTTTCAATAACAGCATCACTGTCGGAAACAACGGATTTTAAATATGCGCTCATCACCTTCCAGGCGTAGATCGACAGTTTTGCCAACAGCGTCCGGTCATAAAAAAAATAGATCCGCAGTCGTTTTTGAAATCGCTGTCGGTTGGGAACGGAGTGACGGGTAGGCATCAGGTCTTCTGAGCGCAAATGAGTTCGCCCAGCTTTCCGATGGCTTTTTCGATCCGGTCGGAATATGGTGAGGTGCAGCTGATGCGGATGTAATTGCCATAGCGGCTGGTGGTGGAAAAGGCTTGTCCCGGAACGATGGAAATACAGTATTTGAGGGCTTGTTCATAAAGGCGGATGCCGTTCGCCCATGGGGGGAGCTCTATCCAGAGCATGATTCCACCTTCGGGTATGGAAAAACGGCATTCCCCGGGGAAGCTTTCCCGGACAGCCAGAGCGGTCTTCAGAACCTGGTTGTGCACGCCGGCGCGCAGCAGCCGAAGGTAGCGATCCATGCTTCCCTCTGCGAGAAAACGGGCCAGGACATACTGCTGAGGGGTTGGAGATGCCATGGGGAAGCCGGCCTTGAGCATTCTTATTTTTTTGAAAAACCGATTTCAGGATGCAATCCAGCCCACGCGAAAACCAGGGGAGAGGATTTTTGAAAAAGACGAGCAGGTAATGACCAGCCCCTTTCGATCCCATCGTTTCAAAAGACCGATCCCCTTGATCAACCGGACCAGATGTTTTTGCGGTAAAAGCTCGGGTGAAAGCGTCGAGGCCCCCAGAGGCACAAGTTTGGAATTCAAGGCGTTGACCATCACCGTATTGGTAATGTCGGAAAGCCGGACTCTTGCGGGCGGGACCGGGTGTTCATTGAAGCGCGGGGCTGTAAGATTGAGCAGGCCCGTGCTTTTGACAAAAAAGCCTGACTTGGGCAGAGCCTCGATAAGACCCATGGCCTCCAACTCCATGTAGGCCTGGTAGACCGTATTCATGCTCAGACCGAGCCGGGCGCGGATATTTCTCAAGGAAGGCAGCCTTTCTCCTATGCGCAGATCGCCGCGCTTGATCTGACCTTCTATGTCAGCTGCCAGTTGTTTATACAAAAATTCCGGTGCGTCCATTTTGTATCCATATCTTTTCTTCAAATCTGTATCTGTACCTAACATATCAGATCGGCTAAGCTGGGCACAACAGGATATTAATTTTCCTGAAACCTTTTTTCCGTGAGGATCAGAAGTGAGTGCCATACAGCATAAAATGGAGCTTAAAACCGATGAATCGAACCTTCCCGCTTACCTGGCTATTACAGCAGGAGTCTTTTGCATCGGGTGTTCGGGAATATTTGTAAAGATCGCCAATGTGGAAGGGACCGTTTCGGCCTTTTATCGGCTTTTCATTGCAGCTTTTGCCATAGTCCCTTTCTGGGTCGCCGGTCGGCCTGTGTGGCCGAAGCTGCAGGATATGGGTTGAATTGCCCTCGGAGGACTCTTATTCGCCTTTGATCTGGTTCTGTGGAACACCGGCCTTCTTCTCACCTCGGCTGCGACAGCAACCCTGCTGGCCAACAATGCTCCGCTCTGGGTCGGGCTGGGCGCCCTGTTTCTGTTACGGGAAAGGCTTTCGGGGAAATTCTGGAGCGGCTTATTCATCGCCCTTTCGGGAATGACCTTTATTGTCGGCGGGAACGTATGGCGCGAGCTTCGCTTCAACTCCGGAGATCTTATGTCCATCGGAGCAAGCCTTTTCTACGCTGCTTATCTGCTGGTCGCTCAAAAGGTCCGTAAACGGATCGACACGCTTACCTTTACCGCCCTCTCCATGGCAACAGGCGCAATTATCCTTTTTCCCGTAAGCATTCTGTCCGGTCATAGGATGATTGGTTTTTCAACCAAGACTTGGCTGGCCTTGCTTTGCCTGGGGCTTTTTTCCCAGCTTGCCGGCTGGCTTGCAATCAACAAAGCCGTGGGCCGGTTGGGGGCGGCCTCGGTATCGGTCTGCCTTCTGGCCCAGCCGGTGGTTACCGCCGTTCTTGGCATCTTTTTCCTGAACGAATCGTTGCAGCCGTCAGACCTTATTGGCGGTACTCTGGTGCTGATTGGAATCTATATTGTAAATCAGAGACGATAACACCCTGGATCCTTTGGAGAAAGCACACCTTTCTCTATTGACAGAGGTTAAGAAAGTCCTGCCAGATCAAAGGCTTAGCCTTGGCTCAATTTTTAGGCAGGACGGGATTCCGGTTGCCGGTGTGGCCCGGGAAGGGGTATTGAGGCGTTTGAAGAAACCATGAAACAAACTCCCGGACTTGCATGAAGATCATGAAGAGGTTTTGTTGCTTTTTTTCATGATCTTCATGGTTAAAAAAATCCTGTGGAAGACAGCCGATCGCTTATGCACCCGGTCTTTATATTTTTATTGCGGGCTCTTAATCTATGTTTTTATTTTTTTCCTCATCCCTGAGTATCCGCCTGAGCACTTTCCCCACATTGGAGACAGGGATCTGGTCCCTGAACTCGATTTGCCCGGGGACTTTATAACCTGCCATATTTTCTTTGCAGAATTGTCTGAATTCCTCTTCAGTTGCGCTCTCTTTGTTTTTTAATTTGATGAAAGCCTTTACTTTTTCCCCGCTTCTTTTATCCGGAACCCCCACAACCGCAGCAAGTTCCACCTTGGGGTGGGTATAAAGGATATCTTCAACATCTCTTGGGTAGACATTAAATCCTCCCACGATAATCATGTCTTTTTTACGGTCGGTGATGACAATATAGCCGTCCTTGTCGATATGCCCGATATCCCCGGTTAAAAAATAGCGGTCGCCGTCGATATTTACAAAAACTCCTTTGTCTGCATCCGGTCTTTTCCAATAGCCTTTCATGATCTGGGGTCCGCATGCAGCGATCTCTCCGTCTTCTCCGCGGGGCAGTTCTCTTTTGCCGGTTTCAAGATCCATGATTTTCACCATGGTTCCGGGCAGGGGGAACCCAATGGACCCGATTTTTCTGGTTTCGCGGTCGGTCGGGTTGGTGGTGATGACGGGTGAGGTCTCGGTAAGGCCATATCCTTCAAATATGACAGAACCGGTCTTTTCTTCAAACTGCCGGCAGACTTCGGGAGGAAGCGGGGCCCCGCCTGAAAAACATCCCATCAGGGAGGACAGGTTATATTGGTTTAATCCGGAATGATTTGTAAAAGCCACAAATAAGGTGGGCACAGCCGGCATGATCGTGGGTTTCTGTTCCTGGACGGCTTTAAGGACATCGGTAAAAGGCGGAGTGCCGGACCTGGGGTCGGGAATACAGATGAGTCTGCCTCCAATCATGGTAGACAAGAGCAGGGCGCAGGTAATGCCAAAACTGTGATACCAGGGCAGAACCCCTAAGATGGTGTGGTATCCTCCTTTATATAGTTTTTCAGGGATTTTGCTCTCTCCGTGAAAAAACCGGCCGCTTTCATAAAGGGCCATAACATTATAGGTAAAATTGCTATGGGTCAGTTCAGCTCCTTTGGGCACCCCGGTCGTACCGCCGGTATAAAGCATGACTGCCGTGTCTTCTTCAGGGTTGATGGAAACAGAAGGAGGGGCCGGGCTTGAAGAAGTTACAATATCGTCAAACATGAGATGGCCGGGCTCGTATTGCACTGCCTTGGGGATTTTACCCAGGAGTCCGCCCAGGATGGCTTTGACTTTGGGGAGATAGGATTTGATATTGCAGACCACTACGGTTTCAATTTTTGTCCCGGCTATGGCTTTGACCGTGTTGGCATAAAACACGGGGTGATCCATGCAGAAAACCATTTTTGATTCTGAGTCTTTCAATTGATAATTAAGTTCCGGGGGTGTGTAAACCGGGTTGCAATTGACGCAGACAGCCCCGGCCTTGAGGATGCCGAACAGGATTTCCGGAAAATGAGGTAAATTGGGAAGAAAGATGGCTACCCGGTCCCCTTTTTTGATTCCTTTTTTCACAAGAAAACAGGCGATTCTGTCTGCCGTGTCCTTTACCTGGGCAAAGGTTTTGGATGCGCCGTTAAATACAGTGAAGACTTTGTCCGGATAATCCCTGGCAGAATCATCCAGGAATTTAAACAAGGGAAATTGATACCCGGTTATGGTATGCGCCACACCCTCAGGCCAGAAAGGGGTCTCCCACATCGTTTCTTTCATCTTCTTCTCTCCTCTTTTTTTTAAAGGTTTCAACAAATAATGGAATGAATTCCATAAGATCCTCGACAATAGAGACATCTGCAATTTGAAAAACAGGCGCATCAGGGTCTGTGTTGATTGCAACGATAAACCCGGCGCCTTTCATGCCTTCGATATGCTGCGGGGCACCCGATATGCCGCAGGCAAAATACAGTTTAGGCGACACGGTAGTGCCGGTTATTCCCACCTGTTTGCCATAGGTGATCCATTTATAATCGCAAATGGGTCTTGATCCGCCGGTTGCAGATCTTGGAAACAACCCTGCCAGCATTTCAATGTATTTAAAGTTTTGTGATTCCCGGATTCCCCGGCCGCCGGACACGACTACCTCGGCACTGGCAAGGCCGGACCCTTCCGAAGGGGACGGCCGGGTACCGGTAAATATCATTTTATCGTCATGGATCTGCCGGACTGATTTTTTAAGCAGCCCTTTTCTTTTTTTATCCGGGGAAAAGGCCTTCAGGGCGCCAGGCTGGAGAGTCAGGACAACGGGAGTCGATTTTGCAGCAAACCGTGCTGAGATTTTTCCGCCAAACATGGAACGGACAAAACAGGTGGTTCCATCCTTTTGGATCACATCTTCGACCCCTGTTATACAGGACCCTCCAAGGGCAATGGAAAGGGCCGGGACATAATCCATTCCCGATGTTGAATTGGGTGCACAGATATAATCAAAAGATTTTTCAATAAAGAGGGCGGGCAGGATTTTTTTGTATAATGCCCCGTTGTAATGCGAAAGCCCTGGAACATGGACACCATGAACCGCATACCCTGTGTCCCGGCTAATGGTTTCTGCCAGTGTTTCAATATCGTCCCCAAGTATAAAAAAGCAGATTTCCGGGAGTCCTGTATCCTGGATTTTTTGAGCCAGGGTTAAAAGCTCGTAGGTGACCGGCATGATTTGACCCCTGTGATGCTCAGCTATGATGGCTATTTTTTTTATCATGCTTTTTTAGCCTTTTTTATACCAGTAACGCTTTTTTAGCGAGAATGTCGATTAATTGGTCAACCTTGTTTTCAATGGTTCCGTTCAGAAAAATCCCTTTATTTTTCTTTTCCGGGTAGTGAAGGGCCTGGAGCGCCACTCCCGGATTTTTTTTTTCAAAGGACCCGGCCGGGATGACGGCAATTTCTTTTTTCCTTGCCCTTAGAACCATTGAAAGGGAAGGGTATCTCGGGCTGTTGATCCCGGTCTGGAGAGTCAGAACACAGGGCAGCCTTATGTCGAATATGTCCCTTGCGCCGCCTTCTATTTCCCTTTCAACTAAGATATGGTTTTGCCCGGGGTAAACCTGGGTACGGATAGTTGCCGTACAGCAGGGTATTGAGAGCAGTTGCCCTATCATAGGCCCTGTCTGGCCGTTCATTTCATCAACTGACATGATGCCGGTAAAAATCAGGTCATAGCCTTTGTCTTCTGCATAGGCGGCGATCCATGAGGCGGTAAGGGAGGGCGGTCTGTAATCCATA
>MGTJ01000003.1 GCA_001799395.1 Desulfobacterales bacterium RIFOXYA12_FULL_46_15 | reverse complement strand
TTTTTTAACCGGCAGCGTTTTCAGCCCAGGTTTTTCGGTATTGCCATCAGTTTTCTCGCTTTTGCCGTTCTGGTGGTCGGGGTGGCTATTCCTGATTCCTATTTTGAACGCCAGAAAACACTACTGTCTGAGGAGCAGGATACTTCTTTTCGCCGGCGGGCCGCTTATATCAAAGTAGGACTTGATTCATTCATGGAGAATCCTATTTTTGGCAAAGGAACAGGCACGTTCCCAAAGATCTGGGTTAAGTCCAAAGAGGTTTTATATTTTAAAATCACAGAAAGGCCGACCCATAATACCTATCTTGATGTCCTTGTCAGTACCGGTATAATAGGATTGTTGATTTTTTTAGGGCTTATGTTCCAGGTCTTTAAAGACATTTCAAGGAGTATCCAGCTCTTTGATATCATGGGTGACGATGAGTATAAGACAATCAGCATATCCTATATGCTGGCATTTCTTATAACATGTTCCTATGGTCTTATTAAAAATCTATTGGATTTTAAATTATTTATCTTAGTTATTTCATTATCCCAGGTTATCTATCTCTTATCTATGCGTGAAAAGGGAAAATCCTATGAACTGGATTGAAGGGATTATTGTTTTCGCTTTTGTTTTAAATTTATTCTGTATTTTTATCGTGTTTGCCGGATATCCTGCTTTTTTATTTGTTTTTTCCCTGGGTAAACCTAAAAGATTCAATAGTCCCGGTCAAGAGTCTTATCCTTATATTTCGGTCATTGTTGTTTTCCGTAATGCCGAAACCCTGATAGAGCAGAAAATATTGAATTTTAAAGAACTTGATTATCCTGAGACAAAGATGGAGATGATACTGGTTTCAGATGGAAGCACTGATCAGTCACTGGACCTGATCCAAAATGACTTATCTGACCGGATAAGGTTATTTCATTCCAAGGATCATATAGGTAAAGCCCGCGGGCTCAATTTGGGTGTCAAGCAGAGCAAAGGTGATATTCTTGTTTTTTCAGATGCTGATTCCATACTGATCAAAAATTCCATCCAGGTTCTTTCAAAATATTTTTCTGACTCTGCCATAGGCGGGGTCTGCGGCCAGAGATCGGTTTTAGAGAATCATACACGCATCAGATCCGGCCAGATGAAATACATAGAATGGGATTCCATGATTAAAGCCCTGGAAGTCAAAAGCGGGTTAAGCATTACCTCCCATGACGGGAAATTATATGCTGTCCGGAAAAAGCTGTTTCAACCTGTCCCTGATGCAGTTACCGATGATTCATTTATTTCGCTTTCCATCATCAGGCAGAAATACCGTTTTATTTTTGATAGAGACGCCATTGCTTTTATCAGAATACCTTCCAGGAACGGATGGCATGAATTGAAACGAAGGGCAAGGATTGTCTGCAGAAGTCTTAACGGCTTGAAAATGAACAGGGAATTATTCAATCCTGGGAAATTCGGATTTTTTTCCATAGGTTTGTTCGTTAATAAAGTGTTAAGAAGAACCCTTCCCTTTGCCCTGATTTTATTTTTTCTCACATCATGGATGCTGAGTGATAATGGGGTTGTTCCGGCTGTAATAGCTTTCTGGGGTCAGGTGGCTGGATATGGTTTATCCCTTCTGCATCCTTTTTTTTGTACCAGACCATTGTCAGACAAGGCAGCGGGCCGGTTCTTGAAAAAAATCAGCGGGCTCGGGTTCTTCTTCTGTCTGGGAATGCTGGGGACGCTGCTGGGAGTTGTATTGTTTTTTTCCGGTAAAGAAATTACCAAATGGGACCCTGAAAAAGGATAGAAAATATGAGAATCTTATCAGTGGCCGTCAGGATATTTTTATTAGGTTGTGCGGCTTTTCTGATCTTCTGTATTTTATATTTTTTTAAAAGCCGTCTGCCGTTCCAGTTTTCAAAAAAATATGAAATCCACCAATATTTTCCGTTCAATTATCTTTATAGAAGTGAAGTTATGGAGATCCCTGATTCAGGGGATATCATGAATGAGAATTTTGATTCTTTCAGATATTTTTCAAGATGGTATCACCTCTGGGCCGAGGTAAAAGGTAGCGTTGAAACCGGCAGTTCACGGAAAGGTTATAAAAACAGCTCATGCCTGGCGGTCAAGAATACCGGTATGGGGGCATGGAGCCTTTCGCCCGGTTCTTTCATCAGGGTCAGGCCAGGGGATGTGATATCATTTCAGGCTGAAGTGATAAAAGAATTTGAAGACCAGGATATCAGTATTCAGTTCAGGGGGTTTAATCAAAACCGCGATATGACGGAACCCAAACTTGCCCGGACCAAAACAAGGATTTCTCCCGGAAAATGGGAATTGCTCCGTATTGAAATACAGATACCGGCTGGGATCGGATTTATTACGCCAAAAATCCGGGGAACCGGTCCAGGCCTTTTTAAAATAGATAATATTGAGCTGAAAAAGGAAAAATCAAAGTGAAAAGCATGGCCGGGATACCTGAAATGCGAATCGGCATTCTGATTGGTTCACTTGAAGTCGGGGGTGCCCAGACCATGGCGTTAAGATTGCTGAAGCTGTTGATGCATAGAGGCCATAAGGTTTTTTTGTTTACCATGGATAAAGATTTTGAAGCACAGATTCCAGGGGATGAAAAGACCCGGCAGGAAATCAGCAAGAGAATACTAAGTTTAAGCCAAAATCAGGTAAGGCAGGGAACTTTGTCAAAATCGGTTTCAGCAGTCAGGATTTATTTTAAATTATTATCCCTGGTAAGAAAAAACAGAATTGATGTCATGTTAAGTTTTATGGAAAGGGCCAATATAATAAATTTATTGCTGCCATCTGAAAAGATGAAAAAGATCATATCAGTCCGTATCCATATTCAGCGGTTATTCCAGAAAACCATGCTTAAACAATGGATGATAAAGACGCTGTATCCTTTTCTCTTGAAACGTGCCGACAAGATCAATTTTAATTCCATTGAATCATCAGAAAGCTTTAGAAAGATATTTCCAATTGATAGAAAAAAGATATCCGTCATTTATAATTTCTGTGATGCAGATCTGCTGGAAAAAAAATCATTGGAAACTCCGGAATGGGAATATAATTATCTTTTTGACAGGCCGGTGATTATTTCATCCGGACGGCTTGTCAGGCAAAAAGGGCACGTTCATTTGATACGGGCCTTTGCAGAGCTGTGCAAAACCAATCATGACGTCATGCTTTTGATGATCGGAGAAGGACCGCTTTTAAGATCATTGAATGAGTTGTGCCTGGTTTTAGGTATAAAGGACAGGGTAATCATTACAGGATTCCAGAAAAACCTTATGGGTTGTATAAGAAAGGCTGCATTTTTTGTATTGCCGTCCTATGTTGAAGGTTTTCCAAACGCATTGCTGGAAGCTATGGCAATAGGGCTTCCGGTAATATCTGCGGATTGCTCTTCAGGGCCAAGAGAATTGCTTGCTCCTGGAACCGGGCCGGAACTGAAAACCAAATGCGTAGATTTTGCTGCCTATGGGGTATTAATACCGCCTTTTAATAAAACAATCATAAGTGAAACCGCTCCTCTTTTGTTTGCAGAAGACCAATTGTATCAGGCAATGCATATCCTCATGGAAAACACTCAAATCAGGGATAAATACAGGCGGGTTGGCCGGTTAAGGGCCAGGATGTTTTCAGAAGAAAAAATGGAACAAAAATGGATTGATCTTTTCAAAAACAAAATGATTGGAACAAGAAACAAGGCATTGATATGAAAACAAGCGTGATCATTCCGACTTATAACCGTCCCCGGGATCTGGAAAGATGCCTGATGTCAATTCTCAGGCAATCCCGCCGGCCGGACGAGGTCATTGTAGTGGATGATGGAGACCTTGCCGATATGCCGTGCCGGAAAGCACTTGAACAAACCGGAATCCGCTGTGTTTTCAAAAAGAAATCCCAAAAAGGGCTCACCCGTTCCCGTAATCTCGGAATTAAGAGCGCCGGTGGTGATATTATTCTCTTTTTTGATGATGATGTTGTGTTGACGCCCAATTATATCAGGGAAATTGCAAAAGTATATGAAAGCGGCTTTGACAGGGACCTGGGAGGCGTCAGCGGTATTGACATGAATTTGAAACCCCCGGCATTTCCCCAATATATTGAATTTTTATATAATGTCATTTTCCTTATTTCCCCGGTCAGACCCGGAGGGGTGACACGTTCCGGATTCTCAGAACAGGTTTTGACAGCAAGGGTTAACCCGTTCAGGAAAATCGCAGGGGCTGATACACTGGGTGGCTCGGGTTTTTCATTTCATAAAAATGTTTTCAGCCGGTTTTTATTTTCCGAAGATTATCCGGATAATCATTGCCAGGGGGAAGACAAGGATTTCAGCTTAAGGGTTTCAAGGCAATATAATCTTTATATCCAGCCGGCGGCAAGATTATACCATTATCATTCTCCTATTGAGCGGCCTTTAAAATTCAAACGGGGCAGGGATAATATTCTGTCAGCCTACAGGCTTTTCAGCCGATATATCCGTTGCAGCAAATATGAAATGGTTTTGTTTTATTATTCATTTCTGGGCATTTTTCTTAAATTCTCAACACGGGTTTTTATTGTTTGGGAAAAGGGCGAGATTGACAGGATAAAAGGATTAATTGATGCTTTTAAAATCGTTCGGAAAAACAAGGTTATTTAGTTTTTTTTTAAACAGCGTCACGCAATCAATGGTTTTGATTCCGGCGGGGAAGCTATGACTATAAAACTTGCCATGATTTCACCGGATTCATTACCAGTGCCGGCTGTCAAAGGGGGTGCCATACAACTGGGGATTCAACAGATAATTGATGAAAATGAAAAATTAAATATGCTGGATCTTACTATCTACAGTATTTTTGATGAAGAAGCCCTGGCAGCATCAGAGAAATACCAGAACACACGGTTCCATTTTATAAAGAGCACAAATAGATCATTTACCATTAAACGAATTAATAACGTATTAAATTATTTGAATATCAGGCATCGTTTTGATGTTAACCCGGGTTATACCAAGAGTTTATGTGAACAATTATCTCAGAACAGATTTGATACCATAATAATAAAGAATATGGTCCGGTTTGTTGAGCCGATATCGAAAATAACAACTGATCCTATATGGTTACAGCTTCATAATGATAATTTGAATAATTGTATATTGCGATGTAAGCCAATATATAGAGCATGCCGTAAGGTGCTGGTGAACAGCCACTATTTAAAAAAAAGAGTATTGACCATAGAAAATGCCAGAAGCGAAGATGTCTTAGTGCATAAAAACTGCACTGATATCCATTCCTTTAAAAAAGAGCAACATTCCAATGAGATTAAGGAATTAAAAAATAAATATAAAATACATGATGATGATATTGTAATCCTGTACTCAGGCAGGACCGTTCCTGAAAAAGGGATTAAAGAATTGATCATGGCAGTTAAAAAACTGCCTGAGAATTTAAAATTCAAATTGTTAATTGTCGGAAGCAAGGGCTTTGGTAAAAAAGTAACAAATATATATCTTTATAAGCTTAAGAAAATTGCCGGCAGTATTAGCCATAAAATCATTTTTACGGGTTTTGTTCAATATCATGATCTGCCTAAAATTCATGCCATATCCGATATGGCTGTTGTTCCGTCTATCTGGGAGGAGCCTGCAGGAAGGGTGATCACCGAAGCAATGGCGTCGGGATTACCCGTTATTGTTTCAGGGTCCGGGGGTATGGAGGATTATATCAATAAGGAAAGCACTATCATAGTTAGGCGGGGAAAAGCTTTTGTTGACAATTTATCTTCTGAGATCAAGCGTCTTATGGAAGATAAACGGCTAAGGGAAAGAATGGGAAAAGCTGGACAGGAATTTGTAAAAAGATTTGATTCATATATCTATTATGAACAGCTTATTGAGTTTTTAAAAAGGCAGAAAGGAGTTTTTTGAATGACAAAAGGAGCCCTATGGTTCAGGTTGCTTTTATAGCAGAAGGATATCCGGATACCGGGTTCGGGAATTATTGGTTTCCTTTGTTCAAGCAGTTTCAAAAAGAAAAGGGGATAGTTCCGGTTTATATTCAGCATGCTGATGAGATCAATGAAATCAGTAAAATTAACAAGCCACTATCCGCTCAGGTATGGAATTCCCGTAAACCAAGCAGGGACCGGAAAATCAATCGTTTTTTTCTTCAGATGATGTGCGGATATCCGGTAAAATCAATGATGAAACCATTTGATATCATACATCTTTCAACATGCAGCATGTCATTTCTGGCCCCGAGTTTTAAAAATCAGAAAGTTATTATTACCTGCCATGATCTTTTTACTTTTCATCAGGTATTACATAAGCGTTATGATTTTAATCTGGAGTTTAAAGACAATATAAAGAGAATATTGAATTTTCAATCGGTCAAATCCCTGAAAAAGGCTGATATCATTATCGCTATTTCTGAGAACACCAAAAAAGATATTATTAATTTTTTAGATATTCCAGAGGAAAAAATCAAGGTGGTTTACAACGGTATTGACCGGACCTTGTTTAAACCAAGAGATAAAAACATCTCCAGGCAGAAACTGGGCCTTCCGCCTGAAAAATTCATATTGCTCAATGTGGGAACGGAAAATGAAAGAAAAAACATGGTCACCTTATTAAAGGCCTTGAAAATTATTTCAAAAAAAAACAGGGATGTGTTTCTGATCAGGATAGGAAGGCAATCTGAAGCATCAAGAAAATATATCCGGGAAAATAAACTGGACCACTGCGTACACTATTTTCCATATGTCGAGGATATCCACCTTTTTTATAACGCAGCGGATATATCGGTTTTTCCTTCGATTTACGAAGGATTCGGACTTGTTATTCTGGAGGCAATGGCTTCGGGATGTCCTGTCATAACAACCAATGAAAGCGCCATTCCCGAAGTTACCGGTGAAGCAGCCATAAAAGTTGCAGATCCTTTTGAGCCGGATGATTTTTACCAGGCAATTAAGACATTATATGATTCCTCTTCCATGGGAAAAGCAATGGGATTGAAAGGGATTGAAAGGTCAGGGTTGTTTTCATGGGAAAAATGTGCTCAGGAGATAAAAACAATTTATTATTCAATGAGCTGAAATTAAACAGTTATTATTTTTTAATTATTCGAATGTTGTGTTGTTTTTTAAACATAAGGAGGGATTACAAATGAAGTTTAAGTCTTTTCTCAGGTTAATAATACTTGTTTTATTCAGCCTGCCATTATCTATCGGATGTACCGGTTCTCAGCATTCTGTTCAGAACACGTCTCCCTCCCCTGCGCCATCCCAGGCAGTGCATCCTTCTTCACCTCCCCGGGAAACGGTTACAGCCAGGGCTGATCATTTTGCAACATCTTATAACCAGGCAATCCAGGACAAGGAAGATCTTAATAATGCTGCATCGGCAAATGATCATCAAAGATCCCAGGACCTTATCCGGTCATATAATAAGAACATGAATGCTTCTAGAGACAGTTACCAGATTCTCATGGAAATTGCACAGAAACAGGGAACGGGTGATATTACCATTTTCTTTCCTACAAATTCATCCGTGATTCCAGAGAATGATCTGCAATATACCCGTCTGATCCGTTACCTGGATTCGCTTGAAAAAAACAACCATGGGAAAAAACTTGTATTTGTCATAATCGGGAGCGCATCAGCTACCGGTGAAGAAAACCACAATATGAATTTATCCATGAGAAGGGCCAATGCACCTGTTCCAATTATAGATCATTATCTTGTCAATGTGCTTCATTCTTTTCATAAAGTCTATGGTATCGGGGAGGCCCACAGCCCCAAAGAAGTGCCTGATGATATTAATAAGCGGTATCAGTTTGTGCGTATTATGGCTCTTTACGACGATATCCAGCCTCAGACCGGCTCTATTGATACCGGGAAAGGCGGCGGGGGGGTGAGTATGCCGGGCCGGCAGGGAACGACACAGCCAGGGGAGTATATCAATTCAATCGGGATGAAATTCATCAAAGTTCCGGCAGGTACATTTACAATGGGAAGCCCGGATTCCGAGATACGGCGGGATAAAAACGAAATCCTGCATGATGTGACACTGACCCAGTCTTTTTATCTTCAATCCACTGAAGTTACCCAGCAGCAGTGGTTTGATGTCATGGGAACCTACCCGTCCCATTTTGAAAATTGCGGGATGACCTGTCCGGTGGAAAATGTCAAGTACTCAGATGTCATGGAATTCTTGAAGCGGCTCAATGAAATGGAAAATACGATCCACTATCGTCTGCCGACAGAAGCTGAATGGGAATACGCAGCCAGGGCAGGCACCTCTGATGCTTTTTTTAACGGCCCCATGGTTATTGAAGGGGATTACAGCAATAATCCATATCTTGATGAATCCGGCTGGTATTATCGAAATTCCAGGCAGGCGCCACACCCGGTAGCCCAGAAAATGCCCAATGCATGGGGTTTTTATGATATGCATGGAAACGCATGGGAATGGTGCAGCGATTGGCAGAGACCCTATTCTTTCCATGCAGAGACAGATCCCCAGGGTGCCCAGTTCGCCAAGGCAAAAATCAGGCGAGGAGGCAGTTGGGCTCATTATCCGGAATACTGCAGATCTGCTTACCGGTCATGGTTTGATCCTGAAGATACCAATCCTGAGATGGGATTCAGGGCGGCAATCACAAGACTGGAAAAGAATCAAGCGCCTCCTTTGCCCAAACCGGCAGAGATTATTCCCGAACCTGCACCCTTGCAGGCAAAAATTATTGATAAACCCAGACCGAAACCAAAACCAAAATCGGACCCTGAACCAGTTCCGATGCCGGGGCCTGCTGATATCACCCGGTGCCTTGTGATCCGGGATATTTCCTTTGATTATAATTCAAGCAAGATAAAAAACCAAATGGTAGCCCTGCTGGAACGGGGAGTTGAGATTTTGAAAAAATATGAAGGGAAAATTGAACTTCACGGACATACATGCTCCATGGGCTCAAAACCATATAATATGACACTTGGTTTGAAAAGGGCCGAAGCTGTCAGGGATTTCCTTGTATCAAGGGGAATCAGTACAGGCCGGATTTCTGTAAAATCTTTTGGAGAGGATTCTCCCAAATATACTAACCAGACTGAAGCAGGCCGGTCTCTTAACCGGCGGGTCGAGATAATTCTGGAAGGATATGATGTGAAATGATGAAAAACCTGAACCGGTATTCAATAATGATTCCGGTCATCCTTTCATTGTGGGCTCTATCCTTAAGCCCGTGTCAGGCAGATGATCCGGATACCGTCAACGTCAAATTTCAGGAATTTGTACAGGAATGGGTGGCCAAACTGCAGTCTTCATATCTTTACACCCGGGATAACCCGGAAATTGTTGAAGCAAAAAATCAATATATAGCCCGGTATTACCATATAGATGAAACATCTGTTCAAACAGACGTGAAAAAATCCGATGGTTCAAGCGGGATATATACAGGTGTCCTCCAGTATAATGAATATTTGTTTCAATCAGCAGGTTCTACCAGACAGCTTGCAGAAACCGGGAAATTCGAACCCGGGCCTATGCGGCAGATGATTGAAATTTTTTTATATGAAAAAGGATCGTGGGTCAGGTAAACCGATATGAAAATGTTTCATATAAAAAATAGAATACCCTTGTTTTTTTTCATGTGTGTATTGCTGTTTATATCCGTACCAATAACATTTTCGGCCGAAAACCTGAAATCATCACAGGCAGTTTCAGCACAGCCCGGCAAACCTGACGCCGGGCCTTTTGTCATCCCGGTTGAAAACGGAGTATGGAGAACGGTTGATCCCGGAGGCTCAGGAGGAACTTTTTCCTATTCCATGCATCCGGTGACAGGAACGGTCCTTGTCGCCTCAGATATGCAACTAAGCCTTTTGCGCAGCAGGGACGGCACCAGGACATATCAGGCCATTGCGCCGGATGGTCATCCGACTATTACAGCGATTACACCTCACCCGAAAAACGCAGGAGTCTGGTATGCCGGTTTTTCTTTAGGCAATGAACAGGGTATTGCCATATCCCATGATGACGGCGAAACCTGGTCATTGTTGTATCATGCCAAGGAAGCAGTCAGCCGGGATGCCTTTGGGCTGATTATCAATACCCGGCCTGAAACCATTGTGTGGGATTTCGGTTCAAAAGGGCTGATGATCAGCCGGGATAACGGTAAGACGTTTAATGATTTCAGCAAAGGTCTTTCTGTTGAAAATATATATGGCCGGTATGAAAGGGTGAGCGGTAAATCCCCGGTTGTTGTTGCTGACTATAAGGGAAACACTGTTATCTATATGGCCTGTAAAGATGGTGCATATCAAAGGGATATTACAGGCAGCCAATGGCAGAGAATTGAAGACCTTCCTTCAAAGAAATCCATCTCAATCGCCTATGACTATCATAATAACTGGATATGGGCCGGTTTTGAAAACGGTTTGATTTATTGCAAAGACCTTGTAACCGGAAAATGGATAAAAGCATCTGACGGACCGCCTGAGGCCACAATTCTGAGAACTCATCCTGCAAAGCCCGGATGGGTCTGGTGCTTTTCGCATGGACGGGCAGGCCTGTTTGTCAGCAGAGACAAAGGAAAAACCTGGGAGGGGCTGACACGGTTTCTTCTGTACAACAGTCCTGAATATAAAGGAAATGTTCCGCCATCATTCAGATATAGAAACAAGGTGACGCGGGATGTATTTTTTATTGACCCACATACGCCTGACACATTTTATCTGGGTCAGAGCTATGTAAGCCATGATGGCGGTACAAGCTGGGAGTCTGTTGCCGCCCGGTATATACCCGGACAGCAGGCATGGCATGGAAACGGTCTGACACTTCTTACAAGCTACAAGGCCTGGTGGGATCAATTAAATCCGAACAGGGTCTATCTGGGATTCTCAGATACCGGTCTCATGTTGAGTAATGATCGTGGGTATTCAGTCAAAGCGTTGTGGAAGGAAAAATACCCGGAACTTTACTCACCGGCATACTGGAAGAACCAGATGCTTGATACCAGCGGAAGCTGCATGGCTTTTGCCGTTGATCCTGAATATCCTGAAATTCTGTATTACGGTATGTCCTGCAAAGGGGACAGTTCCAATACCTGTGGAATGCTGTTCAAAGCCAATCATGGAAGTACGTTCTGGGAACCGGTCATGCCGAAAGCCTCAACCCTTCCAAATGGAATTATAACAGATCTTGTGCTTCAGGAAGGAAACGGGGTTAACGACCGAAAGCTGTATGCCCTGGTCAACAATATTGATGCGAAGAATTTTGCTGAAAGCGCAATTTACTGTTCAAAGGACAATGGTGCATCTTTTATCCGCCTGGCAGGGTCCCGGGATTCTTCCCTTGCATTTCCTCTGATGAACCTCTCCTATTGCAGAGACCATCCTGATATCATGTATATGGCATCCTCAACCCGGGGCGGGAAACGGCCGGCAAAACAGATCAGGAAAGATTATGATCATACCGGCGGGGTTTTTAAAAGCAGGGATTCAGGTAAAACCTGGATAAAAACAGGCCAGGATGATCTTGCAGGTGCTGTGGAAGTGGCGGTTCACCCTCAAAATCCGGATATCGCCTATGCTGCGGTCGTACCCGGTAATGGAAAAGACAAAAAAATATTTGCCAATGGTATTTATAAAACCACTGACGGTGGTACAACCTGGAAGATAATTTTATCTGCAAATGATTGGCTTCCCGGGAAAAGAAAAGATCAGAATACAGAGCCGACTTCCATTGCCATCAATCCTGAACTGCCGGATCTGATATATGCAGTCATCCGGTTTGCCGGTGTTATTCGAAGTATTGACGGGGGGATGACCTGGGAAAGGGTTGACTGGGATCATCTTAAAAAATTTCAGGGAAATTATCATACATTAAGCATTAATCCGCATGATCCGGCAGAATTCTATCTTTCCCTTTTTGGCAATGCTTTCCTGGCCTATCGTGACCCCAAGGCTGACGAAGTTCTTAAAACACATTTAAAAACGAAGAACCTGGTCAGAAACGGAGATTTCGAGTTGGTGGATCAAGATGACAAACCTGTTTACTGGGCCTGGAACAATATTCATTACCCCGGTCCGGAAGGGGACCCCGTCCTTTCCGTCAGTCCTTCTCCGGGCAGGAAAGGCAAGGCATTAAAGATAAAGATGGAAGAAGGATCATACTTAAACAGGAGTTTTACAGGGAAGGGCGCACTTCCAATAACCTGGCTTTCAAACCAGATGGGTCCATATGGAGTATCCCTGGCACGGGGCAGGACGGTTAAAATAGGTTACGAAGTTTTTGCAAAAAATGCAAAATTAAGAGATCTGCCTGTTTTAAGCCTTGTCGAAATCAAGAATGGAGATGTTGAAGTTAAGGCAGAACTGCCGGCGATCATGGGATACAGCACCACACCCTATGACAGTCTGAAAATAAAACCAGGCAGTTCGTCAGTCCCGGAATGGGTCAGGGTGGAATCTTTTGTGAATGTATCAAAAGACGTGAATACAATTCGGCTTGTTCTTTTTACAACCGAGGAGGATGAGAAGATGGAAGTGTTCATCGATAATATTGAATTGAAAATTGAATAAACAATTATAAGGTTTATTCAATGGCATGCTAAATGCACCTTTTTTAAAATATGGTAAAGTATGGAGAATTTAGAAAGTGAAATGATACAATATAAAAGAATAAAGGAGTGAGAAATGAAAAAGTATTTATCGGTTGCTTGTCTCAGCATACTGGTTATGTTTATGGCCGTTCCGGCATGGACATCTCCTATTGATACTTTAATGTGGTCAGGACAACTTGATAATGCAGGTGAAAACACAGAAATTGAAAAAGCTACAGAACTTATCGGAGTGACGGCTGAGGAATTCAATTTTACATTTAGAAAATATGAGTTTTCAGAAGGGCCCAAAATCCTTGACGGATGGTCTCCGGGCTGGGAAGACTTTAGCTGGGATTATGCTTTTGTCAAATTTGGCAGGAATTGGAATTTTTACCGGGATGATAATGGAATCAATCCTTATTCACTCATGAATGGAGATGATTTATTGACCACAAACAGTCTTAAAAATGGTGTAAGCCATGTCAGTTTTTTTTCCGGAACCAGCCCTGCTGCGGTTGTTCCTGAACCTGGAACATTGCTTCTTCTCGGATTTGGCCTTATCGGCTTTACCGGGTTGGCCGGGAGGAAAAAAAAACGCGGTTTTGACATTGGATAAAGGCAGGCCAGGCAAAAATAAAAGGATGTTTAACAATAACAGTATAATAGATGAGGGGAAAAATGAAAAAGTATCTTTGTATTACAGTATTGCTTTTTATGGTTTTAATCAGTCAGGCTGGTGCAGATCAATGGACAATTGCAGATAATTATATAGGTGGCGGTTATTCTCCAACCTATGCTCAAAATGGCGGTGATGTGATATCCTTGCCTTCTGAAATCAATGCATTTGACATTGACAATATGATTGTCAGCATTGATAGCTCCGGTACGGTTGAGGTAAAAATCACAACAGATTATATCGATGGTACAAGCGGCACAAGATATGGAGACCTTTTTATCAGTACAGATGGCTGGCATCCTTTCGGAGACAGCCCATACCGGGACGATGTTTATGGAAACGGTGAGAGCTGGGAGTTTGCTTTTGATACGAGTTTGAACAGCATTTATTCAATTGCAGATGTGAGTATCCTTACATCAAATAATTTTTTCAGTCATTTACCTTCCAGCTATTACCGGACTAACCAGGAAGTGCAGATTAACTCCAATGGTGCAACTCCTGTATCTGCCGGCACTTCTTTTACAAAAGACCTGCTTTACCTTACCTATGCATTCAATTTGAGCGATCTGGGCATCTCACTGGATCAGGGGTATGATCTTGGTTTCAGATGGAGCATGACCTGTGCCAATGATGTCATTGAAGGCGGAGTATCCAGCTCCCCTGTTCCAGATCCTGCAACTTTCCTCATGATGGGCATGGGGCTTTTGGGATTAAGTGCTGCTGCAAGAAAAAAGAAAGATAAATCAGGTTCGATATGAATTGGCTCATTTGGCATAAACTTAGGCAGAGGTAATAACGTGAAAAAGAAATTTTTTGCATGGTTTGCAATTGGATTATTAGTGTTTGTCCTTGCTGGCCCGGCAGCATGGTCAACTCCATTTACGGCCACACTCCCGGATAATCTCGGTCCGTTAAATGGCGGAGTACTGAATTATTCAGTCATTTCCCCCGGGGCATCATTGCCGGGGGATGCAACGCTTGCTTTTGATCTCCTGGGGTATGCTTCGGTTGATGGTGCCAATTGCTGTACTGATACATTCAGCCTTTTTATTAACAATGATCTTATGTTTAAGGGCGGCTTTAACATGGGAGGAGGAGGTAGTAATTTTATCAATTTTATTGCACCAGGAGTAACAATTTTATCATCGACATCGTATGGCTTGTTTAGGGGAGGATTGACGCAATTCAGTGTGAACCATTCCCTTGTTTCAGGCACCAATAATTATGTGTTTGATTACGGAGTGATGCAGGGATTAGGAGATGAAGGCTGGGGACTGCGTTCAGCCGTGATTTCGGCAGATATCAACGACAGCAGCAGTCCGGTTCCGGAACCTTCGACAATGCTGCTCCTGTGCACCGGAATAGCCGGCTTTGCAGGAATCAGACTGGGAAGGAGAAAATAGAAAATAAAAGGGACTCAAAATGGTCAATTTTGGTCTTGCCCTGTAACAAATTTTGTAAATTTAATGACAACAACCAATCAAGAGAGGTATAGCATATTAATTAAAATCTTAAATCAACGTTTCCCTTTCTGCCTGTTTACCTTGACTAAAAGAACAGTCACATTCTCATCATGGAGTGCTTTCCAGGTCAGGAGGGAATTACTGAACAATTTCAGGGCATATGTTTTTTTTGATGACCAAAGGTATTTTTGATATTTTGGGAAATGCTCTGCAATAATATCATAATCATTTAGATTTGTTGATATCCCTGATGTAGGGAATAGGTTTATATTTTTATTGATCTCAAGAATAATTTTCACCAGTTTTTCATCCGGCATTTTATTTAGGTCATTCGGCAGATAATAGCTTGTCTGAAATCCTGCATTGTTGAAAGGACTGAGGAGTTCAGGACAGGGTGATTCGACTATTATATGTGAGTTTTTTAGAGAGTATTTTTTAGTTAAAAATGATAATCTTTCAAGGGCAGTATTTTTGTTTTCCTTTGTCAGATTTTTGAAATCCAGCCAGATACCGATGGGTTGTGACAGATCCAGATGTGACAAATAGGATTCCAAGGTTAATCCGATGGAAGCTGCGGGCGGGTGGTTGACATCAAAGGTGTTTGTTGCTGTATCAAACACAATATCCAACTCGACGCCCCTGTATTGCGTCTTTGTATATTCAAGCCGTTCAATGCTGTTGACGCGATGAGCCCATATTTTATGTGTGTTTCCGATGTATTCAAATTTGAAAGGGATATAATAATAAACTGTCATGAGACCCAGGATGGAAGCGGCAATGATTATTCTTTTTAAAGAATGATCAAAAAGTGTCATATTTTTAACGGAAAATTGATTCATAGGGTATACATTCGTTTTTTGGTGTAAAGATCATCCTTTTTTCCGGCAGGTAGGCTGAATTAAAGAAACTTTTGCTGGTGTCCATCCCTTGGAAATCAATATTCAATAAATCGGCTACAGCATAAAACAGGTTTTCCGAACTGACCGGTTTGTCAATATTATTCAAAGCATTTTTTATCATTACCGGATTATAGGTATCAAACGTCTTTGAAAACCATACAAACATAGGAATTTCAACTTCAAATGACGTTGGGACCGGCAGTCCTCCATGCCCTTGATTTTTTCTGTCATCATCATACAGGTTCTCCCCATGGTCACTCAGATAAACAAGTGAACTGACTGCTTTTGTTTTATCAAGGGCCATCAGGAGTTCATATAAAATATAATCTGTATAACGGATTGAATTATCATAGGCATTGATGATTTGAGCTTCTTTTTCCGTCAACCGGTTATCTGCTTTCTCCTTAAAGTGATCAAAGGATTCAGGGTATCGTTTGTCATAAGCTCCATGGCTGCCGAATAAATGAATGATGATCAGTTTTTTTTCATGTTGCCCTGACAATACCTGTTTGAAAAACGGCAGCAGGTTTTCATCATACTGCCCTGATGTTCTTCCGCTGCAAGTCGTATTGACAAAAAAAGTTTCATCAGCAGCTTCTGCAATGGCTGAAATTTTGGCTTCCCATCTACCTGCCCTGCATTGGTTGGAAATCCAAACCGTTCTGAAATTCATTTTTTTTGCAAGCAATAGCACAGATAAATTCGAATAAGATGAAGCTTCGCATGCGGTTAATGAGGTTAATATTGTTGTTATCGATGGTATGGTCAGAGTGGCAGGAGAGATTACATCATTAAAATAAATCAGGTCTGAAACAGTATTTAATAGTGGTGTGGTTTCGCGCTGATACCCATAATAAGGCAATTGAGCTTTCCTCATGGATTCACCGATCACGATTACATGAATTTCTTTTTTGTTAAAATCTGTTTTGCGCCTGACCTTAAAATCCTGATCTGCATTAATATGTTTGAGTTCACTTATATAAACTGTATTAGAAAAATACTCGTAGAACAGGTTGGCAATAATGACAGGATATATACGGCCCGGTTTCAGTCCGGCCAGGGCAAGGGCCGGGATAAATAAAAGCAGAAAGACCAGGGAGTGTTTTTTTTTTATTTTCAGGTTTCCGGGAAGGTGTTGCCGGATCAGGTAAAGATATAATACCATCAGTGCCAGAGTTATTCCCAGGGTAATTCCCAGCTTGTTTTTTTCTCCCATAAGGTATTCGTAAGACTCACCCGGATTACTGTTTAGAATAGCTTCAAGTCCGCCTATGGTCATTTCGGTTTGATAGGTTAAATAATAAAAAAAGTTGACCGCAATGATGATCAATGAAAAAAAAGAGGCTATTGCGATATATATGCCGGGTCTTTTACGAAAGATAAAAACAGGGGCACTTATCAATATCGTTGACGCAAAGAGTTTTATTGAAAAAAAATAAGATATGGGGATTAAAAGATAAAAAAGAAATGACTGGGAACTGAAAATAAAAAAAGTGATGAGAAAGAATTTAAGCAGCTGCCTTGAATCAGAGGTGTCGTGTTTCATTGGTTTTTCTTTCCTGATTTTCCGGCTTTTTTATTTTGTTGATATAGGGGTATGATTTTTTCAGAAGGACCGGAACATTTCATTTGTCCCTTGTCCAGCCAGAAGATACAATCGCAGTCCTCGACTGTTGTCAGGCGGTGGGCGATAATGATCAATGTCTTTTCTTCTCTCAGGCTGTATATGGTTTTTTTGATTTCAGCCTCGCTTTTTGTATCCAGTGAACTTGTGGCTTCATCAAAAATCATCACTGACGGAGAATTATAAAGTGCCCTTGCAATGGCAACCCTTTGGCGCTGCCCGCCGGAAAGGCGTATTCCCCGTTCACCTATTTCAGTATCAATCCCCTGGGGCAGATTGCAAAGGAATTCATCCATATAAGCCATGGTACAGCATTTTTTTATCAGTTCCCGGTTAATATCAGCCGGGGTTACTCCAAAAGCTACATTTTCAGCCAGGGTGCCGTCATAAATAAAGGGAGACTGGGATACATATCCTATTTTTTTTCTCCATTCATTTGCATTTTCATTATTCAAGACAAGATCATCGATGAGGATGCTTCCTTTGTCCGGTTCTATCAACCCTGTTATAAGGTCTACGAGCGTGCTTTTTCCTGATCCGGACGGACCGATAATCCCAATGGTTTCACCCATCCTGATATTAATATTGATTGAATTGAGTGCATCCCGGCCGTTTTTCGGATATCTGTAATTAACAGAATCCAAAACAAGCTCCTTGGTAAAGGTAATTTCTTTTGTCCTGGCTTCTGTTTTTTCCAGGGTGTTTTTTATTTCATCCAGGTGAGATAATACTGTTGAAATAAAGGGGAGGGAATATCTTATCTGGGCAGTGCTTGTCAATATCCTTTCCATGGCTGGAAGACATTTCCAGGCTGCAACGGCAAGGAGGGCGATTGTTCCGGTTACATCCATCGGAGAGGCGTTTAATCCGAACATCATAAGGCAGATTGCACCTGTCAGCATTGTAAATCCAACAGTTTCAAGAATGACGGAAGGTGAAAGTTCAAAAAATTTATATAGCCCAAAAAGCCTGGCAAATTTCAGCAGGTTATTTCTTGATTCCTTTATAAAGGTATCTTCCTTGGCAAAGATTTTTACATCCTTAATACCATGTATAGCTTTTGTACAATCTTTATTGATCTTTTGTTCATATCTGTTGCATTCACCTGCAATTTTATCAATAACGGTTCGAATAGTTCTGAAAATCAGAAACCCTGATCCTCCTAATACAAAGAACACCAGGCAGGATACCAATGGTTGTATTACAAGAAGCCCCATGATCATGATAAAAATTAAAAGGAAATCGCTGCTAAGTTTCAGCACGGAGTTAATAAAAGATCGTCCCACCTGTTTTCTGATTTCAATTGCATAAACAAGATCGGCAGAATTCTGGTTGATATACCAGTGATACGGCATTTTAAGGAAACCGCTTACAAGGGATTCACCAAGAAAGCCCTCGACTTTTGCATTATAACGTCCCGCCTGGAGCGTAATATAGGCTTTAAATAAATTTTTCAAAGCAACCACGATCACGATGATAATGCAGAATGCAACCACAAAGCCTTTAACTGTTGAAAGAAATTCAAGCCCAAAGCTGTTTTTAACAAATATCACATATGTGGAATTGATGATTTCATCCGGCTTGGACAAGGCTGCTGCAAAAAATGCGATCAGCCCCATTGCTATGGTCTCGATAATGGCTTTGAATATCATACCGAACAATAGAATACCGGACATGACCTTCATTTTATATGGCAATATCTGAAACAAGCGTTTGGAAGCAGAGATTGCATTTATTTTATTTGTTTTACCCATGTCATCCCGTTTCTTTGGCTGGTAATTTGTTCAAGATATGTTTTCAACAGCCGGTATGCAAGTGTTTTGAACTTTATTTTTTTAAGACTTTTTTGATGAAAGAATACCATATTTTCTTGCATAACCGGCAATACGCAGTTTGATGATCCTGGACATCAAATATCGCCGGTACCAGATTAATTTATAACGCTCTTTGTCCGGGCAGCGGTCTATGTATTTATTCACTGTCATCAACTGCTCTTTCCGGAAGGGCAGAAAGCCTTTTGAGGTCTTTGTTTCAGGATGATGCCGGATAGCTGCCAGGGGAATATCCATGCAGCATGGGCGATAGCCATGGAAAGCCGCATTGCAGTACATGTCGTAATCAAAGGAATAATGCAGATTGGTGTCAAGGGAACCGATGGTCCGGATCAGGTTCGAGGACCAGAATGAGGGGGGCTGAGATAAGGATATGCCATAATATTTATTGCATATGAATTCCGGCCATGTGCATGTTCTGCTTTTGGGGTAGTGAAATTTTTTTACCTTTTCAAGCTTTGAATCCATAATGATTGAGCTTCCGACAATCCAGTCTGATCCTGGGAATTTTTTAAAAAGGGTTCCGATTAGAAACAATGTGTTGGGAAGATATATATCATCTGAGTTAAGCCACCCGATTATATCACCGCTCGCTTTTTTAAACCCTTTGTTGATGGCATCGCTCTGGCCATTATCTTTCTCGCACACAAAGACAGAGATTTTGTCCTGATAACGGCTGATTATATCCAGGGTTTCATCAGTACTTCCGCCGTCTATGATGATATATTCCAAATTTGGATAATTTTGATCCAGAACAGACCGAATGGTTGCTTCGATGTATTTCCCCTGATTCAAAGAAGGGGTGACGATGCTTATTTTTGGCCAGCCCTTGCCATCAGCAGTATGATCTTTAAAAAAAATATCATTGATCGGTTTATTATTATCCTGGTGATACTCCGTGTGGGTCATGTTTGTGTTTCCTTTTTTATATACGGGTCTACAGAGGTTATCATGATTTTTTATCAGTCTGCCTAGGACACAGCAATGGGTCGATAAAAAAAAGATCATGTTTCGTCATCCCTTCCCAGGCAATCTTATACCCTGCATTATTCAGAAGCTGTTTTATTTCATCCATATCCCATTGCCGGTGGTTGACTTCAATACATCCGCAGCGGGCCCTGCGCTGATCTGCAACCAACTGGCTGACAATGGGTAATTCTCCGCCCTCAACATCAATGGAGAGAAAATCAATCACCATTGGCACAGAGGCCTGGTCAAAAACCTGTTGAAGGGTGAGGCAGTCAACATGGATAATCGGCGCCGGATCAGTATAGTGCGAATATTGTTGTTCGATGCCGTCGGCCAAGCCTCCATACAATCCTGCATCAACGAACTGGGCAAGGCCTGATTGATCGGATATGGCTTTGTTGATGATCTTCACATTTTTCCTCTGAGAAAGGGAATCGGCATATCTGGGGTTTGCCTCAATCAACAGACCCGACCAATCGAAATATTCTTCCAGATAAAGGGTGTTGGAAAACGTGAACCCGTCGTTGGCGCCTATTTCAACGAAATAACCGGGTTTAAATTGATTCACGATCAGGGCAAAAAAATCTTGGTTCTCCTGCGTTGTCCTGGATGAAACCGGCAAAAAAAGCATCTTCTGAAGCATCTCACTTGAGGTTGCGGTGATAATCTGGGGCAAGAGGAAATTTTTTCGGCAATAACTGAGTGAGGGTTTCTTTAAAAATTGTTTTTTCAATAAGAAACCCCATGATTTTTTTTTAAGTTTGGAAAATATATTATTGATGAATGACATATGTGAGATCTCCGCTATCAGGTAAAGAGTGATGTTAATAATTTTTTAACCTTTTGTGATTCAATAAAAATCAGTGTCTGATTCAAGGCTGCTGTCTGCAAAAAAATAATTCCGGCAGACACACCTGCAACAATTATGTATTTAACGGTAAAGTGGATGCTGATACCCATCCATTTAAACCAATACAGTACCTGTATATGCCACAAATATATCCACATGCTTGAACGTCCGAAAAATGCAAGGTTATTCTTGAAAGGGGCAAGACCAAACAAAGGGGTCCGGCTGATCCAGAAAAGCAGGAGAGCGATAGACAATCCATAGGATATGTAATAAGCGGTGGGGGGATATTTATAATCCTGTACCGGAGCAAATCCGCCAATCGTCTGATTGAGGACAAACGCGTACAGGGTACACACTATAAGTGAAACCATTGCAAGCCCAAAGATTTGTCTGCAGCTTAGCATAAGAATGCGTGTGCCGAGAAAGAAAATGCACCCATAGGGGATCGCCATATATACAATTTTATCAAGTATCATTTTAAGAAATACTTGGTTTGGGACTGGAATATGGCGGACCATGAATTCATATATCAAATATACAGTAAATACGATGGAATATGACCATTTCCCTTTGATATAAGAGGCATTGGCAAATCTTGTAAGAGGCGCAATAAGAGAGATCAGCAGAAAAACCCTGATAATCCATACATATCCTATCCCTGTTCCAAGAAAAAAACTTGCAAAAATTTTGTAAAAAGGAAACGGATATGTTTTTTGCATGATAAAGGATGTGATCAGAGTCAATAAGAAAAACAGGCTTAAAAATGTCCAGGTGGGGATGACAAGCCGGATCAATCGCTTGATGATATATTCAATATATCCTGTTTTTAGCCCATTGGCCGTTGACATTGCAAAGGAAGATCCAGCAACCAGTACCATGAGCGGAACATCGAAATTTCTGAGTTGAAAAAGAAAAGCCGGTGGTCCTACATGCGCCAGCATGATACAAAGAAGACCTATTCCACGCAGCATATCGAGTGTATCATCCCGTTTCAAAAAATAATCCTTTCATTTTGTTGTCCATCGTCAAGGAACCGTAGGATATGAGTCTGATTTTTGTCAATAAAAATATGAAAAGTTTTAATAATAATAATGGTGTTCAGTTGGGTCTAAACACATTTGTAATATGGGCTTGCTTTAGGGTTGTACGTCTGGTAGACATCAAGACTGTGTGGTGTCTGCCGGGCAATAGCGAAATCACAATCGGATAAGAGGAGAAACAAAAAATGAAGAAACTCATCAAGAAACTCGTAAACAGATGTGGATACCGTATTAGCAGGTTGGCAAAGCCATTATCCACCCTGGATGCATTCACAGCCATGAAACAACTGCTATCCGGTATTCGTGAACCGGTTATTTTCGATGTCGGTGCTCATCATGGACATATTTCAAAGAAATTTCGGGACCTGCTGCCAACCTCGGTAGTCTATGCCTTTGAACCATTTAAGGAGTCATTTGAGCAATTGAAGATGAATATTGCATCTGATCCAAAAATCACTGCTTATAATTTTGGTTTGAGTAATAAAGACGGAATGCAATCCTTTCATTCAAATTCAAGCTCAGCAACTAATTCATTGTTCCCAAGTGACAAAGCTGGAATTCAGACATGGGGGGAGAACCTTCTTGAAACCCAAAAACTTGTTGAAGCCGGGTTCAAGACTCTCGATTCTGTGGTACAAACCATGCAGATTCCCAAAATCGACATCCTGAAAATAGATGTTCAAGGCGCCGAACATCTTGTTATTGAGGGTGCCGCAAAAGCATGCAGCCAGGGATTAATTCGTCTTGTATATTCCGAAATTATTACTCAGCCGACATACAAAGGTCAGAATCGCTTTGATGAAGCATTGGCCTCATTTTTTAATAACGGTTTTGATCTGTATAACATTTATAATATGTCTTTTACAAGTGAAGGAAGGCTGCGCCAGCTGGATGCAATTTTCACAAAGACAGGCAATTAGAATTTATCAAAAAAGATCATGTCGTCCTCTACCCCGAGATTGTAAAGCGCATTAATAATGGCATTGATCATGGGGGGAGGGCCGCACAGATAATATTCAATTTCTGCGGGATCTTCATGGTTGCAGAGATAGGAATCACAGAGGTGATTGTGGATAAAGCCGGTAAGGCCTTCCCACCGGTCATCGGGTTCAGGGCTGGACAAGGCTATATAATAAGAAAAATTGCTGTGTCTTTTCTCAAGATCCCTGAAAATATCATCATAGAACATTTCTTTTTTTGACCTTGCGCCATACCAGAAAGAGATTTTCCGTTTGGTATGGATACCGTCGAGCTGGTGAAGGATGTGGCTTCTTAACGGGGCCATGCCTGCGCCGCCTCCGATAAAGCACATTTCCCTGTCTGTGTCCTTTGCCATGAAATCACCGTAAGGACCGCTGACAGTGACCTCATCTCCCGGTTTCAGGTTAAAAATATAAGAAGAACCGAATCCGGGCGGGATTCCTTCCATACCCGGCGGCGGGGTGGCAATG
>MGTJ01000002.1 GCA_001799395.1 Desulfobacterales bacterium RIFOXYA12_FULL_46_15 | reverse complement strand
GGCAAATGTAACCCGTTAAATATTGCCGATCTGCATCTCATATATATTCAGGCTATGGCCCTGGTCAGAGGTACATAGAACCTCTGTAATCCTTGAATGGCGGATTGTTTCGGTCAACCGTTTTTCAGAGTGCTTTCCCCTGATAAAAGTTTCGGACATGATCACACCTTCGCAGATCACAACCGGTTTGCCAGGATTCTCTTTTGCCCATTTTATCAGATTATTCCTCTCGTCGATCAAATCCGCCCTCCTTTTTTCAATCGCTTCGATTTCTTTGTCCTCGTTATCCATCATGGCTTCTGTCTTATCACTTTGGTCAAAGCAGACATCCAGGCTTTCTTCGGCTTTTTTTGCATTCAGCTGCAATTGTTCGATTCTTTTTTGCAGCTCATGGATGGATGCAGTATCGTTTCCCATTGTGGATATTCTTGAATTTAATTCTTTCTGCTCAAGCTGGGATCTATCCTGGATATGGGCAAGTTCCGTGATTTGTTTTTGAAGGATGAGGTTTTCCTCTTTGAGTTTGTCTTTTTTTTCCTTATGCTGTTCCGTCAGGTTTTTCAGGTTTTCGATTTTTGCTTTATTTCTTTCAAGCTCCTTTACGGTAAATGCATCCTGACCGATCTTGATTATGCTGGGCCCGCCCATTTCCGTTCCTATATGCCGTGCCTTTACACCCATCTTGGCCGAAACCCTTGAAGAAATGAGTTTCCCCTCAATGATGCAGCTTCCTGAACACTCAATGTCGGCATCCACAATTTCCTTACCCACCACCACATCTCCCATGCAGATAATTTCTGATTTATGGATAAATTTTGCATGGACATTCCCCCTGGCATAAATTTTACCTTCATTAATCCCGCCTGCGATTTTTACATTGCCCTCGGCCCTGACAATGCCGCCATCCACTTCAATGGACTGAATATTATTGCCCGTTACCTTAAAACCTGATTTGATCCTTCCCTTTACATTCACGTTCCCGTCATACTGAATATGGCCGGTTTGATAATCCACATCGCCTTCCGTTACATATTCCTGATGGACAAAAACATGGCCTGACAATGTATATTTGGGAAATCCGCTGACTGCAGCAAGGATCTTATACCCATCCTCGGAAAGCTTAGTGCCTTTCCCATATTTCATAACAATGTCTTTTCCCGGAATTGTTTCGATTTCATCACCATATATATTGTGACCCTGCCGAGCTTCAATCATGGGAATTTTTTCAGCAAGCACAGTTCCTGCGTCAACAAAAGGAATGTCACCGCGATCCTTGAAATCCATTGCCCCGTTTTCCGCCAATCCTCCAGCTTTCAGATAGTCTGTATTAAAAAAAAATTCCAGTCTTGCATTTTTCCCCTGGATCGGCGAAACGCCCTTTGCCACCCGGAAGGTTTTGGTTTTAAACCCGCTGGATTTTATGAACCCATCGATCATCCTGTCTTCAACAATACCCGACAGGATGCCCTTTTCCCTCAAAGAGTCCTTTATTCCATCAGGGGTGATGGTATTATCAAAACAATCTGTTTTTGTAAGAAACGCTGCCATGAAATCGCTTGAGATTTCAAGCTTGATTTGGCCCTTTATAATTTCGGGTTCCAGTAAATCAAGGGTTTCCTGTCCTTCTTCAGGCATCCCGCCCTTTGTTTTTTCCGTCACCTGGTCAAATTTAGAAGACACGGGCAGTGATTCCGCTCCTGTAAATTTTTCCCCATGGGGTTTTTTTTGTTCCTGTCTAACCCTGTCCTGTAATTGCAGGATATAGTTTTTTTGCTTTTCCGTCAGCATTCCGGCTTCAACCAGCATATCGCCTATAAGATGAACTTTTTTCTTATTTTTGATATTATTTTCCTGCTCTTCCAGAACCAGCTTCAACACACCCTGGCTGACAAACCCCTTCCGGATGGCGATAGCGCCGAATTTTAATTCATTTTGCCTAAGATGAAGAGCTTTTGCCGCCCGCAGCAGCCTTTCCACGTTCTGGGCAGATATCAATCCCTTTGATAAAAAATAATCTTTTAAGGCCAGGTCAGGATTGTCTGCCCCTGAACAATGCAAAAGCGCTTTTTGAAGGTCCTCTTTTGTGATTAAAAGATTTTTAACGGCCAAAAGCCCGATTACCGGAATTTTTATGGTGTTATCTCTTTCTCCTGCCATAATCTCCTCACATTAGAATTAAATTACAGCACTTAATAATCCTGTGGCAATCAATAAGAATTCAATAATAAATTCCCGGTGCCCACCAGATACAAGACGATCCTTTTCAAAAAATCTGATCAATAAAAACATAACAAAGGGTATAAAAGCAAGAAAGAAAGCCCTGTTTACCAATAAACCGGCTGAATATGACACAAAAACAAGCCCGATTTCAAAAATCAGAGTATATTTGATGATATTAAAACTTTGTTTTTCCCCCAGAAGAATGGGAAGGGTTTCTTTTCCGGTAATCCTGTCGCCCTGGATAGCAAGGATATCAAAAAAAGCTGTCCTGGCAAACACAAGGCCTGTGACAAACAAAAACGCCACCACAACGGAAAAGGGATTACCATGAATTACTACAGCCGGGAGGAGACAGGTAACGGTTCCCCAGGCGATGACGATCAATATGGTTTTTGATCCCGGGATATCTTTTATCCTGGCTGTTTTTCCTTTTTTAACCTGTATTGGAATGATTTTCTGATTATAGGACAATCCTAAAAAACTCATAATCAGCAACAATACAAACGATACCACACCGCTCAGAAAGCTCAGGTAAAGCCCTGTACCACCGGACAAAACTGCAAGAATCCAGAGATACACATGATTTTCTTTATAAAAATGTGCTCTTTTGGGGTGATTGTAACGATCAGACCGGATAGCAAAAAGATTATTCATAATCTGCATGGAAAGTACATACAGCATGGCGATTAATGCATGGCGGAAATCCCGTTCATTTCCCTGGAGTCTTGAACAGGCATAGGTCAGGGAAGCTGCCCCGATGGAAGCCATGATATTGGTTTTCAAGAGAAAATCACGAAACAAATACAATGCCGCTTTAACCGCATGCCTTTTTTGAAGATTGTTTTCCACCTTCCGGTAGGTATCCGTAATAATCCAGTTCGGTGTGGAGGCACCAGCCGTAAGTGCAATGGATTTTGCATGGGACAGGGTTTCATAATCGATTTCAGCAGCATCCTCGATATGGATGGACGGTTTTCCCGTCCCGGCTGCGATCTCGGCGAGCCGTCGCGTGTTTCCGCTTTCTTTTCCGCCCACCACGATGACGGCATCATTTTCCTCTGCAAGCTTTCGGATTTCAGTCTGGCGTTTTTCCGTGGAACCGCAGATGGTATCAAATACCCTGTAATGGGGGGCATGGGTTTGACACCATGTCTTTATCCCGTCATAAAAAGACATGTTCTGGGTTGTCTGGGCCACCACAATTGCATTTTCAAACCAGGGTAATAATAAAAATTCTTCCATGGATGTGATGGTGTGCCCTTTTCCCTTTGCATATCCAAGGAGGCCTATCACTTCAGGATGGTTTTTATCCCCGGCAATGATTGTGGAATACCCTTTTTTTGCATACCGGTTGATGATGACCTGGACCCTGACCACTCTGGGACAGGTGGCATTAATTACAGTAAATCCGGCTTGTTTCAGTGCGGTCTGATCTTCCGGCGGAACACCGTGGGCCCGGATCAGGACAATTCCTGAGCCTTTTTCCGGGATCCTTTCAATCCTGAAGATCTTTTTTTCCTCCAGCATCTGCAAAACCTGGGGGTTGTGGATGAGAGGGCCATAGGTAAAAATCGGCTCCTGATACCGGGTAGATGCATCCAGGACCATATCCACAGCCCGCCGCACGCCCATGCAGAACCCGGCTGTCTTTGCAATCACGATTTTCATCAGACCCTGCTTAAAAGATCGACTATCTGCTGGAATTCCGCCTTTGTTTTAAAATTGATTTCTATTTTCCCTTTTTCCCCGGTTCTCTGGATTCTGACGGTTGATTTGATCCGGTCTGAAAGAAGCCTGGAAGTCTGGTCAAGCAATTGTTTTTCGTCAAAAGACAATTCCGGTTGGGGCTTTATAGGTTCTTTTTTAGCATTGTTAACCAGTTTTTCAGTCTCCCGTACAGACAACTCTTTTTGAATCACAATATGGAGAAGACGAATCTGATCCTCTTCCGGGCCTGCGCTTAAAAGCGCCCTTGCATGGCCCATGGCAATCTTTTCTGCAGTGAGGCTCTCCTTTATCACTTCGGGAAGACTTCGAAGCCTTAAGAGATTGGCAATGGTAGACCGGTTTTTGCCGATTTTGACGGCCACCTTTTCCTGGGTATAATGAAACTCCTCAATAAGGCGGTGATAAGCCTCTGCCTCTTCAAGTACGTTTAAATTTTCCCTTTGTATATTTTCAATAATGGAAACTTCCAGGACCTGCTCATCGGTCAAATTTTTTACAAATACCGGTACATGGGTGAGATTGGCCTCTTTTGCGGCCCGAAGCCTTCGTTCGCCTGCAATGAGTTCATAGGAATCATCTACCAGCCTGACCAGCAAAGGCTGCAAAATGCCCTGTTCTGCCACGGAATCCCTCAATCGGTCCAGTTCTTCCTGGTTGAATACGGTTCTGGGCTGATACCGGTTAGGGGCGATCTCCTCCACCGGACACATTAAAAAATCAGAACCGGTTTCCGGTTTTTCAACATCAGGGATCAGGGCAGAGATCCCCCGGCCAAGACCGGTATGTTTCTTTTTTTTAATCATCTTTTCAGAAATTCCCTGGCAAAAGCCATATAACTTTTTGATCCTATTGACTGTTTATCATATAAAATAACCGGCAATCCATAACTGGGCGCTTCGCCTAATTTTATATTGCGGGGTATCTTTGTTTTGAAAACCATGTCCTTGAAATATTTTCTCGCATCTTCAACCACATGCTGGGCAAGATTTGTCCGGCCGTCATACATGGTCAAAAGAATTCCTTTTATTTTCAGACCAGGATTAAAAGATGACTTGACCCGTTTTATGGTATCCAGAAGCTGGCCCAGGCCTTCAAGGGCATAGAACTCACTCTGAAGAGGAATCAATACGGCATCTGATGCCGTAAATGCATTCAGGGTCAGCAGCCCTAATGCCGGGGGGCAGTCAATAATCACATAATCAAACCGTTCTTTTATCTCATCCAGAATCCGTTTCAGTTTTTTTTCTCTGTCCTTTTCCGATACCATTTCGATTTCAAACCCGATGAGATTCATATTGGCAGGGATGATCATAAGCTTCTGGAGAACGGTGGGGTGAATAATATCATCGGCCCCTGCTTCTCCGATCAGGCCCTGGTAAAGGGAATATTTCAAGGAAGGTTTGTCTATGCCAAGACCGGTGGTGGCATTGGCCTGGGAATCACAATCCACCAGAAGGATTTTTTTTCCGATGGAGGCAAGAGCTGCCGAAAGGTTAATGGAAGTCGTTGTTTTGCCAACGCCTCCTTTCTGGTTTGCTATACTGATAATCTGGGTCATAATCAAGCTTCCATATCACAGTTATCCGGCATAGGCAATCAGTTAAAAATGAGCCTTTTTATTTTTGCCCTGGTTGCAATAAACCTTAAAAAATACCCGGTATGACCATGAACGGCCATACCGGGCACTTTTTTAAAATCAGATGGACAGGCTATTCTTCTGATTCCGGATGGAATACATCCACGTCTTTTAAGTCTTCACCCAGATAGGTTCTTTCCTTGGGTCCCAGAATACCGAGAGAAAGACACAAAAGCGTCCAGAGATGAACGGTTTGCCATGCATGATCATTCACTTCGGCCATATCATGTACCTGGGCGTGGCAGTTATGGCAGGGCGTGATGCAGTAAGCCGCTTTTGTGGTCAGGATCTGGTTGGCTTTGGTCTGGCCATAAGCGCGTCTTTGTTCCTGGAATCCGGATTGCAGGTATCCGCCGCCGCCGCCGCAGCAGAAATTATTGGATTTATTGGGCATCATATCAATAAAATTTTCTTCGCCCACCACTGCTTTGACGATATATCTCAGGTCATCTGCAACCGGGTCGCCAAAAGATTTTCTGACCAACTGGCAGGGATCCTGAACCGTAAATTTGATTTTCCTGTCCTTGTTCCAATCTGAAGAAGGTTTGAGTTTTCCTTCTCTGATCCATTGTGCATAAAGCTGAATAATGCTTTTGATTTCAAAATTGTAAGGGATCTTAAATTTTTGCAGTCCGGCCCGGACTGCGAAGAGTTCGTGCCCTCACTCCGTGTTGAGCCAGACTTTACAGCCCAGGTCCTCCACAGCCTTTACCTTGGTCCGTACAATCTTTTCCCAGTTTTCATTATCTGCTGAAAAAAGACAGTAATTTTCAGCAGCCCATCCTTTTGTCCCATAGGTCCAGTCAGCCCCGGCAAGATCCAGGATCTTCCACAACGGCACCATTTCATCCGGCTCTGTCACAGGTTCCCTGGAGTTCTGGTTTAAGAAATAGTGGGCCCCTTCCCGGTTGATATCTGCCGTCATTTCTGCAAATTCAGGCTGGGCTTCGCGGTATTCTTCAAGAACATCTTCCACCACAAACTGGAAATCTTCTTCGGTTGCACCCATAGCGGAACAGGTGTCGTTTCTCAATGCCATATCACAGGAACTGACGATTCCTTTGGGTTTCTTCTCCTTGGGCCACTGAGCCCGGGCATTGAAAACAAGCTGGGGGATATTGATCTGCATGGGGCATACATACATGCACCGTGTGCACATGGAACACATCCACACCCAGTTTGTACTCAAAATTTCTTCATCCATTCCAAGAGCAGCCATTCTCAAAAATTTTCTTGGGTCCATGCCTTCCAAACCGGTTGCAGGACACCCGGAAGCACATGCGCCGCAGGTCAGGCATGCGTTCAGGTTTCCACCATCGGGCAAAAGCTTCATCACCTTATCTTTAAAGACGCTCGTTCTTGCGCCCCCGATTTTAATAGCGGTATCTCCCATGCTATTTTTTCTCCTCACTCTGTATCATTATTTAAAGTATTTTCTTTACTTTATCTTATCGTTCTTTTTTTAGAACGATTTTCTTTGTCTCTTATTCCATCCTTTCTGTCAACTCTATTTTAACCCGGATTTTCAAAATTTGACTTTTTTTCACTTTGAGTTACTATGCAAAAGCCATGAATGAATCCAGCATTATACCTCCTGCCAGGAGAAAAAAAACAAGACAGGGGAATAAACACCGGGAAACCGGAGCGCTCTTCAAACCTGACAGCATCCGCTATAATCCGGATCTGCCCATTTTCCAAAAAAAAGATGAAATCATTCTTGCCATAAAAAATAACCCCGTGGTTATCATCTCCGGGGCAACCGGCTCGGGTAAAACCACCCAGATCCCGAAATTCTGCCTTGAAGCCGGCCGGGGCACGACCGGAAAGATCGGCTGTACCCAGCCCAGACGCATTGCAGCCGTCACAGTGGCTGCAAGAATAGCCGAAGAACTGGATGAACCCCTCGGGCATTCCGTGGGATACAAAATCAGGTTTGATGATAAAATAACTCCCAGGGCCTGCATCAAACTCATGACCGATGGCATCCTTCTCTCCGAAACCCGGACGGACCGTTTCTTAAAGGCCTATGATACCATTATCGTGGATGAAGCCCATGAACGAAGTCTGAATATTGATTTTACGCTTGGCATTTTAAGACGCCTGGTGAAACAGCGAAAAGGCCTGAAGCTGATCATCACCTCAGCCACCATTGACACTGAGAAATTTTCAAAAGCCTTTGATAACGCCCCGATCATTGAGGTCTCAGGAAGAATGTTTCCTGTGGACGTTATTTACCGGCCTTATATA
Source organism: Desulfobacterales bacterium RIFOXYA12_FULL_46_15 (assembly GCA_001799395.1). Taxonomy (GTDB): domain Bacteria; phylum Desulfobacterota; class Desulfobacteria; order Desulfobacterales; family Desulfobacteraceae; genus Desulfobacula. Next base: position 18,756 of record MGTJ01000002.1, on the reverse strand, counting down.
AATAAGGATGAGAATGACGCAGAAGCTGAAGACCAGGGATATGTAGAAGCTGCCATAGAAGCCGTCCTGCATCTTCTGTCAACTTCCAGGTCCGGGGATATCCTCATCTTCATGCCCTCAGAACAGGATATCGGCGAGACCCTGGATCTGATCCGCAGCCGGCAGCTCCCAGGCATAACGGTTCTGCCGCTTTTTGCAAGGCTCTCGGCCCGGGAACAGTCAAGAATCTTTTCGCAGCAGGCAGGAAGAAAAATCATTGTGGCCACCAATGTGGCTGAAACCTCCCTGACCATCCCAGGGATCAAATATGTGGTGGACACTGGACTGGCAAGGATTCCGAGCTATTCGCCCCGGACAAGAACCACGGCACTTCCTGTCAGCCCCATTTCCCAATCTTCAGCCAATCAGCGGACAGGGCGCTGCGGCCGCGTTGAAAACGGGGTCTGCATCAGGCTTTTTGATGAAGAGGAGTTCAAGGCAAGACCATTTTTTACTTCTCCTGAAATTTTAAGAAGCAATCTTGCCGAAGTCATCTTAAGGATGATCTCCCTGAATCTTGGTAATGTCTCAAACTTTCCCTTTATTGATCCTCCTTCAGCCAAAAGCATCCAGGACGGATTTGCAACCCTCCTGGAACTCGGAGCCATTGAGGAGAAAAAAATTCAAAACAAAAAGGCCGGAGGAAAAGAATATTCCCTGACTGCCATGGGCAAGATCATGTCAACGCTGCCCATGGACCCCAAATTATCCCGGATTTTAATTGAAGCCGACAAAAAAGGATGTCTTGAAGAAGCTGCCGTCATCACCACGGCCCTGGCTGTTTCAGACCCCAGGCAGCGGCCCATGGACAAGACCCAGGCCGCAGATCAGAAACACTCCCTTTTCAAAGACCCGGCATCTGATTTTGTAAGCCTTTTAAATATCTGGAATGCGGTCAAGGCTGCAGAAAAAAAGCTGAAATCCCGATCCAGGCTCAAGGCCTTCTGCCAGGACCATTATCTAAGTTTCAAACGGATCAGGGAATGGAACGATATCCACGGCCAGATCCTGAATATCTTAAAAGAACACAATATTGAAAGCAATACAAGACAACCCCTTTTACCCGGCACACAGGGGCTGAAGGCAAAGGCCTTTGACATCGGAGGACCTTTATATATTGCCCTGCACCAATCCTTATTGACCGGGTATCTTTCCGGCATAGCCCATAAAAAAGAAAAACATCTCTTTACGGCAGCCAAGGGACAGCAAATCATGATATTCCCCGGCTCCGGTCTTTTCAGCAACCCGGGGAACTGGATTGTGGCTGCCGAATTTGTCAAAACCAGCCGGCTGTTTGCAAGAACAGTAGCCAATATAGACCCGGAGTGGCTGGAGTCCATCGGGAAAGACCTTTGTACCTACACCTATTTTGACCCTCGCTGGGAAAAAACCCGGGGAGAAGTGACGGCAAAGGAACAGGTATCCCTTTTCGGTCTTATCATTGTCAACGACCGGAAAATTGCCTATGGAAAAATCAATCCCGGGGAATCAGGAGAACTCTTTATCCGCCATGCCCTTGTCCAGGGAGAAATCCAGAAAAAATTCGAATTCATGATCCATAATCAGAAATTGATGGATACCCTTGAAGCGCTTGAACATAAAACAAGGAAAAAGGACATCCTGATATCGGAAGAAGATATTTATCTTTTTTATCAGTCAAAAATTACCGAACCCTTTTATGATATCCGATCCTTTTCCCGGTTCATCAAAGAAAAAAATGACCCTGATTTTTTAAAAATGACCCTGGCCGACCTCCAGAAATCAACCGTTGATGAGCGTGAACTCTCTTTGTACCCTGATACGCTGGCCATGGCCCAAGGCAGATTCAAGCTTGAATACGAATTCAATCCCGGCTCGGAAAAAGACGGGATCACATTAAAGGTCCCGGTTTCTTCTGCCCCCCTGATACAGGGGAACCATCTGGACAGGCTTGTGCCCGGGCTTTTTGAGGAAAAAATTATCAGTCTCATCAAAACCCTTCCCAAATCATACCGGGTGAAACTGGTTCCCATATCTGAAAAAGCAGCCGTCATTGCTGCACAAATGCCAAAAGAAGAACGGCCTTTATTCTCCCTTTTGTCTTCTTTTATCAGGGAAAAATTTAATGTCCTGATTCCGGAAACCGCCTGGTCGGATAAGGATTTGCCGGATCACCTGAAAATGCGTATTTCCATCCGGGATGAAAAAGGAAAGGAAATCAAGGCATCCAGGGATAAATCCGTATTGACTCAATTTACCGCTGCCTTGCCGTTTCAGCACGACCCGGCTTTTGATAAAGCCTGTCAGCAATTTGAAAAATACGATATCCTGGAATGGGATTTCCCTGATCTTCCCGGCTCCATCCTCCTGGACGAGAAAAACCATCCAGACTTGAAAGGATACCCGGGTCTCAGGATCGAATTTGATCCAAAAAAACAAAACGAGAGCTTGTCCTTAAAATTGTTCAAATCTCCCAAAGAGGCAGAGAAAAGCCATTGCAAGGCCGTAAAACACTTTTTTTCCATTTTGTTTCCCGATGATTTCAAAGCATTAAAAAAAGATATCCTGGCCTCATCCGGGTTAAAACAGATGGCCCCGTTTTTCAATGGCCGCTCAGAATTTCAACTCTCCATTTTCAATCGGATCACATCCACTTTTTTTGCAAAAAATATCCGTACCCGGAAAGAGTTTGAATCCCTTGCAAAAGAACAGATACCAGACCTGTACCGCCATGGGCAGGAATTCATAAAAATAATTTTGGATCTCGGGGAAGTGTATCGCTCCTGTTTTGAACTGATCCAGAAATTATCCGTTCAACACCGGAAAATGAAAAGGACCTGTGATATGCTGACCTGCCTTTTCAATGATCTGAAAAACCTGGTCCCGCCGAATTTTGCCGATCTTTACACCGATGACAGAATCCGGCACCTGCCCCGGTTTGTTGCCTGCCTTAGGATCAGGGCACAGAGAACCGCGGACAACCCCTTGAAAGAAGAAAGCAAAATCAGCCGTCTGGAAAAATATACCCGCCACCTTCCAGCCTTTCTCCGGACGCTTTCAACACATTCAACACCGGAAAAGGCAGCACTGGTGGAAGAATTTTTCTGGCTTCTGGAGGAATATAAAATATCTTTATTTGCTCCTGAACTTAGGACCATGGTAAAGGTTTCCGAAAAAAAACTGGATGGGTTTCTGGTTAAAATATCAACTATGATTTGATGATGCCAAAAAGATGTTTTTCCTTGTTATTGTTCAAAAAAACTTTTAATTAACACCATATATGAAAACCATGCTACGGGGTGACGCGTGAATGATGACTTAGAAATCAAAAAAATCAAACGGTTAAACCTTGTATTGCGGGCCTTCAGGGATATCGGCAGACTTCTGGTGACCCAGAACGACAAACAGAAACTCATTGACGGCATCTGCAGTATCCTGGTGGAAAAACGAGGCTATTATAATGCCTGGATCGGTTTGATGGATGGGGACGGGTCTGTCCGGGTCGTTGCCCAGGCAGGGTTTAACAGTCATTTTGACCCCATGCGCGCACTGCTTCAGGAAAGACAATTTACCCGGTGTATTCAGAAAACCCTTGAGTCTGAAGATGTATTTTCCGTTACTGACCCGGTCAAAGAATGCCCGGACTGCATGTTGTCCAAAAACTATTCCGGCCGGGGGTCAATGGCGATAAGGATTACCCATGAAGAAAAAAACTATGGATTCCTGGTCCTATCCATCCCCCAGGAACTTTCCCGGGATGAAACAGAGGAATGCATTGTCAGGGAAATTGCCAATGATATTGCTTTCGGGCTTTACAGGATTGATCTGGAAGAAAAAAGAAAAACAGCCGAAAGAGAACGGGAAGAAAGCAATCAAAGATTCCAGACGCTCATCGACAATTCCCTGAGCTGTATTTCCATTATCCGGAACGATAAAAAAGTTTATCTGAATCCTGGCCTTCGAAAAATTCACCGTCTGATTACCCGGGCGTTTAAACCACCCGGGTTTGAAAATATCTATGAAGAAGACCGGGAAAGGATCAAAAAATTCTATATTGATCTGGTTACAGGTAAAATAAAGCATATTGATACGGATTTCAGATACTATCCAGAAAGCCTGGAAGATGAAGTCAAGGGGCATATCCGGTGGGCCCTGGTCAGCGCCCGGAAGATCAATTATATGGGGATTGAATCCATTCTCACCAATTCCATGGATATCACAGATTCCAAAGAGGTTGAGAATTTCTTGAAAATCCAGGATAAAATGACCTCTCTTGGACGGGTCACAGCCGGTATTGCCCATGAAATCCGTAACCCCTTGTCCGGGATTTATATTTATCTGAAAGCCTTGAAAAATATTTACAACAATATGGGAGATATCCAGTCCGTCCTTTCCATCATCGAGAAAATCGAACTGGCTTCCAATAAAATAGAATCCATCATTAAACGGGTTATGGATTTTTCAAAGCCGGGCAAACCCAGGTTTATCATGACCAATATCAATGAAAACATTGATGAAGTGACAAAGCTGACTGCCGTTACCTTGAGGAAAAACGGGATCAATTTTATAAAGGATCTGGACTCTGCCATCCCGGAATGCTGGAATGAACCCCACCTGATTGAGCAGGTGGTGCTGAACCTGATTACCAATGCTGCCGAAGCCATGAAAGAATATGAGGGTGAAAAAACAATCGAACTGAAAACCTACCGGAAAAACGACGCCATTGCCATCTCCATAAGGGATACCGGGCCCGGCATCCCGGTTTCCAGCCAGACCAAAATCTTTGACCCCTTTTATACCACCAAGACTAACAGTTCCGGGATCGGCCTCAGCATCTGCCACAGGATCATCACAGACCACGGGGGTTCCTTAAGGTTCAATGCCGGGCTTAAACAAGGCGCCCAGTTTATTATCGAACTGCCGCTTCAGAAACAAGAAAGACAAACATGATCCGATACAGCATCGCCATTGTGGATGATGAAGAAACAATCCGGGACAGCCTTCAGATCATTTTGAGCGAGGATTATGACATTTTTTGTTTTCCTGATGCCGAATCCTTTCTTTTATCCCTGGAAAAATCCTTGCCTGACCTGGTTCTCATGGATATCGGCCTGCCAGTCATGAGCGGTATCGATGCACTGGCTATCGTGAAACAGAAAATCCCTGAACTTCCGGTCATCATGGTCACAGCCTTTGAAGACATCCGGATGGTGATCCGGTCCATGAAAAAAGGGGCCTTTGATTTTATCCTCAAACCCATGAACCCGGACCTTCTTGAACTCACCATCAAAAAAGCTCTCGCTTCCATTGCCTTACGAAAAGAAGTCAAGCTTCTCCAGGAAAAATACCTGATCGAGCATGAGCCCTGTTTTATCGGTGAAAGCAAACACATAGAAGGTATCATGGATTTTATTCACATGGTTGCCCAAAGCCCGGATACCCCCATCATGATCATGGGTGAAACCGGGACCGGAAAAGAATTGATCGCAAGGGCCATCCATGCCAGGAGTCCCTTGTTTCAAGGTCCTTTTATCGCAGTGAACTGCTCGGCCTTTCCTGAGGAACTCATTGAGAGTGAATTGTTCGGTTATGATGAAGGCGCTTTTTCCGGTGCAAAAAAACAAGGAAAAAAAGGGTTGATCGAAGAAGCGGATAACGGCACCCTTTTCCTGGACGAAGTGGCGGATTTGAGCCTTGGGGGCCAGGCCAAGCTCTTACGGTTTCTTGAAAGCGGGGAATTTTACAAGGTGGGCAGCACAAAAATACATACGGTTTCGGTAAGAATTGTCTCTGCCACCAATAAAAACCTTGAAAAGATGATGGAGAAGGAGCTTTTCAGAAAAGACCTGTTTTTCAGGCTCTGCGTGGTCAAGGCCGAAATTCCTTCATTGAACGAAAGGAAAGACGATATTCTGCCGCTGGCCAAGCATTTTTTATATGAATTCAATCAGAAATTCAAAAAAAAACTGACCCATATTTCCCATGAGGCCTTGCAACTGCTCTTGTCCCATAAATTCACCGGAAATGTCAGGGAATTAAAAAACATCCTGGAGAGAGCCTGTCTCATTGCCCAGTCAGATTCGATTCAGCAGGAAGATCTCGGGCTTCTTGAAAACACAAAGCAGAGCCGGCCGGTTCAAACTAATGATTCTAAGCCTTCATGCATCACTATCCCGGATCAGGGAATCGATCTTGTCAAGGTGTTGGAAGATACTGAGAAAAAATACATGGGCCATGCCCTGAAACTGGCCGGGGGAAATGAAAGCCAGGCTGCAAGACTCCTGCACATGAATCACCACACCTTCAGGTACAAATTAAAAAAATACTCTCCCCCGGCCTAGATTTTATATACTAAAGAGTTTGAAAAATTAGCTTTCTGATGTAGATTGGATTCAACCCTGAGAAACTTTAACAGGATCTGCCGGTAAAAAAAATGGAATCTGCCGATCAAATAAACGTTGCCACGGCTTTTTTAAAAAAATTCACACGCATGAAGACCATTCCGGCTGTTGCAACCCGCCTGATAACTATGATTGAAAATGAAGATAGCACCTTCCAGGATTTTGAAGAGGTTATTAAGATCGATCCGACATTGGTTCTAAGAGTTTTAAAGCTTGTCAATAGTTCATATTTTGCGTTAAGAACTAAGATAAAAAGAGTTTCTGAAGCCATTGCCTTTATTGGAATCGATAATTTAAGAAATTTAGTTGTAGTTGATGCCCTTAAATATTTGTTTCAAAAAGACTCTCCTGCGGATTTTTTTTCAAGAAATCGATTATGGTTTCATTGTGCTGCCGTTAGTATCTCTTGCCAGATGATTGCTGAACGGATATTCGGGATAAAAGGGGAGGATGCTTTCTTGTGTGGAATCCTTCATGATTCCGGATTGATCGTTGAAGGTCAGGCTGCCCCTGATAAGTTTAAGGAGTTTTATCTTTCATATATCCCTGAAAAGCATTTGATTACCGACCATGAGACTTTGATAATGGGTACCGACCACCAGGTTATTGGATATCTGCTAACCAGGGATTGGGGGCTGCCTTGCGAGATCCGGGAAGCCATCAGATGCCATCATAAAAACCTTGAAAAAACAGGGCCTGAAAGTCTCTCCGGTATTCTTCAGATGGCAGAATATCTGGTTTTTCGATTGGAGAGACTTGCATATCCTGAAATAAAAACAGTTCTTTCTCCCCTATTGTTAGGGCATATGAAAAAAAATATCGGTGAATACAAAGCCATCGCAGATGATTTACCGAATGAAATTAAAAGGGCGGAAGAGATATATTCCCTGGAGAAGGTTTAAAATTATGGATCTATTCGATGATATTTTGGAATCAACTGAAATTGACACCAAATATTCGCTTATAGAGCTTCTGAAAAAAAACTTACCCCAATGTGACATTGAAATCATATCCAAAAATGGTGAAAGGATTTCTTCAAAACAAAAGCCATTTGTGGATGCTGATTTTGAAAAAGCATTGTGGGGAAAAGCAAAAAACTCGAATGATTTAATCTACAGCGAAAATAAAAATAATTTTTTTGTTTTCGCATGGTATTCTGAAAATATGCAATGCTTGCTGATATGCTCATTTTTAGAAATATCCGGCATCTCTTCAATAAAAAAAATGATATCAGATATTGTAATGCTTTGTTTTGAAATATTTCATAAGGATCAATTGCTGGCTGAAGAAAAAGAAAGCCTTGTGATTCATAAAAAACAACGAGATCGAAAAATACAAGTCCTGGAAAAAAAATATGAGGATATTTTAATCAAAAACCAGAGGCAGAGCGCTGAATATTCAAAACTGCTGCATTCTGAGATCCAGCGGCAAACCTCTGAATTAAAGAACTCCAATAAAGAGCTGAAACTGGCAAAAAAAAAGGCAGAGGCGGCTAATCTTGCAAAAGATGCATTTCTTGCAAATATGAGCCATGAAATCCGTACTCCATTGAATTCTATTTTGGGATTTTTAGAATTGAGCCTTGAAGACCCGTCTATTCAAGATGACCTTCAACAGCATTTATCAATTGCCTATAACTCTGCCAAAGGCCTTTTGTCCTTGATAGACGATATTCTTAATGTCAGCAAATTGAAAGGAGGAAAAGTTGTTTTAGAGAAAAAACCGTTTCGGTTGCTTGAATTGATAAAAAAAACATTTGATACAATGAAAATTGAGGCTCAAAAAAAAGGAATTTTTCTTGAATATGATATTCATCCATCTGCATCAGGAGTATTTTTAGGGGATGACTTCCGGATTAAACAGGTTATTATCAACCTTATCGGTAATGCCATCAAGTTCACAGAAAATGGTGGCGTGGTTTTGAACATATTACCGGGTCAAAAAAAAGACGAGATTCATTTCATGGTTAAAGATACGGGAATCGGGATTCCATCTGATCGTTTAGATAAACTTTTTGATCCATTTGAACAGGCAGATATGTCAACGACAAGAAAATACGGGGGTACAGGACTTGGAACGACTATTTCAAAGCAGATTGTTGAACTCATGGGAGGGCAAATCTGGGCAGAGAGCGAAAAAGGAAAAGGAAGCGTATTCCATTTTATCATAAACATTGAATCAATTGATGATAAAGAGATCGAAGGTCTTGAACCATGCAAGGAGTTAGAAGAAGCAGGGCAAAAACTTGATCGTAATTTTAAGATACTTCTGGCAGAGGATACACAGGCAAATGCGATTTTAGTCAGAACACGCTTAGAACGCCAAGGGCATATTATTACACAGGCTTGTAACGGCAGAGAGGCTGTTGATGCTTTTCAAAAAGATACATTTGATATAATTCTTATGGATATTCACATGCCTGAAATGGATGGGCTTGAGGCTACGGCAGTAATCCGTTCGGCGGAAATGGATACAGCAGAGCATATCCCGGTCATTGCGCTGACGGCAAGTGTTATGGGAAACGAGATAAAAAAATTTATTGCTGCAGGCATGGATTTTGTTGTGGCCAAACCCATTGATTTTAATAACTTGAATATGGTGATGGACAAATTGGTCCCGGAAAATAAAGGTGTCAAAAGATTAGAAAAAAAGATGCCGGACAACTCTTTTTATAAATCAAACATGCCGGACCTAAAGGATATTAATTATAAAACAGGCTTAGCCAGATGGCAGGATCAGGATGTCTATACAAAGGCGCTAATAGAGTTTGCCAATCAATATAAGAATTTTTCAAAAAAAATTTCGCTTTGGCTTGATACAGGCGAAATTGAACAAGCCTGCCTGGCAGCCCACACATTAAAAGGGGTTGCCGGGAATTTATCCATAATAAAGGTAGCTGACATAGCAGGAACTATTAATTCAGCACTTAAGAAAAAAAACATTAAAACGGCAATGGAACAATTCGTTTTCTTAGAAAGAGAATTGCGTTCTGCCGTTGTATCAATACTGAAATTGGAAACTATCCCTGAACCTGACACCCATCTCAAAAAAATTGATCCGGACAAGATAGGCCGGCTGATAGAAAAAATAACGGATGCCTTTAATCAATACTCCCCTCATGCTCTCAAGCCACTTATCCGGGAGTTGGAAACTTATATTCACCATGATCGGCTAAAGCCAATGATGAATTATTCAGAAGACCTGGATTTTGATAGCGCAAAAAATGAATTGATAAAACTTGTAAAATCATTGCACCTGGATTGAGGAGGCAATTATGGCCTTAGACAAATATCGGATACTGGTTGTAGATGACGAAGCCAATAATAGAAAACTCCTTTTGCAGATCCTGCAGGATAAATATGATACGGCATTTGCCGTGAATGGGAAGCAGGCTATTGAAGTGGCACAAAAAATCAAACCGGATATTATTTTATTGGACATTATGATGCCTGAGATGAACGGTTATGAAGTTTGTAAGAAAATCAAATCAGATCCTGGAATCCATAAAATCCCAATTATTTTTACAACTGCAATGAACGAGATTGAAGATGAAACCCGCGGTTTTGAGGCAGGTTGTGTGGATTACATCACAAAGCCGATTTCAAAACCGATCGTTTTGGCAAGGGTGGCAACACATCTTTCACTGTATAATCAACATAATGAGTGTGAGGCGGAAGTGGTCAGGCGGACAGCCATGTTCGAGGAAAGCCAGAAATCCGCTATCTATATGTTGGGTGAGGCCGGTCACTATAACGACGATGATACCGGATGCCATATCTGGCGGATAGGAGGCTATGCGGCTGCTATTGCCCGCGCATCAGGATGGAGTGTGGATAAGGCATCTGAGCTTGAATTATCAGCCGCAATGCACGATACCGGAAAGATAGGCATACCGGATTCAGTGCTTAAGAAACCGGGCAAATTAACTAAAAAAGAGTGGGATATCATGAAAACTCATACAACCATCGGGTACGATATCTTATCAAAAAGCGACACTCCTTTTTTCCGGATGTCTGCAGAAATAGCTCTGAGCCATCATGAAAAATGGAACGGCTCAGGATATCCCCACGGATTAAAGGGAGAAAATATTCCTGAAGCGGCCCGTATTGTTGCCATCTGTGATGTGTTTGATGCCCTGACCATGAAACGTGTCTACAAACCTGCCTGGCCGATAAAAGATTCTTTTGCGGAAATTGAAAAAAATGCAGGCACTCATTTTGATCCTGTTCTTACTGAATATTTTTTTAAGATCAAGTCAGAAATAATTGAAATAAAAAAGAAATGGGAAAACTAAATTCCAAGGGAGAACTTCAAAGGGTTTGGCCATAGCAGACTAAAAAGCACTCATCATAATATTTTATCCGGGCAGGAAGGATAATTCTCATTTTTTCTAAACTTCTTAAATCTTCAATTCTTTTTTTGAAATTTTATAACATTTCATTGGAACCCTAAATCCCAACATTCCTGCAATGCCTTGTAATTAAAAACAAAAATACATAAATCGAACCATTGGCATGGTTCATGCTCCTTAAGAGTTTTAAATAAGAACTTTAATCCTGACAGGAAACTTATGAAAAAAGAACAGCCTTGTGCCCCGCAGATCATGGTCATTGATAACGACAAATATGTCAGGGAATCGCTCAGCACCTTTTTCGGTCAGGGGTCGACCCGTCTGCTGGTATTCAGATCCGGGTCTGAAGGGCTCAATGCATTGAAATACCAGGATATCGACATTGTCATCTCAGATTATTTCCTGCCGGACATGGATGGGTTGTCTTTTTTGAAACAGGTGGAAAAAGAAAAACCGGGGATCCCGAGAATTCTGATGGCCACCATTACAAATGATGAAATGGCCCTGGGCATTGCCAGGGCCGGAATTTATAAATTCATTGAAAAACCGCTTACCGTGGACTCTCTGGAAACAATTATCAAGGAATTTGAAACCATCAAACGTTCCAGGATGTGTCCGGGAAGGAAGGCTGATGAAAAAAAAACACGGTGATTTTATGAACAGGTATCAGGATTCTTTTTATCTTATACATTATGGGGACATTTGCCATGGGGAATAACACCATTGATCAGAATTTATTCCATGAAGTGGAAAAACTGGGTGCAAGAGATATGACCTTGTGCATGCAGTGCGGCAACTGTGCGGCTGCCTGCCCCTTGTCCAGCGGCATCAATACTTTTCCACGACGGATATACCGGTATCTTCAACTGGGTCTAAGAGATAAACTTTTGTCTTCCCCGGAGCCATGGCTCTGCTACTACTGCGGGGACTGCAACACAGACTGCCCGCGCGGGGCAGAGCCTGCCGAAACCATGATGGCCACCCGGCGCTGGCTGACCACCCAGTTTGACTGGACCGGTCTTGCCCGTTTGTTTTATTCATCCCCCAAATGGCAGGTGGGCGCTTTTTTTGCTGTGACACTGGGGATTGTCATGCTGTTTCTCTTCGGGCACGGACCGGTGATCACCGACCGGGTGGCCCTGAATTCATTTGCCCCGCCTCATATGGTCCATATCGGCGACCAGATCATGTTCGGCATACTGGGGGCTTTGCTCCTGTCCAACGGATTTCTCATGTACCGGGGGATCATGAAAGACACAAAAATTCCCATCCTGACCTATATCACCCAGGCCCCGGTTTTTCTGCTCCATTATCTGACTCAGAAGAGGTGGCGCAAATGCGGGACAGGACCCAGCTCCAGGTGGACCCGGCATTTCATTCTCTTTTCCGGGTATATTACCATGGAAGTCCTGATCATCGGTTTTCTTGAAGTCTTCCAGACCGATGTGGTGCATCCGTTCTGGCATCCCACCCGGATTTTCGGATATTATGCAACAGTCGCACTCATGCTGATTTCAGGAAATATGCTGTACAGCCGGTGGTATGTCAAAGAAGAAAAACTGCACCGGTATTCCGATTTTACCGATGTGTTTTTCCTGATCCTGTTATTTACGGCAGCCTTTACCGGAATCCTGGTTCATATCTTCCGCCTGGCCGGATGGCCCATTGCCACTTACACCATCTATACCCTCCATGTGTCCATGGTGGTGGGCATGCTCAGCATCATGCTGCCTTTCGGCAAACTCTCCCATCTGTTTTACCGGCCCCTGGCCATATTTCTCACCACATTAAAAGAAAAAGCCACCAGGGAATCCCAGGTTGTTTTTGAGACCGTGACCAAAGATGTGGGCGACACTTTCATGAGCTGCATGCAGTGCGGCACCTGCTCCGGCGTCTGCCCGTGGAGCGGGATCACATATTACAGCCCCAGGCAGATCCTTCGAAACATCAGCCTTGAGACCTGCACCCAGGCAACTGTTGATGCCACAGCCTGGGATTGCGCCACCTGCGGGTCCTGTGTGGAGCATTGCCCCAGGGGAATTGAAATCATTGATCTTGTCAAATCCATCCGTAGCCAGAATATAGCTGCCAAAAAGCTTCCCAAAATATTTAGCGCCCCTGTCAAAAGCCTGAACAAGAATGGAAATCCCTGGAACGGAAAACCCCAGGACCGTCTCAACTGGGCTAAGGATCTGGATATGCCGGCCTTTAAACAGGATTTGGAATACTGCCTGTTCACCTGCTGCACCACTGCCTATGATACCAGCCTTTCCAAAGGCTGTGAAACCGCAGGCAAAGCCCTGCCGAAACTCCTCACCCATGCCGGTGTCTCCTTCGGCACCCTGGGGGATAAAGAAAGCTGCTGTGGCGACCAGGCGGCTTCCATAGGGGAAAAGGAAGCCTTCTCAGGCCTTGAAAGGAAAAACACAGACCTCTTTATGAAGGCGGGAGTGAAAAAGATCCTGACCTTCTCTCCCCACTGCATGAATACCTTTAAAAACCAGTATGACGGATTGAAAAATCATGTTGATACAGAACATTATATTGAACTTCTGGACCGGCTCATCGCCAGGGGCAGCCTCAAACCAGTGAACCCTGCCGGTCTTACCGTCACCTATCATGACCCCTGTTATCTGGGGCGGCACAATAAAATTTTTGATGCGCCCCGGAGAGTGCTGAAAAGCATCCCAGGGCTTAAACTGGTGGAAATGGAAAATAACCGGAAAAGAAGCCTCTGCTGCGGCGGCGGTGGCGGAGGTCCCTGGAAAGAATATCCGCAAGAGAAAAAATTCGGTGTTGTGCGGATGCGCGAGGCCCTTGAAACCGGGGCTGATATTATTGCAACGGCCTGCCCCTATTGTATCCGGATGCTGAATGAAGCTGTCTCTGAATTAAATATAGGAAATAAAATAAAGGTTCAGGATATTTCTGAACTCTTATTAACATCGGTTGAAATTCCGGATGCTGCCGGGACTATTCATACCCATATTACAAGCCTTGAGCAGGAGGACTGTCATGTCTGAACGAATCGGATTCTATATCTGCCACTGCGGTATTAATATCGCCTACCGGGTTCGCGTAAAAGAAGTTGCCGAGTACGCATCGACCTTCCCCGGCGTGGTGGTGGCACGGGATTATTTATTTATGTGTTCTGATCCGGGCCAGGAACTCATTGAAAAAGATATTAAAAATTTTGACCTGACCCGGGTGGTGGTGGCGTCCTGTTCGCCGAGGATGCATGAAAAAACTTTCAGGGCTGCCTGCCAGCGGGCCGGACTCAATCCCTATCATGCCTTTCATATGGTATGCGTCCGGGAACACGGATCATGGGTAACGGAAAATGAAGACGATGCCACGGAAAAAGCAAGGATCATTGTCAGGGCTGGGCTCAAACGGGTCTCTTTCCAGGATGCCCTTATTCCCAGCCAATTCTCGGTCAATTCAAATACCCTGATCGTGGGCGGCGGCATCGCAGGCATGCAGGCTGCCATTGATATTGCCAGTGCCGGGTTCAAGGCTTACCTGGTTGAAAAAGCACCCACTGTGGGCGGTCATATGCTTCAATATGACAAGGCCTTCCCCACCCTGGACTGTACGGCCTGTATTGGCACCCCCAAAATGGTGGCCGTTGGCCAGGATAAAAACGTCGAACTCAGAAGCTATGCCGAAGTGGAAAATGTCAGCGGGTTTGTGGGGAATTTCAAGGTCACCATCAATAACAAAGCCAGATACATCAAATCCAATTGCACAGGCTGCGGCGACTGCGCCAAGGTCTGCCCGGTGGAATTCCCCAATGAATGGGATGTCAACACCAAGATGCGAAAAGCCATTTACCTCTCCTTTCCCCAGGCCGTGCCTGTCCGGTATGTCATCGACAAAAAAACCAAAGCCCCGTGCAGGACCGCATGCCCTGCCGGGACCAATGTCCAGGGCTATGTTCAGATGGTTAAAGTGGGAAATTATCAGCAGGCCCTCAATATCATCATGGAACGTCTGCCGCTGCCCGGGGTTCTCGGGCGGGTATGCCCCCACCCCTGTGAAGCAGACTGCCGAAGGGCTGAGGTCGATTCTGCTGTTTCCATCCGGGATTTGAAACGGTTTGCAGCCGACCGTGGAAGGCTGGAGGATGTTCCCCTTCCCCAGGTTGAAGAAATCGACAGAAAAATCGCCATCATCGGTTCAGGCCCTGTGGGTCTGACCGTGGCTTATTATCTGAGACGCAAGGGATTTAAGATCTCCATGTTCGAGTCCATGGAAAAACCGGGCGGCATGCTGAGAACCGGCATCCCGGATTACCGGCTCCCGCCGTCCATCCTGGATCAGGAAATCAATTATATCCTGTCCACAGGTATTACCCTTGAAACCGGTAAGGCCCTGGGCCGGGATTTCACCCTTAAAAGCCTTAAGGATGAGGGCTTTGATGCAGTCTTCCTTGGCATCGGCGCCCATGTTCCAGTGAAAATGAATATTGAAAATGAAAACACCGAAGGGGTTGTGGATGCGGTTTTATTCCTGCGAAAGGAAAACCTTGAAAAAGCCAGGTCTGCCAAAAAACGGGTGGTCATCATCGGCGGCGGAAATGTGGCCATGGATGCGGCCAGGGTGGCTGTCCGGTCCGGGGCCGAAAGCGTATCCGTAGTGTATAGAAGAACGGAAAAGGAAATGCCGGCCGACCATGAAGAAATTGAAGGCGCCAAAGAAGAAGGGATTCAATTCATCACGCTTACGGGACCAAAAAAAATAATTACGGAAAACGGCAGGGTCACAGGCATTGAATGCATCAAAAACGAGCTGGGGCCTGCCGATGCCGGCGGAAGAAGACGGCCGGTCCCTGTTGCAGGCAGCGAATATGTAATTGCCTGCGATATGGTCATCCCGGCCATCGGCCAGAGTGTCGAGACGGCACCTGTGATCCGGGACACTCCGTTTGAGCTGACGGCCTGGGGAACCTTTAAGGTGGACCCGGATACCATGCAGACATCAATTCCCGGCGTTTTTGCCGCCGGGGATGCCGTCACAGGGCCTGCCACGGTGGTGGAAGCCGTTGCCGGGGGCCACAAGGTCGTCACAGCCATTGAAAGGTATCTGAATCAAGAAATGGATCTGTTTGACAAAGAAAGAAAACAAAAGGAAGAAAATCCCGTATCCGGAGAACCGGATTATGTTCCCATTCCTGAGAAAGCGGCCATCGTCGCCAGGGCCAGGGCAAGCTTTGTAGAACCTTCCAAACGCACATCCTCTTTTGAAGAAGTGGACCTGGGGCTTTCCGAGGCTGCTGCCAAAAGCGATGCTGCCAAATGCCTCAACTGCGGCGGGTGCTGCGAGTGCAAGCTCTGCGTGGATCAATGCAAGGCCAAGGCCATTGACCACGATATCAAAGATCAGCGGGAAATCGTGGATGTGGGCTCCATCATCATTGCAACGGGATTTGATCCCCTGGACCCCACTCCCATGAGCCAGTACGGGTATGGAAAATATACCAATGTATTTACCAATCTTGAATTTGAAAGATTGTCCAATGCCACGGGCCCGACCCTGGGAAAACTCCTGAAACGGGATCTGAACGACCGCCTGAAGTTTACCGAGCCGCCCAAAAGCGTGGCCATTCTCCATTGCATCGGCAGCCGCGACATCAATTATCATGAATACTGTTCCCGGACCTGCTGCATGTATGCCTTGAAATATGCCCATCTCATCAAGGACAAATGCGGGCACCATACCGAGGTATATAATTTTTATATCGACATGCGCTGCTTTGGAAAAGGCTATGAGGAATTCTATAAAAAAGTGCAGTCTGAAGGCGTCCGCATGATCCGGGGCAAAGCCGGCTCCATTAAGGAAGGGCAAAACGGCATGCTGACGGTTGTGGCTGAAGATACCCTATCCGGAAGAATGCTGTCCATTGATGTTGAAATGGCCATCCTCTGCACGGCCATGGAAGCCCGGTCCAATGCCCCGGATGTCATGCGCAAATTCGGCATCGGCATTGGTGCGGACGGGTTCTTCCAGGAAGAGCACCCAAAACTGGCCCCGGTTTCCACCCCGTCCAGCGGTGTTTTCCTGGCCGGTGCCTGCCAGGGTCCCAAGGATATTCCCGATACTGTGGCCCAGGCAAAGGGAGCGGCGGCCGAATGTATGGCCCTGAGTGCAAAAGGCATTGTCGAAGTGCCGCCCATGATCTCCTGGATCGATCCGGATGTCTGTGTGGGCTGCCAGGTCTGTATCGGGCTTTGTCCTTATACAGCAATTGAATTTGATGATTTCAACAGTGTTTCAGTCGTAAACAGTGCTGTGTGTAAAGGCTGCGGAAGCTGTGCCGGTCATTGTCCCAGCGGGGCGGCAAAAGTCCGCCATTTTAAGGACCAGCAGATTTTTGCAGAAATAGACGGATTATTGCTTAATTAAAAAGGAGTCTTGATATGAGCGAGTTTGAACCAAAAATAGTGGGGTTTTTCTGTAACTGGTGTACGTTTACCGCTGCAGACCTGGCAGGTACATCCCGGCTGTCGTACCCGCACAATATTAAAATCATCCGGATGATGTGCAGCGGCATGGTAGATCCCAAATATGTGATCAAAGCCTTTTTGAACGGTGCTGACGGGGTCCTGATCGGCGGGTGCTGGCCCGGGGACTGCCATTATATCAATGGGAATCTGAAAGCCCGGCGGAGGGTGGCCATGCTGACGGAAATTTTAAAAGAATACGGGATTGACGAAAAACGGTTCTGGCTGCGCTGGATTGCAGCCAGTGAAGGCACCATGCTCCGGGAAGTCGTCAATGAGATGACGGCAAAATTAAAGGAACTGGGCCCGAGCCCTCTGAACAGAGAAGCCCTTGGCGAAAAATCTGAAAAAGCAAAAATGATCGGTTGAAAAAACGGAGAAGATACCCATGGCAAATTTTACAAAACTGTCCTTTAAAAAAGGCGAACTGAATCAAAAACTGGCGGATCTTTTCAAAGGCATGATGGAAAAAGGAGTGGTCGATGCCCTGCTCATTCCCATGATCCAGCCCAAAAGAGGGGTCATGCTGACCCTTGTGACCGATCCGTCCCATGTGAGCGCCATTGATCCCTTTGCACCGGTGGTGCCGGTGAACGGCGCCAGGATTGCCTCCTCCATCACGGGAAAACCCTCGGGCAGAAAAACGGCAATGGTGTTAAGATCCTGCGAGATCCGGGCCCTGGTGGAACTTTGTAAACTGAAACAAGCCAATCTGGACGATGTCCTGCTCATCGGCATGGACTGTCTGGGCCGCTATGAAAATCTTGATTTTGTAAAACTCAGGGCTGAGGGGCAATCTTCAGAAGCCTTTCTTGAAAAAGCCCTGGCAGGGAATACGGAAAATGGTGGCTGCGATGTTTCCGGGGCTTGCAAAATATGTGAATTCCCGATGGCTGACAATGTGGATTTAAGGCTCTGTGTCATCGGCACAGGCCCTGACGCCGTTTATCTCGAAAGCCTGACACCCAAAGGGGATAAAGCCCTTGACGCAGCAGGACTCGGCATTGGGGAAACCCCGGCCGGCCGGGAAGCCGCGGTCCAGCATTTGGCAAAAAAACGCAAGGATGCCTGCGATGCGGCTCTGACTGAGTACAGGGAATCAACCCACACCATTGATGCCCTTGAAGACCGGGTAGCAAACTGCATCAACTGCTATAACTGCCGGGTGGCCTGCCCTGTCTGCTATTGCAAGGAATGCGTGTTTGTGACCGATACCTTCCGCCACAACGGGGATCAGTATATGGGATGGGCCGATACTTTCGGAACCCTTAAAATGCCGACAGATACCATTTTTTATCACCTGACCCGCATGAGCCATATGAGTCTCTTTTGTGTCGGGTGCGGCCAGTGTACCAGTGCCTGCCCCAACAGCATCGATCTGATGCCCGTGTTCAGGGCCGTGGCCCAGAAAACTCAAAGCAGGTTTGGCTATCAGGCAGGGCGATCCCATGATGAAAAACAGCCCTTGACTGTTTTTGAGAAT
>MGTJ01000001.1 GCA_001799395.1 Desulfobacterales bacterium RIFOXYA12_FULL_46_15 | reverse complement strand
CTATTTGAGCAATGAGCCCCCGTGACACTGCCACATCCGCTTGAACTGACGGTCTTCCGCTGCCGTCGATAACAGTGCCGTTGAGGATGATCAGGTCATAGTCTTGGGTCATGGCAGTCTCCTGAGTATTAATATTGTCCACAATGTACAATCTGTTTTTTTTTGTCAAGATCTTTTTTTCCGTCAGTATTCAAAAATCCGGTTACCGGTTTAGCCTGCGGTTTTAAATTTTTATTTCATTTTTAAAAAATTTTATGCTATGTGCGTTCATTACAACCCTCATCTTAAGGAAAATTCAATGAATAAAAAAATCTCAGATGCAATAATCGACTGCGGTATCACTGACCGTGTAATAATTGAGACCTGGAAACAGCTAGTGGAAATCGAAAGTTACACCCATAACGCAAAAAGCGTACACAAGGTGTGCAGATTTATTCAGGATCAGCTCGAAGGACTGGGGCTGAAAACCAAGGTATACGAGTTTAAGAATGCAGGACCGTTACTGATCGGTGAATACGGGGAAGGTGACAAAAGCGAAGGGATTATCCTGGCCGGCCATATGGATACAGTGTTCAAAGACGGATTTATTATGGATCATCCGTTTAAAGTTGAGGGCAATAAGGTGTTTGGGCCGGGTGTGCTGGACATGAAAGGGGGGATCAATTTAATATTCTATATATTGAAAATTTTAAAAAAATTAGGATACCGCAAACCTGTCAAAATCGTCATCAGCGGCGATGAAGAAAATGGCCATGTCAAGTCGGATTGCGGCAACCTGATTGAAGCGGAATCCAGGGGATATAAAGCTGCCTTTAACATGGAAACAGGTCTTATTGACAATGGTATTACGATTGCCAGAAAAGGCAGAATGGGCTGTACCATAAAAACGAGGGGACTTTCTGCCCATGCCGGTACCAATTTTCATGATGGCATCAGCGCAATTTTTGAAATTGCGAATATAATTATTAAAATTCAAAAATTAAATGATCAATATGAAAACACAACCTTTAGTGTGGGAATTGTAAAGGGAGGAAATATTGTCAATGCTGTTCCGGATTATGCTGAAATCCAGTTGGATATAAGATTTGTCGATGACGATATAACGGAAAAAATAAAACAGGATTTAAACCGGATTGTGCAATCCAATACGATTGAGGGTGCGACATCCGAGTTGTTAATAGACAGCATCTTTCCTGCCTTTGTAAGCAAACACAATAAAAAATTCTATGAATTTCTTAATTCTGTTTCAATCCAAAACGGATTTGGCAAGACAAACCCGGTTTCATTGGGAGGGGCATCGGATGCAGCATATATTGCAAAGGCGGAATTACCTTGTCTTTGCAGCATGGGGGTAAAAGGGCAATGGAATCACACCGACCGGGAATATGCGCTGCTGGACTCTGCCATGGAACGTATCGTACTGGTAGTTGACAGTGTATTAGAACTGGAGAATAAAAATTTTTAGAATATTTATACCTGGGAAGAAAAATTTTCAGGATTATATAAGGTATTTCAAAACACCAAACACCACACAATTTATACCGCCAAAACAAATGGAATCTGATAGGGCGATGGGTCCTGATTTTTCTTGAAAAAAAGATACCGGGGTGATGATGGTCATCACCCCGGTTTATTCGGGTGTGGTTATCCGACGACCATAAGGAGATCACCGGTCGACACATCGGCCCCGTTGGAAACGGCAACTTCTTTAACCGTGCCGTCAATGGGACTGATGATATTGTTTTCCATTTTCATGGCTTCAATGACCAGGAGCACCTGACCGGCGGAAACACTATCGCCTGTTTTTGCCATGACGGACATGACCTTGCCGGGGATGGGTGCGGTTATTCTTTCACCTGCGCCGCCTGATACTGAAGCAGCCGGTTTGGGTGCCGGGGCTGCCGGTTTAGGCGCAGCAGGCCTGGGTGCCGCAGGTTTGGGAGCCTCTGCCCTGGGTGCCGGTCTCGGTGCAGGTGCAGGCGCTGAAGCCGGGGACGAAACAAGGCTGGAGCCGTCTATTCTGACGCGATAGGGAACCTGGTTCACGGTCACATTGGCCACATTACCCTGGATTAAACCGATTTCTACGGTATAGGGCTGTTCATCAATGGAAAATGTATATACTGTCATATTGGGTCCTCACTTTTATTGTTTTTATGATCAAGGGGATTTTCCCAGGACCATGAGTTGGTTTTTAACCGGTTATTATTCCGTACCGGAGGTCTTTTCTAAATGCAGTGCCAGGCCAACGGCTGCCGCAGCCTTCATCCCGGCATCAGGCAGTCGCAGATTTCTGCCGCCATTAGTATACAGATGAATACCAAGACCAATGGCTGCTGCCACATCTGCCGGGATTTCTTCAACAGGAACCGGCTCAGCTTCATAAACTTCGGGTTCTTCCTTTACGGGTGCAGCAGAAGGCGGTGATGTGGGGGTGGCCTCTTTTTTATTCTTTTCAATTGATATAAATACCTTTCCCGACAGCAGCATGCCAATCATCAGGATACTCAGCACAAGGAATACGCCAAAAAACCGAATGATAAGAGTACCAATGGCATATCCCCAGAAACTATCCCGGGGGCCGATAATGATCTGGATTTTCCCATCAGCGGTTCCGTCTTCATCCAGAACACTTCCATCACGAATAACGGAGCTAATAGCTGTTGGCTCGTCTTTTACGGATTTAGTCTTGATACCGATTGTTCCCCAGGTATTATTTTTTCGTTCCGTGAATCCCCATATATCTGTTGCAGATGTAAAATAGTTTGAGGATAAATTCAAGGTGACCTCTCCACCGGGTGTAGATGGAATAATATCTAAAAGAAAAAATCCGGAGCGATAATTCTTCCAGTTAATATTAGGTCTATTGGCGTCTGTAAAATCAATGTCGGAAGGCTTGGACAGCAAGCCGCCATCCACATTGAAGCGAATCCGGATAGGCGTGCTTTTGCCTCTGGGGATCAGTTCAGACACCCAGTCAGTCCCTTCCTGTGTAAAAACGGGTTTGGGTTTTTCAATATCTTCCCCAAAAGCAGCCCATACACTGCTGTAAGCAGCCAGCAAAAGGGCTGTGACCATTGTCCATATATAAAGCTGTTTTAATCGCATCAGCATTCCTCCTCTTATTGAAACATCGCAATCATCATTCCGGCGGCGGCTGCAGAACCGATAACACCGGCAAGATTGGGGGCCATGGCATGCATCATGAGCCAGTTGTTGGGGTCAGCTTTCAACCCTTCGACATGAGACACCCGGGCAGACATGGGAACGGCAGAAACACCTGCTGATCCGATCAGGGGGTTGATCTTTTCCTTTAAAAAGACATTCATGATATGAACCGTTAGAATTCCACCAAACGTGCAGACCACAAAATCCAGCAGACCGAAGCCAAATATCAGAAGCGGCTTCCAGTTAAGGAAGACTTCCGCCTGCATGGTGGCCCCAACCGATAACCCAAGAAAAATCGTCACAATATTCATTAAAGAATTCTGGGCCGTGTCGCTCAGTCTCTTAACCATCATGGATTCCCGCATGAAATTCCCGAACATGAACATGCCCATGAGCGGTGCTACCATAGGGATCAATAAAACAATCAGGGCGCAACCAATGAGGGGGAAGAGAAGTTTTTCACGGGCTGATACCGGCCGCAATTGCCGCATCTTGATCCTTCGTTGTTCCGGTGTAGTCATCAAACGCATGATGGGCGGCTGAATCAACGGCACCATGGCCATATAGGAATAGGCAGCCAGGGCGTTTGCCCCCAGAAGATGGGGTGCCAGCTTGGCCGTGAGATAGATAGTCGTGGGGCCGTCCGCACCGCCGATGATCCCTACGGATGCCGCTTCCTTCAGGGTGAAACCGAAAAACAGAACACCGACATAGGTGACAAACACCCCAAGCTGGGCCCCGGCACCGATAATCAGCATTTTTGGATTGGCGATGAGGGGCCCGAAATCCGTCATGGCCCCGAGCCCGAGGAAAATAACGCAGGGAATGATCTCCGAAGCTACCCCGTACTGGTAAAAATATTCAATCAGATTCGGGTGTCCTTCGGCGTTCAGTCCCATGAGAGGGACTATCGGGAAATTAACCAGAAAAATACCGAATCCGATGGGCAGCAGCAAAAGGGGCTCAAACCCCTTGCCCACTGCGAGATAAAGAAAAAAAAGTGCGATCAAAAGCATCACCCCGTGTCCCCAGGTCATATGCGGAACACCGGTCTGGGAAATGAGGATATTTTGAATCAGTTCAAGTACATATTGCCAGGACATAAATTGTCTCCCTTTATTAAAGTGGAATATTGCCGTGTTTTTTCGGAGGATTGGTGTCCTTCTTGGTTTTCAGCATATGAAGGGCCTGTACCAGTTTTGGCCTTGTGTCGGCAGGATCAATGACTTCATCTATATAGCCCAGCTCGGCCGCCCGGTAGGGGTTGGAAAATTTCTCCTTATATTCACCAATCAATTTCATCCGTTCTGATTGAGGGTCCTTTGCTTTCTCAATTTTCTCACGGCTGATGATATTAACAGCACCTTCAGCGCCAATTACAGCAATTTCAGCAGTCGGATACGCAATGTTCACATCACCGCGCAGGTGCTTTGAACTCATGACGAGATATGCTCCGCCATAGGCTTTTCGTACAATTAAGGTGATACGGGGAACCGTGGCCTCACAAAAGGCATAAATCAACTTTGCGCCATGCCGGATGATACCGCCGTGTTCCTGGTGAAGTCCGGGAAGGAAGCCCGGGACATCCTCGTAAATGATTAAAGGAATATTGAATGCATCGCAGAACCGGACAAATCTTGCGCCCTTGATACTGGCATTGATATCCAGGCATCCGGCCATCACCGACGGCTGGTTTGCAATCACGCCCACCGGCATGCCGTCCAGACGCCCGAATCCTACCACAATATTTTTTGCCCAGTGTTCCTGGACTTCAAAAAAATAGTGATCATCCAGGTTTGAGCAGATAATGGTACGCATATCATAAGGCTTGCTGGGGTCTGCCGGCACTGCTTCCCGCAGCGCCTCATCCCTCCGGGCCGGGTCATCGGCAGAAACTTTGAAAGGCAGGGAACCTGTATTATTCTGGGGCAGAAAATTCATTAATTCACGGATAGAAGCAAGACAGGAGCGGTCATCGGGTGCTGCAAAATGGGCCACACCGCTTTTGGCATTATGGGCCATGGCACCGCCCAGATCTTCCTTGCTCACAATCTCACGGGTGACGGCCTTGATAACATCCGGTCCCGTGATAAACATATGGCCTGTTTTTTCCACCATGAAAATCCAGTCGGTCAGGGCCGGTGAGTAAACCGCTCCGCCTGCCGAAGGTCCCATGATGGCCGTAATCTGGGGAATAACCCCGGAAGCCATGACGTTTAATAAAAAGATGTCACCATACCCTGCAAGACTCATGACCCCTTCCTGTATCCTTGCTCCGCCTGAATCACAAAGCCCGATGACCGGAGCCCCGGCCTTCATGGCAAGCTTCATGATTTTACAGATTTTTTCAGACTGGGTAAGGGAGAGAGACCCGCCATAGGCGGTGAAATCCTGAGCAAAGACAAATACCTGCCGGCCGTGGATATATCCCCAGCCGGTCACAACACCATCCCCGGGGATTTTCTTTTCAGCCATATCAAAATCGGTACAGCGATGGAGCTTAAAACGATCCGTTTCCACAAAAGTCGCCGGGTCTAAAAGACAATCCAGCCGTTCCCGTGCCGTGAGCCTGCCGCTTTCATGGTGCTTTCTGATACGTTCGGCACCACCACCTTCGAGCGCTTGACGGTTTTTCTCCTCAAGTTGCCCGAGTAATTCCGCATTGTTCATCAATGGGTCCTTCCAATTTTTAAAACCTGCTAAAAATTCACAGGATGTTTACAATATAGCTATCCAGTTTGTCAATAAAAGAATTCATTTATTAACCCCATGGAAGTGCTACTCGCCTCAGTTATACTGTTCCGTTTTCTTTTCATAAATCCTTATGGTGTCACACTGCAATCCTCCCCACATCCATGGGAGTCCATAATAGTCTTTAAGAAAAAAAAAAGGCAATAAAAAATATTAGAAAAGGGCCGGACATATCTTTTTGCCCCATGGGTTGACAGGCTCAAGATGGAAGGATATATTCTATTTTTAGAATATTATAAGCAAGAGGAATTCGGCATGAAAGAATTTATAAAAGTGATGAAAGCCCTCTCTGACCCGGCCCGGGTCAGGATATTGAAAATGCTTCAGCATAAAACCATGTGCGTGTGTGAGATCCAGACCGCTCTGGACAAGGCCCAGTCTACCACCAGCAAACATCTGAAAATATTGGAGGATGCAGGGCTCATCGCCTATCAGAAAGATGGCCTCTGGGTAAATTATAAGCTGGCGGATGGCTCCCAGAGTCCCTATGCTGCAAGCCTCACAGGGAATTTGAGACATTGGCTGAATGATGATCCTGAAATTAAAAAAATTGCCGCCAGGTTACCGGGGATTAACCGAAACGATATTTTAAATAAGAATTGAGTTCTTTAGTTCTGAAATATTTATAGATCACGATATATAAAAGGAGTAGAATCATGGATATAAAAATACTGGGCCCTGGGTGCCCCAAATGCGAACAGACTGCAAAAATTGTAAATGAGGCCGTTGCCGAAACCGGTATGGATGCAAACATTGAAAAAGTCACCGGTGTCATGGAAATAGCCGGTTATGGGGTTTTCGGAACCCCTGCCGTTGTTGTGGATGGCGAAGTCAAATGTGTGGGGAAAATACCCAAAAAGGAGGATGTCAAAACCTGGCTCAAAAAATAATCCCGTTTAAATACAAACAAACTATTGTTTTATAAAGGAACGATAAAATGGGGATTCAGCCATGAAAAAAGCCTGGTTACTTATTATTCTCTGCATCATTATCATTGCCTTTGCAGTGATCCTCCTTGTAAAAACGCAGTTCTACAAGGACGCTGGCCAGGAACCTTCCGCCGGGACCGGCAGCCATGGGACCCCGGTTGATTTTGAGAACCTTCCGGTAAAAGGCAGGGTGACCCTGATAGACCTGGGGGCAACGGAATGTATTCCCTGTAAAATGATGGCCCCCATTATGGCCAAACTTGAAGCCGACTACCAGGGAAGGGCGGCCATTGCCTTTATCGATGTCTGGAAACACCGGGATCAGGCCTCCAAATACAAAATCCGGGCCATCCCGACTCAGATTTTTTATGATGCTTCAGGAACAGAACTTTACCGCCACCAGGGATTCATGAGCGAGAAGGACATTGTGGACCAGCTCACCCAAATGGGGGTTCCTTCCCTGTCGGATAAAAAGGAATAGGATGACTATGCCGGATCAGATTTTTCTAACCGTTAACCATTGGATTACGGGCGGAACCATCCTGGCCGCTGCCGGATGTTTCATCTGGGGTATGGTCAGTGTGTTGCTGAGCCCCTGCCACATGGCCTCCATTCCCTTGATCGTAGGTTATGTCGGAGGTCAGGACAAAATGGTTCACCCGCGGCAGGCAGGAGTATATTCAATTATTTTTACCATGGGTTTGTTTATCACCATCGCTATCATCGGCATTATCTGTGCGCTTCTGGGACGGATGCTGGGGGATGTGGGCAATTACTGGCAGATTCTCATCGGAGCCATCCTGATCTGGGTGGCCCTGGGTATGCTGGGGGTTGAAAAATGCTCCCTGTCCGGGGGGCTGTTATACCGGCTGAGACTCAAAGGAATGACCGGGGCCTTTGTCCTTGGACTTGCCTACGGCATCCTCTCCGGTTCCTGCACCTTCGGGTTTATTGCACCCATCCTGGCCGTCATTACGGTCCAGGAAAAAATCATGACCGGTATTCTTTTGATTGTTCTTTTCGGTATGGGACATTGCCTCCCCATTGCCATTGCCGGAAGCAGCGCCGCTGCCGTCCGGAAACTCCTGGAAAGTACAGCCTGGCATAGTGCAGGTACCTGGTTCCGCAAAGGGGCCGGAACCCTGGTCGGGCTTCTGGGCCTTTATTTTATCATTAATCCGTTTGTGACGAACTTATAACAAAAAAGAGTTATCATCAAAACAAATTATATAGTATTTAATCTACAGGAGATATTTACATGAAAAAAATATTCCCACTCTTTGGATTGTTTCTGCTGATTTCATTTTTAACCTTTTTTTCAGGCCCTGCCCTGGCCGAACAGAAACCAGAGGCGGTATTACCGGAGCGGGTGTTTGATTTCAAATCCGTATGGGAAGGGGATACGGTCACCCATGATTTTATCCTGAAAAATAAAGGCACAGCCCCGTTGGAAGTCCTTAAGGTAGACACTGACTGAGGGTGTACGGCGGCTTCAAGCGAGAAGCTCATCTTTCCTGGAAGCGAAGGAAAAATATCTGTTTCATTGTCCACCAGCGGGTATGGCGGACACAGCGTCAGAAAAATAATGAAGGTTCATACCAATGATCCGGCTCAATCCTTGATCAGGATTGAACTTATAGGCCAGGTCAAAACTTTTGTCCGCCTCAGCCCCGGCCATATTGAACTGAGCGGAAAAGCAGGACAGAAAATAACGTCCACCATGACCATTACACCGGTAGACCAGGAAATCGATTTTAAAATTACCCAGTCAACGGCAAGAGACAAGCAAAATATCCGGTTTGAAATCAAAAGAAACGACCAGGATGCAGGCTCCCCCTTTTATGAACTGATTGTTGAAAATATCAAAAACGACCCGGGAATCTATGCAGACCTGATTACCATCTGGACAGATACATCCAGGAAAATTCCTATCCGTGTCTTTGGAAATATCACCCAGTAGGTCCACCCGTGAAAGGTTAAGATATCCATCATAAAACGCTGTTTCGAATTCCGGAAATTGAAGCCCCCGGGAGTTGAAACAGCACTTTTTATCTCTTCACTCTGAGCCCTAAGTATTCTTCCATTGGATCAAAATCTCGATCATTATGGATTAGCACATATACTATAAAAGCCAATCCGGCAGAAAAAGAGAGATGGAAGGCACATAGGTCACCAAAAAAAGGCAAAACAGCATGACGGCCAGAAACGGCAGAACGCCCCGGGCCACCCTTGTCAAAGGCTTTCCGGTAATGCCGGAGGCGATGAACAGGTTGAGTCCGAAAGGCGGAGTCAGCATTCCGAGCTGAATGTTGAGCACCATGACCACGCCGAAATGCACCAGGTCAATGCCGTAGCGGTTCAAGGTTTCAAGAAAAAGAGGGGCCAGCACCAGCATGGCGCTGACGTCATCCATGAAGCAGCCCAGGATGAGAAAGAGGATGTTGACAGTCAAAAGAAACATGACCGGGCTGTCAATATAGCGAATGATGAGATCAGCCAACTGATGCGGGATCTGCTGGGAGGTCAGGAGCCAGATAAAAGTCATGGCACAGGCCAGGATAAACAGGAGGCAGGCAGATAAAACTGCGGCTTCCTTACAGGTTGAGGTAATGTCGGAAATCTTGAATTCCTTGTATATAAAAATTTCAACGGCCAGGGCATAAACCACACCAACGGCAGCGGCTTCTGTGGGAGTAAAAAGCCCTGTGTATATCCCGCCGAGAATAAGAAGCGGCAGAACCAGAGCCCATACCCCGTCTCTGGCTGCAATTAGAATTTCTGATAAGGAAGGTCTTTTTTCAATACGCCAGTTGTTTTTTTTGGCAAGCACAAAAGTATAAGCCATCAGGCATGCACCAATGAGCAGCCCCGGGATGATCCCAGCCATGAACAGCCGGGCCACCGACACATTCATCACCAGACAGTAAAGAATCATGGGAATTGAAGGCGGAATCATAATCCCCAGGGAACCGGATACGGTAATGACCCCAAGCGTATAATTTTCACCATAGCCGGCCTTGGTCAGGGCAGGGATCATCACCGAACCGATGGCCACCACTGTTGCCGTGGACGACCCGGATATGGCTGCAAAAAAAATACAGGCCAGGACCCCGGCCATGCCCAGCCCGCCCGGAAACCAGCCCACCAGGGCATCGACAAACCGGATCAGTTTTCTGGCAATGCCGCCCCGGGTCATTATGGCGCCGGCCAGAATGAAAAACGGAATGGCCAGCAATACAAAATTGTCCATGGCACTGAACAATTGCTGGGTAATAAGATAAAGCGGTGTCTGGGTGAAAAAAACCAGGGCTGTCAGGGTTGTAATCCCCAGGATTACGGCAATTGGCACGCCCGCAAACAAAAGCCCGCCGAAACAGGCACAAATCGTCAGAATCATGATCAGGCTCCTTTACCGGCAGTTTTCTTCGCCGTTTCTTGCTTTTTTGATATATCCGAGCCCGGTAATGAGAAACCGGACAGCCATAACAACGGAAAAAATCAGAATCGGCAGATAGACAATGTACATCCGGATGCCCATGGTCGACGAGGTGGCGCCGAAATTGTGCATTCGGACAATGAACTTCCAGGAATAAACTGCAATCAAAAAAAAGAATGCCGATGAGATGATTCCGGTAAAGGACTGCAAATAATATTGATAGGGTTTTGCCAGCATCCCGACAATAAGGTCCATGGAAAAATGAGTCCCTTTTTTAGCCCCGATCCCTGCACCGAGAAATGCGATCAATACTGCCAGGTATCGCCCCAGTTCTTCAAACCATGAAAAACTGTAATTGAAACCAT
Organism: Desulfobacterales bacterium RIFOXYA12_FULL_46_15; assembly: GCA_001799395.1. Taxonomy (GTDB): domain Bacteria; phylum Desulfobacterota; class Desulfobacteria; order Desulfobacterales; family Desulfobacteraceae; genus Desulfobacula. The sequence continues at coordinate 12,884 of MGTJ01000001.1, read as the reverse complement.
ACCGGGTTAATACCTGAAAAGCTCCGACCAATGCCAGCCCCAGGATAGTCCAGACCAGGACGAAATGCTCGATCCGGTCAATAGCATGAATTATTTTTTGCAACATATACCTCCATCTGGTGAAAACGGTTTACTGCCCCCGGACCGGCAGGCGCCCGGGGGTGCCGGCATTAAATCCGGTGCTGGTCGATTTTTTTCAGCATCAGATCGAAAATATCATCCCCGATCTCTTTTCTGTATTTATCCCATACCGGTATCATGGCTTTTCTAAACTGTTCCCGCTCATCAGTGGTTAACTCGATGATTTCCACGCCATTGGCCTTGGCATAATCATGGACAGATATCTTACTCTGGGGAAGGGCCTCATGCAGTTTTGCATTCACTTCCCGGTTGACGTTTTTCAGGATTTCGGCTGCTTCCAGAAAGATCTGCTGATCCGCCTTTGAAAGGCTGTTCCAGTAATCCGTGCCGACAACCGTGATGCATTCGTTCAGGCTGTGGTTGGTCAGGGTGGCATATTTGGTCACTTCTGTGAATTTCATCAGGACCGAGGTCAGGATCGGGTTGTCCTGGGCATCCACCACCCCGGTCTGAAGCGCATTATAGGTTTCTGAAAAGGGGATGGCTACAGGGGAGGCTCCCAGTTGTTTAAAGGTATCCAGATATACGGGTGAATTCATGACTCTGACCTTGAGCCCTTTAATATCGTTAGGGGTTCGGACCGGGCCTTTTGTGTTGGTAAAATCTTTGATCTCATTTTCACCCCATCCGATGGGAATAAGCCCTTTGGCCGGAAAATAGGAAAAAATCTTCTGTTTGAGTTCCGGATCATCCAGAGCGGCATAGGCGGTTTTCCGGTTGGGAAAAATAAAAGGCATGTCAATGACTGAACATTGCGGAACGAAATTCTGAAGCACGGCAGTCGTGATGGATGCTATTTCAATGGCACCAACCTGCACCAGCTCGCCCATGGCAACTTCAGAGCCGAGCTGGCCGGCCGGGAAAACGGCAATGTCGATCCTTCCCTGGGTCTTTTCCTTTACATGGGCCGAAAAGGCTTCGGCTCCTTTGGACAATCCGTGAAACGGCGGGGCCACATGACCGAACTTGACTTTGCCGGGCTCTGCCGCCAAAACCGGACCGGCCGGGAGAATAAGACCCATAAGGATGACAATACCAATCAAACCAAGTAATAATTTTTTCATACGCTTCCTCCATAAGATAAAGATTTTGCGCCCGAAGCCTTTCCCCGGGCATGACGATATATAAAGCAGGCTCTTCCTTGATGGATTATAACACCCAGGGCTCGGGTGTTTTAACGGAAAAACGCTGCGGCATTTTAAAAAGTCCTGAATAGCAGGTATTGACAACCAGTTCCCTGACCTTTTCCATGCCCAGGCGGTTCATGAGCAAAAAGGGCCCCTGGGGCCAGGCAAGGGAAATCCGGACACCTTTTTCCAGATCCTTTACCGAGACCACGGCTTTTTCAACCAGATGGGTCGCTATGGTGAAAATTGTTCCGAGCAGGCGGTCGGAAACCACTTTCCGGATGGTCTTATCTTCGATGACCGGACCGTCTTCAAGGTTCCAGCGTCCCGCGGTCTTGAAACAGTCTTCCAGGGATTCCGGCATTTTGACAAACCCCACATCCGTGGAAATCAGATAATCATACATGGATTTTGCCGCATGATAGCTTGTGCCGATACCTGAAAAATTCTGAACCCAGAGAATTCCGAATTTCAGACCCAGGGCTTCTTTGGAAATGCTCTCCAGGGTGGCGGCGTTATAGTTTCCGTAAAAGGAATTGAGAACCATATAGCTTGAAATAAACACGGGGTTGATGGCAAACCCTGGGAAATCCCTGACTTCGATCACGGTTTTGCCATTTCTTTCGGCAAAGGCCCGGATGGCTTCCAAAGTTTCAGGACTGGTCTTTTCCTGGCGGATCACTTCTACAAGCGGGTTGACGTTGGCCGGGAAAAAATAATGGAGACCGGCTGTCCGCTCAGGATGGAGGACATCCGCCATCAACTGTTCAATAGGAAAGGTGGATGTGTTGCTGACTATGATCGCATCTTTCCGGCAAACCCGGGACAGGTCCCCGAATATCTTCTTTTTCAGACCGAAATCCTCTACAGCCGCCTCAATGACAAGATCACACCCGCTCAGGTCTTCATACCGGCTGGTTCCCCTGATCCGGCCTGCAATCTTGTCCATGTCTGCCTGGTTCATTTTATTCTGATCCACCTTTTTTTTCAGGGCTGAGAGGACCCATTTTTCATAATTGGACCGGACCAGGACTTCGTCCACTTCTTTAAAAACGACATAATAACCGGATGCAGCCGCATTCATCCCGATGGCGGCACCCATCACGCCGAACCCTATAATGCCGATGGTATTGATTTCTTTCATTTAAATGTCTCCTATATGGCCCTTAAGGCCTTTTGCCTGTATGGTTATATAAGCCCCTTATCCTGACCGGGGAATGTCTATCCCACCTTCAGGATAAGGGCCGCAGATGTGTCTCCGGCAGCACATCCCGTAAACAGGACATAACCACCCCCGAGAAGGACCGCCTCTTCAATGCCTTCAATGATGGACCGCCCTGCGGTGGGCGCCTGGGGATGGCCGAAAATTAATGAACTGCCGTAATTGTTAAAGGAATTGACATCCACCTTCATCTCCCTTGAAAAATAGATATCATTGGCTGCAAACGGGTTATGGGTCTTGATCACCCGGATATCCCGGATGGAAAGCCCGGCCCTGTCAAGGGCCATTTTTGCGGCAGGCACAGGGGCCATGGGCATGTGTGCTTTTTTGACCCGGGCATGGCCGAAAGAAATTACCTGGATTTCCATACCGGCATCCAGGCTCAGTTCCCTTGCCTTTTCCCGGTTTGTCACGATGAGGGCGCAATGGCCGTCGGCCGGGTGGGTCTGGGTGCCAAAGGTCAGCTGGCCCCCCGGCAGGACCGCTTTCAGACTTTTGAGGCCCTCAGCAGTGGTCCGGGTAATGCCCTGGTCTTCATCCACCAGGATGCTTTCCCTTTTGGAAACCCGGACCTCGATGGGGAACATGTACCGTTTCTGGAATTTCCGGTCATCGGCCAGGGCGTCGGAGTATTGCTCATAGCGCCGGAGGGCGTGGGCGTCGCATTCCTCCCGGGTGATACCGGCTTCCCTGATTACGTTTTCGGCTGTCCGGATCATGGCAGCCCCGGCCCAGGGGTCATTACCGAAATGATCCATGACCCAGTCTTCGGAAACGACCTTCCCGCCGGGTCCGCCAGGGTTGGGCCAGATCGTGTGGGGACCGTTTGAACAGCGGTCCGTAAACAATGTATACACATTCTGATATGCCCCGCCTTCCACGCCCAGGGCAGCCTGGAAGATGCCGGTGGTGGAGGTGGAACAGGCCTGGCTGATATAAAGACCTGCAATGCCTTCGGCGCCCATCAGGGCCGAAGCCCAGGGAGCCCCGTAAAAAGCTGCGGGCTGGCCCACGGTCACCCCCAGGATGAGATAATCAAACATCCCGGGATCGAGATCACGGGTCAAAAACCAGTTTTTTGATGTTTCAGCCGCAAGAGTAATGGAATTCTCGTTGGCAAGGCTTCCCTGCCATTTGACGAACGGGGTGCTGTAATACCCCTTATATGGTATATATGCTTTGGATAACATGAACCCTCCTTGTTGGTTGATTGATTTTTTTCATTTCCCTACGGGTTCTCAGGCACTCTGCCGTTCCCTTGAAGCGGTTTCCCTGAGCACCCGTTTCAGAATCTTGCCGGTGGCGCTTTTGGGCAGCTCATCCAGGAAGAAAACCTGTTTGGGCACTTTGTATTTGGCCATCCGTGTTTTGCAGAACTCAATGATTTCAAAAGGGTCCGGTGTCTTTCCGGGCTTCAGGACAATGGCTGCCTTGACCGCTTCACCCTTGATGGAATCCGGTATGCCGAAAACCGCAACTTCATGAATATCCGGATGGGCATAGAGATGGTTCTCGATTTCAGTGGGGTAGATATTGTTGCCGGCGGAAATGATCATATCCTTTACCCTGTCCACGATAAAATAATCCCCGTCCTGGTCCTGGGTCCCGACATCGCCCGTATGGAGCCAGCCGTTACGAATAGTCTTGGCTGTTTCTTCAGGTTTGTTCCAATAACCTTTCATCACATTGGGCCCTTTGATGCAGATTTCTCCCCATTTTCCGGGCGCAACGGGATTGCCGCTCTCGTCAACGATTTTCATTTCCCCGTTAATGATGGGGTGGCCGATGGACCCGGGTTTATGTTTAAAATCGTGATTATAGGAACCAAAGGGAGAGCATTCCGTCAGACCGTACCCGTCGTGGATGGGCATTTCGCGGCGGGCATGCCAGGCTTCGGCAACTTCCAGGGGCATGGCTGCCGCTGCCGTGAAATAATAACGGATGCTCTTAAGGTTTAACTCTTCGTCTTTCATGTTTAACAGATAGATATAGATGGTAGGCACGGCAAAAAACATGGTGACCCCATGCCGGGCAATCGCACGGATCACGGGTTCAGGCTCAAACCGCCGGTGCATCACAAGGGTCGCGCCCCTCTTGATCCCGGCATTCATGATGAAATTCTGCCCGAAACAGTGAAACAGGGGTAAAAACAGGTGGAGAACGTCGTCTGATTTCATGCCGGTATGATAAATGGTGGCGTTGATATTGGTCAGGACACCGAAATGGGTCAGGACGGCGCCTTTGGGAAATCCGGTAGTGCCGGAAGTATAAAGGATTGCACAGGGATCGTCCTCATTCATGTCCTGGGTTTTGAATTGTCTTACGGTTTTATCATAGAGCTTTTCAATGTGCATTTCATTTTCAGGGTCCCCCTCGACCAGGACCAGTTGTTCCAGATCCGGGAGTTCATCCACTGGCACCTCTTTTACCTGGTCTTTTCCGGCAAAGAGCATTTTGGCGCCGCAATCCTTAAGAATATACCGGACCTCGTTTTTTACCAGGAGGACATTCAGGGCCACCACAATGGCGCCGATTTTCTGGGCCGCAAAATAAATCATGAGAAATTCCGGCAGATTGGGCATGAAAAGCCCTACCCGGTCCCCTTTTTCAATCCCTGCCGCTTCCATTCCTGATGCGAGCTGATTGGCCTTTAAAAGAAGGTCTTCATAGGTGATGGCCTGGTCCTCAAAAAGCAATGCTGTTTTACCAGGACAAAATTTTGCACTTAATTCAAGGTTATTCACGATATTCATGGGCTTGTCTCCTCTTTCTTGTGGCATCCCCAGGAATGCATAAGGATGCTGTTTTATCCGTTAAGGTTTTCTTAAAACCATTTAAGTTAAAAAAAAGGATACAAGGAAGCAAAAGCCCGGTAAATCGGCTCTTTCACTAATTTTTCATTTAAAAAACACTAAAATTTACAGGGGTATTTCCCTAGAAGGATTAGGAAATCCGGAAGAAAGGAAAAGAATTACAAATCCATGCCGCTTTTTTTATTCTGGCGCAGGTGTTCGGTTTCCAGCCAGAGAACGGCATACCGGACCAGCTCTCCCCCGGATTTCCAGCCCAGTTTCTGTTTTATACGTTCGCGGTGGGCGCTGATGGTTTTTACACTCAGATTCAGCCGGCCTGCGATCTGGCCTGAGGAAAACCCTTTGCCGATCAGCTCAAAAATCTCCAGCTCCCGGTCGGTCAGGGTTTGAACAGGAGAATCCGGGTCAACGGCCTGCTCCTTTCCGAAATTTTCCAGAAGGCTGTCCATCACCCGCTGGCTGATATATTTCTTCCCGGCAAAAATTCTCCGGATGGCTTTTATCACCGAATCCTTGGTCTCATGTTTCATGAGATAGCCTTTTGCCCCGGCCAGAAGACAGCGTTCGGCATGCAGGGATTCCTCATGCATGGACAGCACCAGGACCGGGATCTCTTTGTGATATTTGCTCAAATCCCGGATCAGGGTCATGCCGTTGCTGTTTTTCAGGGAAAGGTCCAGGATGATCAGATCGGGTTTTTCCGACTCTACAAGGGCCATGGCTTCAGGCACATCTTCTGCGCTGCCGCAGACGGTCAGGTCTTTTTCCCGGTTGATGAGTTCACACATGCCCATCCTGAAAATCGGGTGGTCTTCGACAATCAGTATTTTCCTTGTCTTTGTCATCTTATGTCCTCCTCAAGATCTTCCGTTTCCGTATGTTCCATTTCCATCAGGACAATGGTCCCTCCCCTGACGCCTTTCCGGACATCCAGGGATGCGTTCAGGCGCTTTGCCCGGTATCCCATGATCTTCAACCCGAGACCTGCGGGGCTGGATTTTGTGTCAATCCCTTTGCCGTCATCCCTGACCATTAATATGGTTTTGTTCTTCCGGGTTGCAAAATGGATGTGGATATGCCGGGCTCCGGCGTGCTTGACTGCATTATGGACTGCTTCACGGGCGATATAATAGGCATGGGTGGCTTCGGTATTGCCGGCAAAGGGGGTTGAGCCGTCGCAGTCCCTGGTGCAGACAATGCCGTACATGTCTTCCACGTTTCCGGCCAGTTCACAAAGGGAAGCCTCAAACCCCTGCTCATCAATGTCCACAGGAGAAAGTCCCCGGGACAGGAGCCGGGTTTTCCGGATGGAATCCTGGATAAGGGCTTCGATTTTTTCCATCCGGTCTGTTTTTTCAGACAGGGAATTTGAAGAACCCGGCTTCAGGATATCAATGAGCATTTCAATCCCGATCAATTGCGGACACAGGTCGTCATGGAGTGCAAATGCGATTTCATGACGCTGCTGCTCAATCATATCCAGGAACTGCCGTTCCAGTTTCCGGCTTTCCGTACAGTCTTCCAGGGCAGCCAGGATACAGGTCTCTCCCCAGATCTCAAGGACTTCGGCAGACAGGAGTCCTTCCCGGATTTCCCCGGATGCCCTGCAAAACTCCATTTCCCTGTTGCGAAGACCCTGCTTTTCATGAATCATCTTGAAAATCTTTTTGCCTTCTTTCCGGTTTCTGAAAAAGCCTAGATCCATGAGCCCTTTCCCCAGGGCCGTGGCTGCATCATACCCTGTGAGTGTTAAAAAACTGTCGTTGACATTGATCAGGCGGCCGTTTTCAATATGGGCCACAAACATGCCGCCGGGGCTGCACTGAAAGGCTTTTGAAAACAGTTCCTCAGACAGCTGCAGGGCTTTGCCGGCCTGGATACGGCCTGTCACATCCCGGACAACCCCCCGGATGCCGGCCTGGTTGTTGAATTTATTGACCATGACGGACAAGGAAGTTTCCACAAAACAGTGAGAACCGTCCTTCCGGACAAGTTCCCATTCATCGATACCGGCGCCCTCTTCCTTGAAACCCTTGCCGTCAAATATCCGGGACACTTTTTCAGCATCCCTGGGGCTGATGAGATGCACGATGTTCCTTTGGGACAGCTCCTGCCGGGAATACCCGGTAATCAAAGCCATGGAATGATTCAGAAACTGGATATTGCCCCTTAAGTCAGCCTCGAAATACCCTTCATGGATACATCTTAAGATGATCCTGTACCGCCATTCGCTTTCCATCAGGGCCTCAGCAGTCAGACGGTGCTCGGCCGTCTCGGTTTTCAGGCTATGGCTGTAAGCTTCCAGTTTTTCCATGAACCCGTTGAAATAGGACACCAGCTTCCCGATTTCATCAATGGAAGTGACAGGCATCCGGGTGGACAGAGTTTCGGGAATTCCCATATCCAGGTAAGCCATCAGCCGGTTCAAGGGTTCGATGATCAGCCGGGTGAGCCAGAGGGAGGTCAAAAAAGCCAGCCCCAGGATAAAGACAATACTGATAATGATAATCTTTCTTACGGTTCCAAGGATGGAATAAAATTCGTCAAAATACCCGGAGGAGGCCACAATCCAGCCATATTCCGGGATATAATTGAATATTACCAGTTTCCTGCGATAGGGCTCATCTTTTGAATTTTTCCAGGAATAGCTCAGCTTACCGGTTTTCAGCCGGACAATATCCTCAATGAAATCATCCCTGTCCAGGGTCCGGATATCAGCCATGGGATTTCCTTCGAGCCTGGGATGAATAAAAGGGTTGCCCTGGCTGTCAACAATAAAGGAATACCCTGTTTTACCGAATTTCATGGCCAGTACGCTGGATCTGAAATCATCAACATTGATCAGATCTTTGAGTTCCTCGGTATATGTGGACACGGAGATTATCCAGTCCCAAGGGGCAAAATAATCCATATAAATGGCCTTGGGCCGGTAATGGTCTTCTCCCGGTTTTTTCCAGTCATACTCCAGGTATCCGTGCTTCATCCGGATCATCTGCTTGACAAAGGGCATTTCCGCCCAGTCTTTTTTCCCTGCAACGTCAATGTTCGGATGCTCTACTGCCACTCCAAAGCTGTCGACACAATAAAGGTAACCTGTTTTTCCAATGACCTGGGAAAAAAGAATTCTCCTGGCTTCCTCCTTGGCCTCTTCCACAGTGATGAGACCGGATTCGTACCGCCTGTATATGGCCTGGATATTTTGCAGATTTTTTTCACACACTGCCCTGAGATAATTCTTTACTGAAACCGTGGCTGCCGTCCTGACCATGTTCAAAACAGCGGCAGTGCTGTTTTGCAGCTCATTTTCGATATTTTCGGTAATGTTTTTTTTGACCTGGAAATAGATGAATATTCCGCCAAGGATGGATGTCAGGATAAATACTGAGCTGTACCCGACCACTATTTTGACCCGGAGACCCTGTCTGCTGAAAAAGCCTGCCAAAACATCTCCTTAATTTTTGAATCCTTTAGGATAAATCCCTAATTTAACATAGCGGATGACTGCTAAAAAGTAAATCAGCAGACTCACTATTTTGCCCCTCGGAAACTTCCTAAGCATAATAGGAGATTTCCCTATCTGCCAAACAATGGGAATAACTGAACAAGTCCTGTTTTTTTTGTAATTTAAAACCAGGTTGAATGATTTATAAATTTAAGTTTTTAAAGCCAACTTTCCTGGTTTGTTTTCCCAAATATAAAAACTGCATTATTCAATAAGGCAATAAGGCTGTTATCCTTTATAATATTCAGTTTAAAAAACGATTGAACATATTGATAATAAAGCATTTTCACCGTTTTTTCCTTTGACTTTTCCATGGCCGGCCGATATGGAATGATGCTCGATTGAAATATAAAAAAACAAAAAAAGGGATCATTGCAGGAGAAACCGGATGAAAAAAATCAGAACCGTTGGAATCGTCGGGTGTGGGGTTATGGGGTCGGCCATAGGGTTAAGTGCTGCTGCTTCAGGGTATGACGTGGTGTTCAAAATAAAAGAGAACCAGTATCCTGGGGCTGTGCTTGACCAAAAAATCATCCAGGCACTGAGCGGAAAAGTAAAAAAAAACAAGCTGGCCCAGGCGGAAATGGATTGGATCACCCGGAAAATAAAGGCTACCAACCAATACGAAGGCTTAAGGGAATGCGAGCTTATCATTGAATCTGTGGTAGAAACCCTTGAATTGAAAACCGGGATATTCCGGGAGCTGGCAGAGGCCTGTTCGGACGAAACCCTGTTTGTCAGCAATACCTCCACTTTTCTGATCAAAGAAGTAATGGAAAATGTGCCCCATCCTGAGCGTACAGCCGGTCTTCATTATTTTTTCCCTGCCAATATCAACCCTTTAGTGGAAATTATCCGCCATGACGACACCAGTTTTGAAACCTTTGCAGCCATCCGGGAATTTGCCGTTGCCAGCAGAAAAACCGTGGTTGAAGTAAAAGATTTCCCAGGTTTTGCCATCAACCCGGTTTTTATCGCTGCCTATATGCTGACAGACTCTTTTTACGGAAAATATAATATCGCCACCCTGGACAGTATCTCCAGAGAGGCCCTGGGATTGAAATACGGGATGATGTGGGTTCAGAACGGAACAGGGATCAGTACCTGCTATCATGCGGCCCAGTCCATGTATAGCCGGTTCCAGTCGACCGATATCGGATTTGTGGAAATGCCAGAATCCCTGAAAGACTGTTTCAGGAATAAAAAACACTGGGACCTGGCGGACGGGCCGGTTATCGAAGATAGGGACATCCGCCAGGTCGTCATTGACCGGCTGCTCGGCACCATATTTACGCTGTGCTCACACCTGATCGAAAAAAAAATCATCTCCCTGACCGATCTTGAAAAAGGGATTCATTATTCCCTTGCCTGGCCCAGGGGGCCCTTTTCCATGATGAACGAACTCGGTATGGAAAGAACACGGCAGCTCATCGTTCAAACCTGTTTTGCAGGCCCTTTCAGCATGCCTGAACATTTTCTTAGGGGAACACCCTCTCCGTGGGTTCTGGCCTGAAACCGGCCGAACAGAGGATATAAGAAAAAGAAAATCCAGGTCAGACTCTAATAAAAAAGCTTGATTCCCGAAAGTGCTTCATATTAGTATGAACCGGTCCAAATATCAGGGGCAGGTCATTTTCTTCGACACCGTGCCCGTCTAATTCGAAATATGGTTTTTTTTGCACCTCAAAAAACGAAGAGCATGATTACATCAACCAATAAAACGGAGGAATGTATGAGGAGGAATTTATGAGAGCAAGTCCGAAAAACTCAAAAAACGGCCCCCCAAGGCTATGGCTATGGATTTTGGGACTGGTCATGGGCAGCGTCATCACGGTCGGGGCCGGTATCGGAATGCAGATCAGTGACCGGCGTCCTTTCTGCGCCGGATGTCACATCATGAATGAGGCTGCCGTCACCCATAAGATATCGGCCCATGCCGAACTTGCCTGCAATGAATGCCATGCTCCCCATAATCTTGCCGAGAAACTGCCCTTCAAGGCTGTGGCCGGCACCAAAGATCTGTATCTCAATACCTTTGAAAAAATTGAAATGCCGCTCAAGGCCGGGGAAAGCACAAGACAGGTGGTCAATACCAATTGTAAAGCCTGTCATCATGTGACCAATACAACCGTAGCCGCCATGGATGTGAAAGGCTTATGCACCGGCTGCCATCGAAATGTCCAGCATATGAGAATGAAACCTGTCAGCACAAGGAGTGTGGGCGATGTCTAAACATGTAATGTCAATCTATACTGTGGTCCTGGGGAGCTTATTGGGGGCAAGCATATTGTTTTCCGGCTGTTCGGATGTCGGGGAACTGAATCCGCCGGTTTATAAGACCAAACTGCCGGCTGACGAAATCCGCAACAGCGCCTTTAAAAATGAATTTCCCCTTCAGTACGGCTATTATGAAAGAAATAACGAAACCCAGGTCATGACCGAATATAACGGCTCTGTTAATTATAATAAGCATAATAATGCCGATCCCCTGCCGGAAGGCTACAAGCATGCCCAGCCCTATCTTAAAAACCTCTGGCTCGGTTATCCCTTCAGCTATGAATACCGGTCCGCAAGGGGCCATACCTATGCAGTGGAAGATTTTTTAAAAATCGACCGCATCAACCGGTATGATGAAAAAGGGGGGCTCCCCGGCACCTGCTGGAACTGCAAAGGGCCTAAGATGCTGGAATGGGTTAAGGGAAAGGGAGACGATTTCTGGGCCGTCGATGTCAATGCCATGCGGGACAAACTGGATGTCAAGGATCATACCATCGGCTGCGCCAACTGCCATGAGCCTGAAACCATGGAGCTAAGGCTCTACAGCGTGCCGCTCCAGGATTATCTGAAATCTCAAGGCAAGGATTTCAAACAATTGGCCAGGAACGAAAAACGGGCCCTTGTCTGCGGTCAATGCCATGTGGAATATTATTTCCTGGACAAATCCTTCGGCCCGGCAAAGAAGCCCAAATTCCCATGGGACAACGGGTTTGATCCGGAAGACATGTTCACCTACTACCAGGATCAGGGAGAATGCCGGGTCAAGGGATTTGAAGGCAATTTTGTGGACTGGACCCACCCGGTATCCAAAACTCCCATGCTGAAAGCCCAGCACCCGGAATACGAGACCTGGATAAACGGCACCCACGGAGCTGCAGGAGTTGTCTGTGCCGACTGCCACATGGCCTATGTAAGGACCGACGACAAGAAAAAAATTTCTTCCCACTGGTGGACATCACCACTCAAAGATCCTGAACTCAGGGCCTGCCGCCAGTGTCATTCCGACAAGACCCCGGAATTTTTAAAAACCCGGGTTCTGTTTACCCAGAAGAAGACCTTTGATCAATTGCTGATTGCCCAGGAAATATCGGTCAAGGCCCATGAGGCGGTCCGCCTGGCCCTGGAATACACGGGAGAAAAAGCTCTTGATTATGAAAACCTTGTTATCGCCGCCCAGCAGATGATCCGGAAGGGTCAGTTCTTCTGGGATATGATATCTGCAGAAAACAGCGTGGGATTCCATAATCCTGCAAAGGCCCTGGATACCCTGGCCTCTTCCCAGCAATTCAGCCAGAAGGCGGTTGACCTGGCCTGTGAAGCGACAAAATTCGGTATATCCAAAGACCTTGCCAAGGATATCAAACAGATTGTCCCGCCCATTCTGAAACACAGCCGCAAACTCCAGCAGGATCCGGAACATATGAAGACCCACGAATGGTTTAAATACATTCCTGTACTGCCGGCAGCAAATCAGGTCTGGGATGGTCAGAAAAAATTATAATACCCTTTTTAATCCCCCTAAGGTTCTGCGCTTTTGCATTGAACCTTAGGGGGATTACTTTGACCCGCCTTTGATTATTCCAAAAAACAAAACCGTGACAGATACTGCTGAAGCTGTTTTTTGGACTCTTCCGTCAAACCGGGGCAATCCTCCTGGTCCTTGATCCCTTCCATGACCCGTATGGCAAATACGAGACAGGTCGGCTCTTTACAGGCCTTGCAGTTTGTTTTCGGCAAAAATTTCAATATCTCTGTCAAAACCGGCTTTGGTGCACTTTCAAAACAAGGGGCAATGGATTCAT